>NZ_CP099401.1:300000-503518 GCF_024721175.1 Rhizobium sp. Pop5 | reverse complement strand
TCACGCAAATCCTGATAAATTGGGTAATTTTGCGCAAATGATCGTGAGTCTGGCGATTCCGTCAAGCGATTTCTTGGTTAGCAAACATATAACGCACCAGATTCGACAGAGAAATTACGTGGAATTCCGGAATCTTAGCGCAGTTGTCAGCTGACAATGGCAACGAACATAGGACGGCTTCAATATAGGTGCCGCAATTCGATGTGTCGATAAGGGCGACGACTCGCCTTCGTCAGCATGTAAAGGCCGGTTCAGGCGAACCCTGTTCTCATTTATAGGCAGAGGGACGGTAAAGGCTCTCCGCTTCCAACCCGCGGGCCGGCTCGCTGCCTGAGGTCTTATCATTTGCGTCATGGGATTCAGAATCACGTCGTGACGGAGCAAGGCCGAGCATCTGTTCGAGGCGGCCTGCATTGAGCGGCGCGCTAATTCCCTTGAAGTTCATGATCCATCTTTCGTCTGCGCAAAACTTTCGTGAGGCCGCGAGATAAGCGCAATTTGAGCCTGACGAAAACCGTTCGTCAGCGTTATCACCATCTTTTCCAATGTGGCCGAGGTAGAGGGGAGGGCGCCGCACCGGCCGATTGCGAGCATCAGATTTGGTTCGTCTATCAAAGGTAAAATTGTAGCGAGCCTGCTAGGCGAATCGAGCCCCGGCGACTATGCTCAATCCAGTCACCGAGCGGCTTGATCGCGCTTAACAGAGTGACCCATCAACCAGCTACGCGTGAATGGGCCGCCTCTCTCTAGCGGAACTTACCCGGCATTTCATTTCCGTTTGCGGAATTCTTCTTTGTTTACCTTATGTTTACCATAAGGCGCCGAATCTGCGGCAGGCAGGGAATGCCTCACGATCGGGGCGCGCTGATCATATGGGGCATAAGCGGCTATCGCGCCTTCGCTTCCTCGCGATTGGTAAAATGCGCATTGCCCAAACCCGTGCCGATGGTCAGCACGGCCCATCTCGACACGTCGTTCATGAAGGGGATCTGCGACAATCCCTGCACGACGGCATCATTGTGCATCATCACGAATGTGCTGTGGTCGCCGATCTCGGGAATGGCCTTCATCAGCGCTGCGGGAAGGTTGAAGCTGTCGCTTTCCCAGTTCCCGCCTGGGAGGTTCTGCCCGCCGCGTTCGATCGAACCATCGGCTTTGATGATCCCGGGGCAGGCGATCCCGATAATGGGCGCGGGTTTCAGATCGGCCTTTTCGGCCTTATCAATCAGGTCGCGCAGCATCGCCGCCAGCCTCTCTATTGTCGCGCTGCGGCTCGGCTCGTCATCGGCATGGCGCCAGATCTCCGATTCCCAGACTCGCGCATCGGCAAAATGCGGCATCCTTTCCTTTCCAAATTCAACTATGCCGACGCGGACGTTTGTGCCGCCGATATCGACCGCCAGGATCGCCTTGTAGCCTTTGAACATCCAGGGCGGCATCAGGTGCACGGAGCCGATCAGCCCCGCCTCGTCGGGATGATGGCCGATCGGCAGAACCTCGATATTGACGCCGGCGGCTTTGAGAAGAACCATGGTTCTCGCGATCGCCAATTCGCCAAAACGGCTCTGCCTAAAACCGCCACCAACGACGATGCGCTCCGTCTTGGACCAGCGCTCGTCCTTGAGGAATTTTCGGATCACCTCGGCAAAGTCCTGGGAGAAATCCTCCACCGCGCCCATCACAAGCGCAGCAGCCTCCATATCGTCCCCTTTCAGGAGAGCCTCGATTTTCTTCTTGGAAAGCTTCGCCGTCGCTACCTTGCCGATCGGGTCGTCCCCGAACTTGCGGACGCGTTTTCTCCAATCGTCGAGCTTCTGCTGGAAGGTCTTCTTGTTGGCGTTGTCGCCGACGAAACCGTTCTTGTCACGCAGTTCATTATTGTAGTCGTCGATGGTCACCAGCGGCAAAATCGTGGCGCCATGCGCCAACGGAGCATTGACCTCATCGCGGTGCTTGGAACTGCTCTTGGCCATCGATGTACCTTCTGCGGCATGAGTGCTCGAATGGGCGGCCAGATAAAACGCGGACTTGCCTGCGGATGTTCCGGCGACCGGCACCATCTTGCCCTCGTCGCCTGGCGACCTAGCTTCATGATTGCCGAGTTTGGAGAATGCCGTGCAAGACGACGACGCCACCCAGGAAATGCTTTCATTGGTTCTGGACGAGCCGGACCGCTGGGCGATGTTTCTCGATATCGACGGGACGCTGCTCAATCTTGCACCCACGCCGGATGCAATCGAGGTTCCGGAGGCGCTGCCCGGACAGCTTCATCGCCTGTCGAACAAGCTCGGAGGCGCCCTGGCGCTGGTCACCGGACGGTCGCTTGCCTATGCCGACGCGCTGTTCAAGCCTTTTGCATTTCCGACGGCAGGCCTTCACGGCGCGGAGATCCGGAGTGCGGCCGGAATGCATACGCTCGAGGCGACGCCTGAGTTTCAGGCGTTGAAACATGCGCTGACGGCCGAGGCCGAGCACTATCCTGGAGTCCTGATCGAAGACAAGGGTGCTGCCGTTGCCGCCCATTACCGGCTTGCGCCCGAATATGAAAAGGTTCTCGAAGACCGCATGCATCACTACGCGAAGGTCGCCGGACCGAACTGGGCGTTGCAGCTCGGCAAGATGGTGTTCGAGCTGCGCCCGGCACGGTCGAGCAAGGGCGATGCGCTGGAGCGGTTCTTCCAGTCCGACCCTTTCAGGAACCGTTGTCCCATCACCATTGGCGACGACTTGACCGACGAATCGATGTTTGCCATCGCCAATGCTCGCGGCGGCGTTTCCATACGCGTCGGCGCTATCGGCGCCCCGAGCTGCGCCACGAGCAGGCTGTCTTCGGCTGCCCTGGTCAGAAACGTCATTGCCGCACTGGCCGCCTGAGGTGCCGCCGCAGAGCACCGACATCTGAAGAGGATGTACCCGCCTGCCACCATCACAGAAAGGAAATGGCCATGATCTTCGACAGATTCCGCCTCAACGGACAGGTGGCGCTGGTGACGGGTGGTACACGCGGCATCGGGCTTGCCATTGCAGAGGCGCTCGGCGAGGCAGGCGCCAAGATCGTCATCACGGGACGAACGCGTAGTAGCGCGGCGGAGGAGCGGCTCTCCAAGGCCGGCGTCGATTGCGATTTCATTGCGGCCGACCTGAAGCAGGAAAACGCGGCCAACGAGATCGTCACCGAAACCCTTTCGCGGACTGGCCGTATCGACATTCTCGTCAATAATGCCGGCATCGCCATTCATGGCGACAGCGGCGAATTTTCCGACGCCATCTGGCGCGAGATCATGACCGTTAATGTCGACGCGGTCTTCCGTGCCTGCCGGGCGGCCCTTGCGCCCATGCGGCGTCAGGGCGGCGGTGTCATCCTGAATATCGGCTCCATGTCGGGTCTCGTCTCCAACATCCCGCAGAACCAGGTCGCCTATAACACGTCCAAGGCGGCAGTTCACATGATGACGAAGAGTCTGGCAAGCGAGGTTGCCGCCGAGAATATCCGGGTCAACGCCATCGCGCCGGGCTATATCGAGACCGACCTGTCGCGCGGCGGCATTGAAAATCCCGGCTGGTTTCCGACCTGGCGCAGCATGACCCCGATGGGGCGGGTCGGGCAACCAGAGGAGGTGGCAGGCGCTGCTCTGTTTCTCTGCTCAGCGGCGGCAAGCTATGTCACCGGCGAAGTCCTCGTCATCGATGGTGGCTATACCACACGATAATGGACGAACATCGGCTTGGGGAGGGCCGCGACCGCTTTGGTCGGCTAAGCACATTCGCTCATGCGCAGCCCATGATCACACCATACAATCGAGCATCCATTGAACACCAAAGCGATCGGTGAATTTGCCGTAATAGCTTCCCCATGGCTGCAAGGCGAGGGGCGTCGTTATCTTGCCGCCTTTGGCCAGCCGAGCGAAAAGCCTGTCGGTACCGTCGCGGTCATCCATGATCAACATATGGGCGGAGCCGCGCATCGGCTCGGCATCGTGATTGTCCGAGGCGAAGAACAGAATACCAGGTCCTTCGAAGCGGGCATGCATCACCTTGCCCCGCATGGTTTCGCTGGCAATAGGCATTCCGTCTGCGCCGTGCCGCTTCAATTGCGTGACACGCCCAAGCCCGCATTCGGCATAGAAGGCAAGCGCCTCGTCGCAGCCCGTGGAAAAGAACAGATAGTTGGCAAGCTGCATGGCTTGGCTCCGTCGTGGCGCCGGACCGCGACTCACCGCTGTCGCCGGCCCGGTCTTGCATCAGGTTGAGATTTCCGCGCGTGCGCGCCGATCGTTACGAGGCGGCAGCCGCAGCCTGGATGGCGCCGACAAGCTCGGCGTTGTCGTAGCTGCGGCCGGCGATACCCCACGCGCCCTCGGGCGCATAGACGATGTTGGACCATATGTGCTCGCGCTTCAGCCGGCCCTCCGCGGCCTGTTCGACGACATCGGTCGCTTTCTGGAAGAAGGCCTGTTTTGCTTCAGCGCTCGCCAGCGCAATCTCGGGCAGCTTGAGTTCGATGAACGCCGCGGCGACTGGCGCTCCCCCCGCAAGCACATGCTCGCGTGGCAGCACGTTGATGGTGCCGATGATATTGGCGGTCATGAAAGCATTGCCGGTCAAATCGGCAACATCCAGCAACGCGTCCGTCAGGCCGGCAAATGCTTGTGCCTGCGCTTGCTGAGAAAGCAGACCTTCCGGCAGCGTGAGTGTGATGGGCATCGCGTGTCTCCTTGTTTGGACCGTGACCATTTCTGATATATAGTGATCACTCTTTATGCATACACATCGATCACTCTCTTATCAAGAGATAAAGAGCGATCACTCCGTATGAGGTATCCATGCGCTACAGTGCCGAACACAAGCAAGAGACCCGAACGCGAGTCATCGCGGCGGCAGGACAGGTTTTCCGAAAGGAAGGTTATGGCGGCGCCGGTATTGACGCATTGACCAAGGCCGCGGGCGTGACCAACGGCGCCTTCTACGGACATTTCAAGTCGAAGGGCGAAGCCTTTCGTACTGCCGTTCTGACGGGCCTGGAAGAGCTGCGGCGGGGAATTGCGGAACTGAAAGCCAATCAACCGAAGGACT
Organism: Rhizobium sp. Pop5; assembly: GCF_024721175.1. Classification (NCBI taxonomy): domain Bacteria; kingdom Pseudomonadati; phylum Pseudomonadota; class Alphaproteobacteria; order Hyphomicrobiales; family Rhizobiaceae; genus Rhizobium; species Rhizobium sp. Pop5. The sequence goes on along the minus strand of NZ_CP099401.1, from coordinate 498,445 downwards.
GGCTGGCGACATTCGTCGGCTATTATCTCGGCTACAAAAGAACCTGCGAATTGGGTGAGAGCTGCGCTCTGCCGAGCCTTTCTCCCGACGTGATGCGCGCGGACGATGAAACGCGAAGCGCCTATACGGCCGAGATCAAACGCCTCGTCGAGGACGTCGCGGCCGGGCTGCCGGAGCAGAAAACGCAAGGCCAATCCGAAAGGCGCCGGGGTGATCAAGCAATTCTGCTACTCGCCATGCTGAGCGGTGGCGTTACGCTTGCGCGCGCCGTTTCCGACCCGGCGCTGTCCGAACGCATTGCAGATGTCGTCACGCAGGCTGCTTTGACGGCGATGGAGCCTGGAAATTGATCTACTGGCCTTCACGACGCGGTCGTTGCTCAGGACGGCGTGCCGCAAGCGCTCTGATAGTCGGCAAGGACGCGATCGACCGCTGAAATCAGGATATTTTCGGGATCGCCGGCTTCGGCTGCCGAAAGCTGAGGCAGGAACTGGTGAAGCAGCGTTTCCGCGATAGCCTTGCCTCGCAATGCATCGAGCAGCTTCTCGAAGGCCCGATTGGCTTCGGGCCTGTTCCAGTAATAGCGGATGCGGTCGCTGTAGCTATAGTGGCGCTGCAGGCGCAGGGCGGTGGCGTCGCCATGATAATGCGCCTGCCAGTCGCCGGGTGCTGACAACATCGCCGCCTCCATTGCGGCGGCCAGCGGCCTGTCGCCGTAACCAGCAACCATCTCGGAGGCGATCATATCGAGCGCATAAGACGCCTCGCGCAGCGCAAAGGTCAGGCCCGGGCCGACCTTCAGGATCGGAAAACCATCCTTCACCAGCCTCGTCAGGGCAGGGCGTGTCTGATAGTCGGTGGAATGGGCCTCGAAGACGAATTGCGGTTCTTCGTCGAGGAGCGCGGTCAATTCAGTCGCAAGCTCGGGCCTGTAACCGATGACGTTCTCGCTGCCGAATTCGACACCCGGCTGGACGACGAAAGCGATGACGCGGGAAAAAGCGTCCTCCAATCCTGCGCGCGAGAAGATTTCGCGATGAATGGCGATCGTTGCGCGCGCGGCGTCCGGGGCGGTCGGCCGGAGTTCTTCGAGCGCACGGTCGGCGCCGCCCGGCACCGGAACCTCCGTGCCGAGAATATAGAGCGGCAGCGGTGCGCCGATCGCCTTCGCGGTCCTTTCGCTCACCTGCGCCAGCCTTGCGGCACGCTCGGCGATCGTCGCGTCATCGAGCGCGGCCGGCTCGCCGGCACAGCCCATCGAGGCGTCGAGATGGATCTTGCCGAACCCCGCTTTGACATAGGCCTCAACCATGACCTCGGCCTTTTCGAGCGCTGCCTCCGGCGCTTGCCCGCGCCATGGATTGGGGCCGAGATGATCGCCGCCGAAGATCATCCGGGAGCGATCGAGCCCTTCCTCGACTGCAATGCCCTCGGTTGAGCGAATGAAGTCTTCGGGCCTCATGCCGGTATAGCCGCCGAGATGGTTGACCTGGTTGCAGGTGGCCTCGATCAGAACCGGTCCGCCCTCCTGCACCGCCCGCCGGATAGCAGCCCTGAGAACGAGGGGATGAGCGGAGCAGACGGAGGTAATGCCGAAGGGCCTGCCTTCGCGCCGCGCGGCGGCAAGACGGGTCAGTATCCGGTCCATTGACTATCTCCTCGGGGTCTCAGTGATCAAGGCCGCCAGCTCGGCGAAGGTGGAGACGCCTTCCATCGGCCCGAGCCGGGTCACATTGCGGGCGCCGGCCGCATTGGCGTGGAGCAGGGCGGCCTCCGGGGTCATGCCCTTGCGGCGGCAGGTGAGATAGGCCGCGCCGAAGCAGTCCCCCGCACCGGTCGGATCGATCTCCTCGACCGCGAAGGCGGCGCAATCGATGCGCGCGAGATCCCGCCCGAAGAAGGATGCGCCCTGTTCGCCCCGCTTCACAACGATTTCGCCGATGCCGCCCTCCAGCAGTCGCGCGACGGCGGTGGCTTCATCGGTCACCCCGGCCGCCGTGAAAAGCTCCTCGCCGGAGGGCAGCAACAGATCCGCCATGGTGAGCACCCGATCGAAGCTTTCCAGAGCACCGTCATCCGTCACCAATTCCTTACGGAGGTTGGGGTCGAGGGATACCGACCCACCGCGAGCGCGCACCGTCTCGATGGCGTAAAGGATCACCTCTTGGGCACCGGGAATGGAAAGAGCCGTTCCCATGACATGCACATGTCCGGCGCGCTGAACGAGAGTCTGGGCGGCAGGCGTCAGAGCAATCTGGCCGGCGGCGGACTTGGCAATGTTGAAGACGAAGTCCCGCGCGCCGTCCGGCTTGTAGCGAACGAAGGCGCTGCCGGTCGGCCAATCCTCGCTGACTTCGATGGCGGAGACGTCGACGCCGTGCTGGCGCAGGCGATCGACATTCAGCCGGCCGAAATCGTCATCGCCGACACTGGCGATGATACCCGCCGCGCCACCCATCCGCGCCACCTGATCGATGAAGATGGCCGGCGCGCCGCTCGGATAGGGCCCGGTCAGGGACTGCGGCTCGAGGAAACCTGCGCCGACCGTGGTTGCCATGATCTCCACGAGGATTTCGCCGACTGTTATGGTCGGGCCGAGCGCTTCCGGCGCAAGTGTCCTCAGAGGTAACGGCATCTGCAATCTCCTTTATGCGGGAAGCGGTGGCGCTCACCAGCCCGCCCGCTTCGCCAAAAGCCTTGGTTCGCCCGTAACTTGCCTGCGACGGTCAGTCAAGAATAATTTGACGCGCGATAATTTTATATTGCGATGCAAACGCCAAAATTCGATACACACTGCACTGCAAAACTCGCCATTCAGCCCACGCCGCCGTGAAATACGTCAGGTCACGGACTGAATGATCCATCAAAACCTCCTTGACAAGCTCATCGATGATGACGGATAAAAGTTTACGCATGTAATTTTATGCGTGAACATCCGTAAAGGAGGAGCGGAGACCATGAGCAAGATCATTTGCATTCTGTCGGCGTCCGTCGCCTGCCTCGCGCTGGGCGCCGTAATGGCGGGCGCGGAGGAGCTGACGATCGCCACCGTCAATAATGGCGATATGATCATCATGCAGAAATTGTCGCCGGAATGGGAAAAGGAGACCGGCAACAAGGTGAACTGGGTTGTGCTGGAAGAAAACGTCCTGCGCCAGAAAGTCACCACCGACATCGCGACGAAGAGCGGCCAATACGACATCATCACCGTCGGCGGCTATGAAGCGCCGATCTGGGGCAAGCAGGGCTGGCTGGCCCCCGTCGGCGATCTCGGCGCCGATTATGACTATGACGACCTGCTCGCCCCGATCAAGACCGGCCTGACTGTTGACGGCAAGCTCTATGCGGTGCCCTTCTATACCGAAAGCTCGTTCACGCTCTACCGCAAGGATCTCTTCGATGCGGCGGGCATCAAGATGCCCGACGAACCGACCTACGACCAGATCAAGCAATATGCTGCCAAGCTGACCGACAAGTCGAAGGAACAATATGGTCTATGCCTGCGCGGCAAACCGGGCTGGGGCGAGAACATGGCGTTCCTCGGAACCATGATCAACGCCTATGGCGGACGCTGGTTCGACATGGACTGGAAGCCTCAGATCAATTCCGAGCCCTGGAAGAAGGCGATTACCGACTATGTCGAGCTGATGACCAAATACGGTCCGCCCGGCGTGACTGCCAACGGCTTCAACGAAAACCAGGCGCTGTTTTCGACCGGCCACTGCGCGATGTGGATCGATGCGACCTCGGCCGCCGGCCGGGTCTATGACCCGAAGCAGAGCAAGGTTGCCGACAAGATCGCCTTCACCCGCGCTCCCATCGCCGTCACGGCAAACGGATCGAGCTGGTCCTGGTCCTGGAACCTGGCAATACCGGCCACGTCGAAAAGCTCGACGCCGCCAAGTCCTTCCTGAAATGGGCCACGTCAAAAGACTACGTCAAGAAGGTCGGCGAGACTGAGGGCTGGGTGGCCGTGCCGCCCGGCACGCGCAAGTCGACCTATGCTCTGCCGGAATATCAGAAGGCCGCTCCATTTGCCGATACCGTGCTGAAGGCGATCCTTTCGGCCGACCCGTCAAAACCGACCAAGGACCCCGTTCCCTATACCGGCGTCCAATTCGTCGCCATTCCTGAGTTCCAGGGTATCGGCACGCTCGTCGGCCAGCAGATCGCCGCCGCCTTATCAGGCCAGCAAACGGTCGCTGCGGCTCTCGACAGCGCCCAAAAGCAGGTCGAGCGCGACATGAAGCGCGCAGGTTATCCGAAGTAGGGCACCTCTCCTCGCGGTTTTCCGCGAGTTCCTCCCAGGAAGGTTCCGGCAGTGAAGCTGCCGGAACCTTCTGGTCTGGGCGACCGCCATTCTTTATCATTTCCGGCTCCTTGCCGGCTGAATTGGAGAACGACATGAGATTGAAAGACAAAGTCGCCCTGATCACCGGCGGCGCGCGCGGTATCGGCCTCGGCTTTGCCGAAGCCTTCGCCAGGGAAGGCGCGCAGGTCGTCATTGCCGATATCGACATCGATCGGGCGATGAAGTCGGTTGCCGCAATCGGCCCCGCCGCAAAGGCGATGAAGCTCGATGTCACCGATCTCTCGGCCATCGATACTCTGGTAGCGGCGGTTGACCAAGAGTTCGGCGGCATCGACATCCTTATCAACAATGCCGCCATCTTCGACATGGCGCCTGTCAACGAGATCACCGAGGAAAGTTACGACCGCATCTTCTCCATCAACCTGAAAGGGCCGCTCTTCATGATGAAGGCCGTCTCCAAAGTGATGATCAAGCGGAGCAGGGGCGGCAAGATCATCAATATGGCAAGCCAGGCGGGCCGTCGCGGCGAGGCACTTGTGCTGCTCTACTGCGCCTCCAAAGCGGCCATCATCTCGGCGACGCAATCGGCGGCGCTCGCCCTCGTCAAGTACGGCATCAACGTCAACGCGATCGCGCCCGGCGTTGTCGACGGCGAGCATTGGGATGTTGTGGACGCCCATTTTGCCAAATGGGAAGGGCTGAAGCCTGGCGAGAAGAAGGCGGCAGTCGCCAAATCCGTTCCGATCGGCCGTTTCGCGACGCCTGACGACATCAAGGGCCTTGCCGTCTTCCTCGCATCCGCCGACAGCGACTATATTCTTGCCCAGACCTATAATGTCGACGGCGGCAACTGGATGAGCTGATCGCGGCCGCAACATGAAGCCAGGAGCTCGGGAGATGGAAGCCATCTGCTATACCGAAAAAGGCGTCGCGGTGACCAAAGCGCTGCCCGTGCCCGAACTCAGGCCCGGCCATGCGCTGGTGCGCGTGCGCGCGGCCGGCCTTTGCCATACCGATATCGACGTCCTGCACGGCCGTTACGGCGAGGGCCGCTTCCCGCTGGTGCCCTGCCATGAATATGCCGGCGTGATCGAGGCGGTCGCCGGCGACGTCTCCAGCCTTGCCATCGGCGCCAGGGTCGTCGTCGATCCCAATCTTCCCTGCGGAGAATGCCGGGCCTGCCGCAAGGGGCTGACCAATCTTTGCCGCGATCTGAAGGCCTACGGCGTAACGGAAAATGGCGGTTTCGCCGAATACAGTCTCGTCAGGACCTGTCATCTCTATGAGATCGGCGATCTCGACTTCAACCTCGCCGCACTCGCCGAGCCGCTCGCCTGCGTCTTGAATGGCCTTAGCAGCGCCGGATTGCGGACAGGTCCGACGGGAACGGAAAACGCACTGGTCTTCGGCGCCGGGCCGATCGGGCTGCTGCTCGCGCTTTCCCTGAAAGCCGAAGGGGTCTCGTCGGTGACGGTCGCCGACATCAATGAGGGGCGTCTTGCCTTCGCCGAAAAGCTGGGGCTTGAGACGGCCGTCTCGGGATCGGCGGCGCTTGCGGATCGTCGCCGGGCTTTCGATTTCGTCGCCGATGCAACCGGCATCGCCCGCGTCGTCGAAGGCATGATCGACTTCGTCAACGACGGCGGCACGGTTCTCGCCTTCGGCGTCTGCGCCCCCGATCAGCGCATTTCCATCGCGCCCTTCGAGATCTTCCGGCGCCAGATCCGTTTTGCCGGCTCTCATTCGCTAAACCGCAACATTCCCGAGGCACTGGCCATCCTCGAACGGGACGAAGGCGCGATGGCGCAACTGGTTTCGCATCGCCTGCCGCTCGACGAGGTGCTTCCCTTCATCACCAAGAAGTCCGCCGATCCGGCAACGATGAAAGTGCAGTTCTCCGTCGACTAGATCGATCCTCATCGTCATCGACGCCGAACGACAGAGCGCTTTTCGTTGGGCAATGAGTCATCTAGAAAGCCGTCAGAGACGCCGTGTCAGGAGATCAGATGGTGGGCAAGACGATCAAAACCATGGAGGACTTTTCGGAGTTCGTCGGCCTGTCGCGTCCCACGGTATCGAAATATTTCAGCGATCCGATGTCGGTGCGCCAGAAGACGCGGGAGGCGATCGAGCAGGCCCTGAAGAAGTCAGGATTCCGACCGAACATATTCGCCGTCAATCTCAACCGCCGGCGCAGCAATATTCTCGGCGTCATCATTCCCAATTCCACCGACCCCTTCTACATGGCGCTTACCCGCCGCATCGAAATGATCGCCAACGAGACAGGCTTCCTCGCCTTCGTGCTGTCGTCGGACGGCAAGGCGGAAATGGAAGACCGGGCGATCAAGACCTTGAAATCGATGAATGTCGCCGGCGCGATCATCGCGCCGCTCGGCGTGGAATCCCACCACGCCACGCTCGATGAGCTTGGCCGCAGCGTACCGCTCATCTATGTGGACTCGCCGCTCGACGATACATCCTCCTTCGTCGGCACCAACAATCGCCAGAGCTTCAACCTGATCGTCGACTATCTCTGCCGTTCGGGCGAACCGCCCTGCTATTTCGGCATGCCGCATGTCAACACCAACGCCTTGACGCGCCAGACGGCCTATCTCGAGGCGATGGAGCAGTTCCGGGTGGTGCCCGAGATTGTCGAGCTTACAGATAGCAAGAGCTGGGATTTCGAGCGCTTCGGCTTCGAGGAAGCGACCCGTATCCTGACGTCGGGGCAGGGCTTCCCGACGCGCACCGTGCTCTGCGCCAATGATCGCGTCGCCTTCGGCGTCATTGCAGCCGCCTATCAGCAGGGCCTGAAGGTCGGCCACGGCGCCAATTATGATCTGCGTGTCGCCGGACATGACGACCATCCTCTCTCCCGCTATGCCTGCCCCCCGATCACGACGGTTGCGCAGAACTATAACGAGATCGGCCGGCTGGCGATCGAGCTGCTGCTCGACAGGCTCGGCGAGAGCGAGGGGCCTGCCGCGCCGGCAGGCCGCATCCTTCTCAATGCCGAACTGATGCTGCGGACCTCCGCCTGATATGGCGCCTCAGGCGCGGGGCAGGCCCGTCGGCCTCAGATGTTTCCTCAGCGCTGCGATCCTGAAGATGGCGTTTGCTGCGCCATAACCCCGATAACCGCGCCGCTCGACGACCTCGAAGAACAGTCCCTCGCCATAGGTTGGGCTATAGAGCTGGAGATACTCGCCGGAATCGTCGCGATCATAGAGGATATTGTTGGCCTTGAGGCGATCGGCAAATTCGGCGTCGAGGCCGAAGCGGGCTTCGAGATCGTCATAATAGTTTGGCGAAATCGCAAGCGAGACGAAGCCGTTTGCGGCAAGGGCCGCGGCGGTCGCGAATATGTCGTCGGTCCTGAAGGCGAGATGCTGGATGCCGGAGCCGAAGGTTTCGGCGATGAAGCGGCCGGCCAGCGTGTTGCGATTTTCCGCGCCGTTCAAGGTGATGCGCAGAGATCCTTCTCGATTTTCCACGACCTGGCTGCGGACGATGCCGGAGGGATCGACGATATCGACCATCGGCGTCTTCTCAGCTTCGACGAGCGAGGTGTAAAACAGGAGCCAGGTCAGCAGCTCCTCGTATTTCATCGTCTGCGCCATATGGTCGATCGATTGCAGCCCAGCCGGCTGCGGAGCGGCATCGTCCTCGATCGCATCGAATTCGATCTCCCAGATGCGGCCAAGATCGGTCTTGCGGTCGAGGAAATAAAGGACGCCGCCGCCGACGCCGCGCACCGCCGGCATTTCGATCTCGCCGGCGTCGAGCGATTGCGCGAACCGTTCGGCGCCGAGCGCCGTCGCGCGCTGCAGGGCTGCCTCGGCATCGTCGACCATCAGCCCGGCGGCATAGGCCGAAGTGCCATGGACGGCGTAAGAGGCACTGGCAAAGCCTTTCTGCTCCGTGTTGACGACGAGATTGATGGCGCCCTGGCGGAAGACCGTGACGCGCTTGGTCTTGTGCTTGGCAGCCTTGCGAAAACCGAGGCTTGCAAACAGGGCCTCGAGTTCCGGCGCCTCGTCTTCATCGGCGGTGAACTCGATGAAGGCTATGCCCTCGACGGCAGCGCGCGGCGGCATGGCGGGCACCGGCAGCGCGCTCTCCGGCTGCTGCCGCTTCACCTGGTCTCCGAGATAGATCAGCGAGCGTCGACCGTCGACGGCAATCGCGTTTGGCGAACCGCCGCGGAACTGGTCGTTGAAGATCTCCAGCGAAAGATAGCCGTCATAGCCGGTTGCGGCCACAGCCTTCATGAAGTCGAGCACCGGCAGGTCGCCTTCACCAGGCATGTTGCGGAAGTGCCGGCTCCAGTAGAGCAGGTCCATGTCGATCAACGGCGCATCAGCAAGCTGGATGATGAAGATTTTCTCCTTCGGGATAGACCGGATCGAATTGACGTCGATCTTGCGCGACAGCGTATGAAAGCTGTCGAGGATCAGGCCGATATTGGGATGATCGGCTCGCCGGACAATCTCCCAGGCGTCGCGATGGTCGTGAATGTGGCGGCCCCAGGCGAGCGCCTCATAACCGACGCGCAGCCCGCGTTTGGCGGCGCGCTCGCCGAGTTCATGAAAATCCGCTGCCGCGCGGTCAAGGCCACCGAGGGCAGCCGGCGAAACATTCGAGCAGACGAGCACGAGATCCGTGCCCATCTCCTGCATGAGATCAAATTTGCGCTCTGCCCGATCGAAAGTGCGTCCGCGCAGCGGCTCGGGCATACCTTCGAAATCGCGAAACGGCTGAAAGAGCGTGATCTCCATGCCGAGATCGCGCACCATCCGGCCGACCTCCTTCGGGCTCTCGTCGAAGATCAGGAAATCGTTCTCGAAAATCTCCACCCCGTCGAAACCGGCCTTGGCGATCGCCTCCAGCTTGTCGCGCAGATCGCCGCTCAGCGAAACGGTCGCAATCGATGTCTTCATCGAAGTGGTCCTTGCAATAGCGTTAAGTCGTCATGGTCTTGAAGTGAGCAAGCATGCGGCCCGCATCAGGTTCCCTACCGGTGATCAGGCGAAAGGCGCCGACCGCCTGGAACACCGCCATGCCGCCGCCATCAAGCGTCCGGCAGCCGCGCTGCCTTGCCTGCCGCAATAGCTCGGTCTCCAAGGGGAAGTAGACGATCTCGGCGACCCAATGCCGCTCTTGCAGAAGGTCGGGCGGAAGCGGCGTGCCGGGATATTTGGCCATGCCGGTCGGCGTCGCGTGGATCAGCCCGGACGCCGTCTTCATTGCGGCTTCAAGGTCACTGCCGGCGGTGATCGACGCATCGGGAACGAGCGCGGACATCGTTTCTGCCAGATCGACAGCGCGCTGATGCTCGCGATCGAAGACCGTCAGGCTCTTCAGGCCGAGCGTCAGGATCGCATAGGCGGTCGCGACACCCGCTCCGCCGGCTCCGAGTTGCACGGCCGAGGAAAGATCGGCTTGCGGCAGCCCGCGCCGGAAACTCTCGGCAAAACCCCACCAGTCGGTATTGTGGCCGAAGCGCCTGTTATCCTTCAGCACCACGGTATTGACGGCGCCGAGCGCCCGGGCTTCGGGTGATAGATCGTCCAGCAACGGGATGACGATCTGCTTGCAGGGATGGGTGATGTTGAGGCCCGCAAGGCCGCGTTTTTCTGCATCTTCGAGAAGTGCCGGAAGATCGGCCGGCGATGTCTCCAGCTTGGCGAGATCGATCAGTTCGTAGACGTAGTCCAGCCCCTGCGCGGTACCCTCTTTCATATGCATGGCAGGCGTCAGCGAGGCTTGGATGCCGGAGCCGATCAGCCCCGCCTTCAACGGTTTCAGGAGTGTCTCGGCCATGCGCCAATTCCCATTTCTCTCGTGATGGAAAGGCCCGCAGGGTCACCGCGGGCCCCGATCCGCTTACTTGCCGCGAACCGCGTCGAGTTCCTTGAAGAGCTGCGTGACCGTATCGGCGCCGATCTGCGCCGCAAACTTGTCGATCAGCGGCTTGACGGCGTCGCGCAGCTTCTGTGTTTCTTCCGGGCTGAGTTCGGCCACTTCCATGCCGGTCTTCTTGATTTCCCCCATCGCCTTGGCGTCCTGCTCCCTGGAAACCTTGCGCTGATAGTCGCGGGCTTCCGTCGCGGCGGACTGGAAGATCGCTTTCTCTTCATCGTTCAATCCGTCCCAGAACTTCTTGCTGATAAGCACGATCTGCGGATTGTACTGGTGACGGGTGACCGTCATGTACTTCTGCACTTCGTAGAACTTGGCGTTGACGATGTTGGCGGCCGGGTTCTCCTGGCCGTCGACGGTGCCGGTCTCAAGCGCCGTATAGAGTTCCGTATAGGGCAGGGGCACCGCATTGGCACCGAGACTGTTGAAGAGCTCGATCGGGATCGGCGACTGGATCGTGCGGATCTTCAGGCCCTTGATATCCTCGAGCTTGGTGACGGCATGGCGGTTGTTTGTGAGGTTGCGGAAGCCGAGTTCCCAATAGGCGAGACCGACGAGCCCGGTGTCGGGCAGCAGCTTCATCAGGCCAGTGCCGAAGGCGCCGTCCATGATCTTGTCGGCTTCTTCGCCGCTATTAAAGAGGAACGGCAGGTCGACGGCGCCGAACTGTTTGATGTTGCTCGAGAGAATGCCGGCGTTGAGCACCGTCATCTCGATGACGCCGCCCTGCAGGGCCGATACCGTCTGGACATCGCCGCCGAGCACGCCGCCCGGAAACAGCTTGACCTCGATCTTGCCGCCGCTCTTTTCCTTCACCAGCTCGGCGAACTTTTCCATGCCCATGACCTGTGGATGGCCCTTGTTGTTGGCGGCGGCGAATTTGAGGCTGTGTTCACGGATTTCGGCCATTGCTGGGCTCGCCAAGAGCGCAATGGGCGGCGCCAGTCCCAGCGCCAGCTTCGTCAATCTATTCAGCATGTTTTCCTCCCAGGATAAGACCGGCATCTCCCTCCGGCCGCGTTGATATTCCATCGCCGTGACAGGCGAATTCAGTGACCGAACCAGGCGACCGGAGCGGTCACCAGCGCGGGGAAAAGAACGAGCAGAAACAGAACGATCAGTTCGGCGATCATGAAGGGGATGACGCCCTTCATCAGTTCTTCCATCGAGAGCTTGGAAACGCCGCAAATGACGTTGAGCACGGTGCCGACGGGCGGCGTTATCAGCCCGATCGAATTGTTGATGATGAACAGCACGCCGAAATAGATCGGGTCGATCCCAGCCTGCTTGATGATGGGCATCAACACCGGCGTCATGACGAGAATCGTCGGCGTCATGTCCATGGCCGTACCGACCACAACGATCAGCACCATGATCGCAAGCAAGAGCAACGTCTGATTGCCCATGAGGGGCTCGACGAGGGCCGCAAGCTCGCCGGGCACGTCGGCGACTGTGATCAGCCAGGCTGAAACGGCGGCGCAGGCGACGAGGAACATCACCACCGAGGTGATTTTCGCAGCGGCGACAAAGACCTCGAACAGCCGCGACGGCGGCAATTCGCGATAAATGACCATCGACACGAAGAGCGAATAGACCGCCGCGACGACGCCGGCTTCGGTCGGCGTGAACACGCCGAATTTCAGGCCGACGATGATGATGACGGGAAGCATCAGCGCCCAGATGCTTTCGACGAACGCCTTCATCCGTACGGCGCCGCTTTGTTTCGGCGGCAGGGCGAACTGTTCCTTGCGTGCCACGATCAGCCATGTAACGCAAAGGGCAGCACCGATCATCAGGCCCGGAAAGATGCCGGCCAGAAACAGCTTGGTGATCGAGACCCCGCCGATGACGCCATAAAGGATGAAACCGATCGAGGGCGGGATGATCGGGCCGATGATCGAGGCCGAAGCCAGCAGACCGCCGGCACGGGCCGGATCGTGGCCCGATTTCAGCATCATCGGAAAGAGCAGGGCGCCGAGGGCTGCCGCATCGGCGACGGCGGAACCGGAAAGGCTGGAGAGAACGCAGGCCGCGAAGATCGCGACAAAGCCGAGGCCGCCGCGCACATGCCCGACCATGGCCATGGCGAGATTGACGATGCGGCGCGAAAGGCCGCCGGTATTCATCACCTCGCCGGCAAGCAGGAAGAAGGGCACGGCCATTAGCGGGAAGCTGTCGGCGCCATTCAGCACGTTCTGCGCGACGATCTGCGCGTCGAACATGCCAAGATACATCATCAGCGCGACACCGGTGATGATGAGGGCAAAGGCGATCGGTACGCCGAGCGCCATCGGGCCGAGAAGAGCGCCGAGGAAGATGGTGACGGTCATGGCGCGCTCCTCAATGCTTCGGCTTCAGAACGGGAAAGGCCGTCTGCGCTGGATCTTCGAGCGCCGCCTGCTCCTCGCTGTCACGAACAAGTGCCGCGGTCGTCACGTCGATGCGATCGGTCGCAATCGCGAAAGCGTCCCAGAGCAGGATGAAAAGGGCCGGCACGCCGAAGGCGAGCCCCGCGCCGTAGAAGACGCCCATCGAAATTCCGGTCGCCGGGGCCGAGACGTGAAGATTGATCAGCGTCTGGGTCCAACTGCCGCTGATCATCAGCCATGTAGCGACCAGCATCATGCCGTAACCGAGAAGCACAGCGAGCTTGGCGACAGGTTTCGGGAGGCGCGTGATCAGCGAATCCACTCCGAGATGAGCGTGCTCGCGCATCGCCAGAACGGCGCCGAGGAAAGTCAGCCATATGAAGAAAATGCGCGACAGCTCCTCCGAGGAGGTAATGCCCTGATTGAAGGCGTAGCGAAGCACGACATTGCCGAAGACGAGCACCACCATGGCCGCCAGCAGCAGGGCGATCGTCACCTTCAGCACGAAGAAATAGTAATCGATGATGCGGGTCATGCGCTCCTCCCCAAGCGTGGCCTTGCTTCTGCCGGCCGACCGTCCTCAGACACGCCAATGCGCGTCTTAACCGAGGTATTGCCGTTGCGATCAACCCCTCCGCTGTTCGCCTCCTCAAAATGTACTAACTAGTTCGTATGTCAAGCGACATCTATTGAAACATGCCGCCAACGTGAATAAGACTGACGGGCACGCAGACTGAAGCATTTGCTTCACATGCAGCCGAACGCCGAAATTCGATAGATAAAGCAAGAGATTAGAAAGAGCGGTCATCAGACTTATGGCGGAACGGGGCGAAAACGGCCGAAAGAATGATCCACAGCAGACGAAGGAGGATATTCTCCTCGTCGCCACCGAGGAATTCTCGACCCATGGGCTGGCCGGCGCCCGCGTCGACTCGATCGCCGAGAAGACGCGCACCTCGAAGCGGATGATCTATTATTATTTCGGCAGCAAGGAGGGGCTCTACCTCGCCGTCCTCGAACAGTCCTATCGCAAGATCCGCTCGCTGGAATCCGATCTGCATCTCTCCAATCTCGAGCCGGAGGCGGCGTTACGGACGCTGATTTCTACGACCTTCGATCACGATGAGGCCAATCCCGACTTCGTCCGCCTCGTCAGCATCGAGAATATCCATCACGCTGCGCATATGCTGCGCTCGGAGGCGATCCGCGATCTCAACGTCTCCATCATCGAGACTATCGCCGGCATTCTGGAGCGCGGCTTCGACCAGGGCGTCTTCCGGCGCAAGGCCGATCCGATCGACATCCATATGATGATCAGCGCCTTCTGCTTCTTTCGCGTTTCGAACCGCTACACGTTCGGCACGATCTTCCGGCGTAATCTCTCCGAGGGCGAAACTATCGAACGCCATCGTGGAATGATCGCCGACGCTGTCGTCAGCTACCTGAAAAGCTGACGGCTCAATTCGAGGGCTCTGCCTCAGCCGCGCGTGGATTGGGCGGGGAGGGTGATTTCGAACTCGGCGCCGGTGCCGGTCGTCTGCCGAAGGTGGATCGTGCCGCCATGAGAGCTCAGCATGGCGCGGACGATGCCGAGACCCATGCCCGTGCCGCCCTGTTCGCGTCGGGTCGAGAAGAACGGCTGAAAAACACGCTCGCAATTTGCCTCGGAAATGCCGCTGCCGTCGTCGCGGACAAGAATGACGGCCGTTCGGGTATCGACCGACACTGCGAGTTCCAACATCGTGGCGCCGTGCTGCAGGGCGTTTTCGGCAAGGTTGGCAAAGACGATTCCGGCTGCTTCCTGGGGAAGAGAAACCGATATTGCCATGTCGCCTGCGCCTGATATCTCGAGGGCGGGAAATCGCCCACGCAGCAAGGATACGATGTCCGCGACGCTGATCTGGCCCTCGGCCAAAGGTGTTTCCGCTTGCGCAAGCTCTCTCAGCCGCTGCAGCAATGCGTCCAGCCGCACCGCGTCGGCGACGATATTGTCGAGAAAATGCAGGCGCTGCGCTTTCGTCATCTGCCGCTCGCCGTCATCGTCGCGCAAAAGCTCCGCCGCACCGCGGATAGCTGTCAGCGGCGACTTCAGCTCATGAGAGACGTGAGCGGCAAAGGAGCGGACATATTCGGTACGATCGACCAGTTTCCCCGCGAGATCGAGGAAGCTTTGCGATAGCACCGCAATCTCGCGCGTTCCGTGGCTTTCGAGCGGCCGGATCGCCGCCTTGCCGCCGCGGGCGATCTCTTCCGCGCGGGCGATCAGGGCGTCGATGGGCCCGGTAATGGTGCGCGTCAGCACATAGGCAACACCGAGCGTCAACAGGAGGACGACGACGAGGGCGCCGATTTCCGTCGGCGCCATTCCGTTCGAATTCGCCTCGACGGCGCGAAACCAGACGACGATCAGGATCGGCAGCGTCATGACGGTCAAAAGCACGGCATAGACGATCAGCGCCAAGGTCGGCCGCCACTTCGTACGGACTTTAGGCGCCGGCATCAGGCCTTCCTCCCGACGTCGCCGCCGAGCTTGAAGCCGATACCGTGAACGGTTGCGATAACCCCGGAACCGCCGGCGGCGACGAATTTGGCCCTGATATTGCGGATATGGCTGTCGATCGTCCGGTCGGAGACATAGGTGTTCGGACCATAGGCCGCTTCCATCAGCTGTTCGCGACTGAAGACCATATCCTGATGTGACAGCAATGCGTCGAGGATGGCGAATTCCAGCGCTGTCACAGCGATGGCATTATCGCCGAACATGACCGTCCTGCCGCGGCGATCGAGGCTGAGGTCGCCGGCAACCAGGGTGGCGTGTCGTCTGTCGGGTTCTGTTTCACTGCCGCTACGCTTCAGGATGGCCTTTACCCTCGCGACGAGTTCGCGTGGGCTGAAAGGTTTGGTGACATAGTCGTCCCCGCCGATTTCGAGACCCAACACCCTGTCGATCTCCTCGTCGCGCGCCGAAAGAAACAGGATCGGCAGGCCCGAAGTCTTGCGGATCTGCTGGCAGACATCCAGACCGTCCATGTCAGGCATGCCAATATCGAGAATGATGAGATCGAGATTGCCGCGGCGGAAGGCCGCCATCGCTTCGGTGCCGTTGCGAGCCACCGCCGATACGAGACCGGCGCGATCGAGGGCAAAGCAGATCACATCGCGGATGTGAGGTTCGTCGTCGACGACGAGAATGCGCGGCGCCATTGCCAGTCCTGCGTTGGTTTGTCGTGCCTGTTGTTATCGTTCTCGTTCTATCTTGCAATGGGATCCAGAAGATAGTTCTCCAGCCGCGCCGCCCGGAAGGTCCAGTTCCGCCAGTCACGCCGGCGCATTTCGAAATTCGTGGAGAGGTAGTACCGAACTGTCATCGCCCGGGTCCTCTGGTCGATCAGCCGGTCCGGCAGCTTGAGGAGATAGAGATCGAGCGCCGGAATGACGGACGGACCCAGCGAGGAGAGATAATCCAGGTCGAGCGGCGGGCCTTCCTGGCTGATTTCCTGACTGTGAACGACATTGAAGCGGGCGATGAAAGCCGGGATATCGATGAAAGCGCTGACGTAGAGCACAGCAACCAGGGAGACGAGGTTGGCGGCGATCAGCCACTCGTTGGAGCGTTTGAGCAGAATGCGCAGCAGGATCAGGATAAGCCCGATGGCGACGAGACCCATCCAGACGCCGGCGGCGACGCGCAGTTCCGTCAGCGAATAGACTTCAACGTAGAGCCCGAGCCGCAGCATCGACGACAGGCAGAGAAGAACGTTCTGGCCGATCCAGGCGTGGACGAGGCCGCGGATCAGCGCACTGTGATCGCCAGGCCCGCCGCGCCGCATGGCGATGAGGACGAAGCCGGCGGCAAGAAGCGCTGTCGCGATCAGGGGATAGGCGCCGCGATGCGCATATTCGGCATGGCTCATGTGATCGGGCAGATCAGCGCCGCCCCAGAGATAGACGAGATCGAGAAGCGTCTGCACGGCAAAAACCGCGTTGAACAGGGCGAGCGAGCGCAACAGCGAGGCATGCCCGAGCGGTGCATTTCTGGCGGGCACGACCATGAAAGCCCTGTCGGTCTGCGACCGCACAGAGCGGCGCTTCAGACGCGGCCGGAACATCGCCCAGACGATGATGGCGACCGTTATCCAGAAGCCGATCCGCCAAAGATCGAGGAATTGCAGGAGGATGGCAAAATCAATGCTGCGCAGCGCAATCTCGATAAGCGGGTTCGCAGCCGCAAAGAGAGACACGAAAACCGCTGCGAGAACGAGCGGCATGACCCAGAGACCGACGCTCTGCCTGACCCTCGCGAAGGAGAAATGTTTGGCCGGCGTGGCGCCATGTTTCCAGCAATCCTCCGCGAGCCGCAGGGGAATGACGAGGATGAAACGGAAAAACACGAAGGGCAGGCTTGTGAGGCGACCGGGGATCAGCCTGGCCGCGACGAGGGCAACCAACATCAGCGCCCCGAGACAAAGGGCAAAACCCGCCAGCGAGGGGGCCTCCAGCAAGGGCGCCGAAGCCAGCGTCAAGAAAATCAGCAGGAAAACCGCCGTCAAAGGCGATGGCCTCTTGGGAGCCGAGAGCAAAATGCCGGTACAGACGGCGAAGGCAAAGAGGAGAAGGTTTATCCCAGGCGCCTTATCAAAAATCAGAAAGTCCGCAAGCGCAACGAGCGCGAACAGGCCGGCAATCGGGCCGTTGCCACGCCTGATGGGCATCGGTCCCGTCAAGGTATCTGATATATCCATTGCTGCTCCTCTCGCAGATGCCGCTTTTCGGTTTCGATGAGCATAACGACCTGCTTCGCCGCGGCAGGCGCACCCCGACGCTCGCTGTCCTGCGCTAGCCACCACCCGTCATTGCGCAGGCGATCCGGCAAGGCCGGCAGGGTGATGCGGGGCGGGATGTCGTTCTTACTCATGGCGGGAAGATGCCGCGCCGAATTGCAGTTTTTGTGCAGAGGATGAGGAACAATTCAGGAAATCGCCGAGATCCAACGGGATCGTGGAGCGGGCTTTCTAATTCACGATTCCCGCGGAAGGCTCTTTCCATCTGTCCGGACCGGCGGCGGCGCTTGCCTTTCAGCGATCGGAATCGAGGCGATCAGCCTGGCAAGCGCTGCCTGGGACCGCACCCCGGTTTTACCGAAGCATCGGCCGGTATGTGTTTTCACCGTATTGGAGGAAATGCCGAGAGCCTGGGCAATCTCAGGCAGATTCATCCCGCTGCCGATTAGCGCTGCAACCCGCGTTTCGGCTTCCGTGAGGCCGAAGATGCGCTGTAGCTGTTGCGCCTGCCGGCGTGTCTTCGCCTCCGGATCGACGATATGAATGAGGACACGTGCCCCACCGTCGACCGCGTCCCAGATGGAAACCGCCGCCGGTGCAAGCGGCGTGACCATCACCAGATACGGTGGCAAACCCGATGGCCGAGAGATCGACAACGCTCCTTCGAAAGGCGTGTCTTCGCCATTGGCAATCATCAGAGCCTGATGGACGGCGGTCGCCAGGCGCAGGGAGCTTTCGGAGATGTGGGCGGCAAGCGACGGTCTTTCGGATCGGCTGAGGAAAATGCCATCGGCCCGCCGAATCAGTGCCTCGGCCGCCTTATTCAGAAGAAGGATCGCACCGCGCCCGTCGATCAGCACGGCCGCGTCGGCAATGGCATCGATCAATCTTTGCGACAATTCGGGTGCGCGGGCGATCCGACTCATTTGAAAAGAAAGATCGATCGCGCGCGTCAGATGCGGGCTGAGCAGCTTCAGCCGAGCTGCCGCCTCGGCAACATGCTCATCCTGCCGGCGAGACAGGAAAAGGGCGACACCACCGATGCCTCCGCGCTCATGCAGGCTGGCATGCGGTAGGAAGAGCTGGTTGAAGATGTCCTGAGGTTCACAGATATCGGCATAAAAGGCCGAATGCCGGACGGCCTCGGCATCGATCAGCGTGTTGCCGATCGCGATTTCGCCCGGCTTCACCTTCTCGAATGCGCGGGCATAGGGGTTGGACGTGTAACGCCGGAGGTAAAGCGTGTTCAAATCGTCGCGCATCCGGCCTGGGATTAAAAAGCTGCCGCGGCCGTCAGGCGACTGATAGACGATATTCCCACCGACCGCGCCGACGTAATCGACGATCGAGCACAGCGCATTCGGCCAGAGCTCGGACCGGGCCGCAGCCTGATAGACCGTGTCAATGATGTCGACATGATCCATATCAGCCGCTCCCGTTTTCATGATGACGGTTCCGCCAATTGGGACGATCGCTACATGTAGATTGTTTCATCACTGTCCAAGGCGAGGCAAGACCCGATCGAGGCGATCCGCGCGCCTATTCCGGGGACGGGAAGGTGGCCACCAATGAGGGGGTGAATGATCTTGGGGGACGATGTGATGCCCATCATCTGAAACGCGGCGAACGCTTGGCATTGTGGAGCAGTTCACAGGCTGTCGCGAATGGTCCGAAAAGCCTGAGCAGCAGCACCTGCTCTTCGGCATCTATTTGATGGCGAGCGCAATATTCGGTAACGGACCAGACCTTCAGCAGATCGTCCGTTGCGATTTGTTTGGGTTCGACATGTTCGGTCAAGGGCTTGTCCTCCGAACATGAAGACTACGCCTCGCAGTATTTTATAAGAACTAGCTAAAAAGAGTTAGATCAATACCGTACCAGGCAATGCATCAAGATAGGTAATAAGCGAAGACGCCCGCCGATGGCTCGGCGGGCGTCCTAGCTCACTGATCTACCGTCGTCACTCAGACGGGGAAATGGGTAGCATCAAAATCCGTGCCGGTGATGTTCAGCGTCACCTTGGCAGAGTCCGTGTGGCCTTCGCCATCGGAGATTTTGTAGTAACGGAGAACTTCCGTGACATGATCGCCGGCAGCGATATCCGAGGTCAGTTCGTAGGTGAACGAGCCATCCGCCTTGACGTGGAACGTGCCGTACGTGCCAGCGACGTCGGTGACGGCGTCAGTCGCACCGTTTACCTTCGTGTTGAGGAACTGACGGAGGATGAGCTTGCCGTTGTCGCCAGCAATGTCGTTGGCCAGAACGTTACCGCTAAGAGCGCTACCTTCGGTGAAGTTGAAGGTATCTTCGACAGCGACCGGCTTGATCTGGGTTACGCCCTGGATGTTCAGGGTGAACATGCCGACGTCGGTGTGACCGGCGCCGTCGGAGATCTTGTACGAAACCTTTTCGACCAGTGTCTCACCATTGGTGAAGCCGATCTTGGCGGCGTCGCTCAGGACATAGGTGTAGCTGCCGTCCGGCTTGACGAAGAAGGTACCGAAATCGCCATGGATCTCAGTAACCTGGTTGTTGCCCTGCTTGGCACCGACGCTTTCGCCGTCGAAGGCGCGCAGGAACAGGTGGCCGTTGTCGGAAGAATCGTTGGAAAGCAGATTTCCGGAAATTACGTCAGTTTCTTGAAATGTTGCACTATCATCAGTTGCGTGTATCGGCGAAGCCATAACTCTCTCCTAAAAATTGTTTATCGACGGGTCAATCTGACCTTGGCGAGCGGCTCCTTTAACAACTGATTAGTACTATAAGTCAATAACCTATTTAACAGAAGGTTAATTTCATGTCGGTTTTCCCGTTGCTTCATTTCCTCATGGAATAAATGCATATTCAGGCAAATTTGAAGAAAATTTGATAAACCAATACGCGGATAACTTGAGCAAAAGGCAAAAACTGTTACTTCCGGTGGAGTTTTTTGACGCCGCTGGCCAGTACCGTTGCAATCGCGGTCTCCGACACCTATTTTACAGCTGCGGCCCGAAACCATACGGCTCGCGGATGACATGCTTGCGCACCGGCCATGCGGCCAGAGGCCGCACGATAAGCAATCCCACACACAATCGATGACCCCGGCCGTGGCCGGCAAAGGATTTTTTTGAACAACACAAATAAAGCCACCGCGGCTGCGGCGGTCAAACCGCGCGAAGGTGATGAGGCTGTCCGCCGTGCCGCCGGGACCTGGAAGCCGTCCCCCTGCCTTCTCACCCGCCGCGAATTGCAGGCGCTGATTGCCGAGCAGCTCGGCTGAATACGACCGGCCAATATATCCCAACAAGGAGAACTCGAAATGCAGGTACTCGTCAGAGACAACAATGTCGATCAGGCTCTCAGGGTTTTGAAAAAGAAAATGCAGCGCGAAGGCCTGTTCCGCGAAATGAAGGAACGGCGCGCCTACGAGAAACCATCCGAACGCCGCGTCAGGGAGAAGGCGCAGGCGATCAGCCGGCAGCGCAAGGTCGCCCGCAAGAAGATGCAGCGTGAGGGCCTGCTTGCCGGGCGGAAGCGGACGGCTGCCCGCTAACGGCTTGCGACGGGAGGCATCCCAGGCCTCCGTAATTATATCCGGAAGGACAGACAATGGACGAACTCAACAGCCTCACCGTTTCGGAGGAACGCCTCGAAGATTGCCGCGATGTCGTGGAGCCGGATCTGCAGGATCTGATCCAACGCGCCCTGATATCCGGATTTTCGCGGGAAGAAATCCTCATCGCCGTCAGCGAACTGGTCGCCGAAGACTTTGCGGTGGTCGTGAAAACGCCGAGCGTTCATTAAGGACGACCACGAGAAGATCAGCGAATTATCGCGATAGCGCCGATTTCAAGCTCTGACGCCGCTCAATGCTGGTTGGCCGATGCCTTGACGAAATCGATGAAAGCCCGCAGCGGCGCAGGCACGAGGCGCCGTCCGGGATAATAGAGGAACGGACCGGAAAAGCGCTGCCACCATGGTTCGAGGATCGGCTCAAGGGCGCCGCTGTCGAGATGCGGGCGCAGCCAGTCCTCGAAAACGTAGACGATCCCCGTACCCGATATTGCAGCGTCCACCTTAAGATCGGTCGCCCCGCCGATCCTGACGATCAAGGGGCCGCTCGGTTCAACCCGAACGACCTCGCCGTCTCGCTCGAATTCCCACGGCGTCGTCAGCGCGCCACTGGCAAAACGGCCGAGCAGACAGGCATGGCCGAGCAATTCGCTGGGGTGCTGCGGCCGGCCATGACGATCGAGATAATCAGGGGACGCCGCAGTGGCAAAGCGCTGCACGCGCGGCCCGATCGGCACGGCGATCATATCCTGTTCCAGCCGTTCGTCATAACGGATGCCGGCGTCGCAGCCCGCGGCGATCACATCGACGAAGCTCTCCTCGGTGACCACCTCCAGCCGGATATCGGGATAGGCTGCAAGAAATCGTGGAATGATGGCGGGTAGCACCAGCCGTGCCGCGCTGACCGGCACATTGAGGCGCAACGAACCGGCGGGCTTATCACGAAACCCGTTGACGACGTCGAGGGCGGACTCCACCTCTGTCAGCGCAGGGCCGAGCCGTTCCAGCAGACCCTTGCCCGCCTCGGTCGGAACGACGCTGCGCGTCGTGCGGTTGAGCAGCCTGACGCCGAGCTGCGCCTCCAGGCGACGAACCGCCTCGCTGAGAAAGGAGGCGCTGCCGCCGCTTGCGCGCGCGCCTTCGCGGAAACCGCCGGCCTGCGCCACCGCCACGAAGGCATTCAAATCACCCAAGTCGACTTTCATTGTTCGCCACCCCGCACAGCCCGTACGGATTATACCCGGTTTTCACGCGACCGGACAGCGCCTAACTTGGTGTCATCTCTTGAAAGGAGTTGGGTTCATGTCCACTATCGATCAGTCCGGTACGTTCACCATCGGCGACCGTCGCGTCAAACGGCTCGGCTACGGCGCCATGCAGCTTGCGGGTCCAGGCGTTTTCGGCCCACCCAGGGATCATGGCGCAGCCCTGGCGGTGTTGCGCGAAGCCGTTGCGTCAGGCGTCAATCACATCGATACCAGCGATTTCTACGGCCCCCACCTCACCAACCTTATCATCCGCGAAGCGCTGCACCCCTATCGCGACGATCTCGTCATCGTCACCAAGGTCGGCGCACGGCGCGGTGCGGATGGATCATGGATTCCGGCTTTCTCGCGCGAAGAGCTGACGCAGGCGGTACACGACAACCTGCGCAATCTCGGCCTGGATGTGCTCGACGTGGTCAACCTCAGGATCATGTTCGACGTGCATGGCCCCGCCGAAGGATCGATAGAAGAGCCGCTCGCGGTCCTTGCCGATCTTCAGCGACAAAGTCTGGTCCGTCACCTAGGCTTAAGCAACGCCACGTCGAAACAGATCGCCGAAGGCCGCGGGGTCACCGAGATCGTCTGCGTGCAGAATCAGTACAATCTGGCGCATCGGGCCGATGATACCTTGATCGACGAGCTTGCCGGCAAGAACATCGCCTATGTGCCGTTCTTCCCGCTCGGCGGCTTTACCCCACTGCAATCGTCCACGCTCTCCAACGTCGCCGCACGCCTGAACGCCACGCCCATGCAGGTGGCGCTCGCCTGGCTGCTGGGTCGCGCTCCGAACATCCTGCTGATCCCCGGCACCTCATCCGTCGGCCATCTCAGGGAGAACCTCGCCGCCGCCGGGCTGGCGCTGCCGGAAGACGCTTTCGAGGAACTGAACCGCATGGCTGATATCGCCGCCTGACGGCATCCGGGTGGCAGAAGATCGGGTGGTGATGTCAGATAAACGTGGCGTCAGTGAATTGGGCATAGAACGAGCGGTAAGGCCGCCAAGGATGTCGTTTAACTTACTGCTGGACGCCATCTAACGGGTGTCGCCGCGAGTTCGAAGTCCAACCCTACTTCGCCCGTTCCAAGATCGCCACGCAGTCCGGGCATTTGCGAATGCGCCGTTCCTTTCCATCGGCCCGTTACAGCAGCATGAGCGACGCCAAGGAGAAAAAGAGCGCCGGGAACATCACGACGGTCCCGAGCTTCAAAAATTTCCAGCTGCTGATATGGAGGCCTTCGCGGCGCAGCGCCGACAACCACAGGATCGTTGCCAGCGACCCCGTGACCGACAGATTGGGCCCGAGATCGACGCCGATCAGGACAGCGCCCGCCACCTTATCCGAGACATGCGCCGCCTGGACTGCGCTACCGGCAACCAATCCGGCCGGCAGATTGTTGACGAGATTGCAAACGACAGCGACAAACACGCCGGCCACGCCGACCGCCTGTGCCTGCGAAGCCGAGGCAAGGGAGGCAAGCTCTCTGGAGAGAAGCCCTGTTACACCAGTGCGATCAAGAGCTTCCACGATCACGAACAGACCCGCCACCAGCGGCAGGACGCTCCAGCTTATGCCCTTTATCGTTTCGACGGGGCTCTGCCGCGTCAGCATCAGGACGAGTGCCGTAGTGATGGTTCCCGCGAGAAAGGTTGGAACACCAAGATCGGCATGCATGGCGGATGCTGCCACGAGGATGATCGCCGTCACCAGAATTCCCCAACCTGCGAGGCTGGCGCTGCGGCTAAGGGCCGGGCGCTCAGCACTGGCGGCAAGGCTTTCTTCCGAAAGAATGCGCCGCTGCGTCCAGTAAAGGCAGACGAAGGTGACGACGATGGAAACGATCGACGGCACGAGGAATGTCGACAACCAGCGTGACAGAGGCGGCATCTCGCCGCCGGCGAAGATCACGAGATTGGCCGGATTGGAGATCGGCAACAGGAAGCTCGCTGCGTTGGCGATAAACGCGCACACCAGCAGATAGGGCATCGGGTCCCGAACCCGGGCTGCCCGGCAGGCGGCGTAGACAGCAGGCGTGAGCACGACGGCCGTCGCATCATTGGATAGAAAAACGGTCACGACGAGACCGACGAGATAAACGAGGACGAACAGGCGCCTGGGAGAACCCTTGGCATGCGAGGTCGCAATGGCGGCGATCCAGTCGAACAGGCCTTCCCGTCGCGCAAGCTCGGACAAGAGCATCATGCCGATCAGGAAGAGGTAGACATCGATGCCCTTGGCGATCCCCGCCAAGGCGTCGGCCGGTCCGATGAGCTGGAAGGCAAGCAGGACAAGAGCTCCGAGGGCCGCCCAGATCGCCTCCGGCCAACGGAATGGCCGCGTGACGACGCCTGCCGCGGTGAGCCCGGCAATACTCCATATGAAGGCATTCTCAGTCATTCGTATCTTATTTATTGGGCAGCGAGGCAAAAAAATGGCCGCGGTGCGTGTTGCAGAACGGACTTCCGGCGGACCGGATACATGCTCTGACGATCATCGGCAACAATCGGTCGGCGACAGCGACGAGAAACATCCCATATGAACAACGGCAGCGTTCTCCGCTCGATGAACTTACTTGGATTCATTCAAAAGTAGTCATTGGCGATTATGTGCATCAACGTCCTTAGTTGGTACTCGGTTTGACGATGGATCTCGCCACAGTTCTTCTTCTTCATAAATCTTCCTTCATCGTCGGCGCGATCTGTTTTTCCTATGTCAGGTGGCGTTCCAGAGAGCCCGGGCTTGATCTTCTCGCGGTCGGTTGTTGCCTTCTCGCCGTCGCATCGACGCTTGCCGGAATGGGTGAGCAGGGCTCGATAGCAGTCGTGCTCTGGACTTTCGGAAGCTTTTCCGTCGGCGTGACAGGCTATTCGCTGATGGCAATGGGGTTGCTCCGGCTGAGTTGCCGCCAGCGAAAATGGTCCGACTGGATTCTCGTTGCGGCCGCGCTGATCTTGTCGGCGATTGTCGGGGGCATGCACTGGTATGAATACAATCCGGCACGAGCAGCAATCTTCAACGCCGCTGCCGCGGCCTTCCTGACGACCTCCGGCACCAGAATTGTGAAAGACTTTTTCGCCGACCGCCTGCCGGCGAGGTTGGGTCTTCTCGCGTCCCTTTCGGCTGCGACGGCATTTTCGGCACTGGTGGTTGTCGGAATGATTTTTCCTGATCATGCGCCGATCGAACCACGCTATGCCTTCTTCCTGCTGATTATCTGCCACTTCTCCCTGGCGCTGTTCGTGGTTGTGCTCGTGCAGGAACGAGCCGAATCGCAGCTGAGACATCTGGCAAACACGGATGCCCTGACCGGAATACCAAACCGGCAGCGTTTCCTCGCATCTCTTCCGGGCGCGCCGAGGAACGGTGACGCCTTCATCATGATCGACATCGATCATTTCAAGAGCGTCAACGACCTTTATGGCCATGAGACCGGCGATGTGGTGCTTGTCGGCGTGGCTCAAGCCATCGCTGCCATTGCCGGAAAGGGAATGTCGCTTGGCCGGCTTGGTGGAGAAGAATTCGCGCTGTTTCTAGGCAACCAGACCGAAGAAACAGCTTTCGCCAAAGCCGAAGAGGTTCGTCGGGCGGTCAAGGCTCTGGTGTTTTCGGCCGGCACCACGGTAATAAGCCCTGGCGTGAGCGTGGGCGTTGCGCTTTGGAAGGGCGCTGGAGATTTACAGAAGCTTCGAGACCAGGCCGACCAAGCGCTCTACTGCGCGAAGCGGGGTGGCCGCGACAGGGTTCAGTTGTACGTTCATTCGCCGCTCCTCACTTCACCCGGGCCAACCGACAGTCAGACAGCAGGCTGCCTGCGATAAAGACCGCTCAACGCTCGATAACGTGACAATTCCGATCGGGTCGCTACGCCACGCTCTCGCATGGCGTAGCAGAGCAATCCGGGATGAATTGCCGTACGCTCCGGCTATTTGCCCGAGTTCGACCGGTTGCGACCATGCTTTCAATAACGCTCTGGCACGTACATGTCGGCTGGAACCGGCGTCCTGATGTAGTCGGCATGGCGGATGCGGTCGGGCAGCTTGATCTCCGTCTTCGGCACATCCTCGTAGGGAATCTGCTCGAGAAGATGGGCGATGCAGTTCAACCGCGCCCGCTTCTTATCCACGGCCTGGACCACCCACCAGGGCGCGTCCTGGGTATGCGTGCGCGCCAGCATTTCTTCCTTGGCTTTGGTATACTCTTCCCAGTGGACGCGGCTTTCCATATCCATCGGCGAAAGCTTCCATTGCTTCAGCGGATCGTGGATGCGCATCTGGAAGCGGAATTCCTGCTCCTCGTCGGTGATCGAAAACCAGTATTTGATCAGCACGATACCGGAGCGGACGAGCATGCGCTCGAATTCCGGAACGGAACGGAAGAACTCCTCCAGTTCACCGGGCGTGCAGAACCCCATCACGCGCTCGACACCGGCGCGATTGTACCAGCTCCGGTCGAAGAGCACGATTTCGCCGGCTGTGGGAAGATGCGGGACATAACGCTGGAAATACCATTGATGGCGTTCCCGTTCGGTCGGAGCAGGCAGTGCGACAGTCCGGCAGACGCGCGGGTTGAGCCTTTGGGTCACACGCTTGATGGCGCCGCCCTTGCCGGCCGAATCCCGGCCTTCGAAAAGCACGACAACCTTCAGCTTCTTATACTGAACCCAATCCTGCAGCCGCACCAGTTCGTGCTGCAGCCGGAAGAGTTCCCGGAAGTACATCTTGCGATCGAGCGTCTGCTCCGCCGGTCCCGACATCCCCTCGGCGACCAGATCGTCCAGGCGGTCCTCTTCCATCTGCATTTCCAGCTCCTCATCGAAGCTGTCGGCGATTTCAGCCTTTATGCGGCTAAGCTGGTCCTGATCTTTTTGAGACATGGTCTTTCCCTTTTGCTTGTTTTGACAGGAAGCATGTCACTGCGAAGTTTATGTGACGGTTTCTGCCAACCATCTGCGTAGATGGCAGGATCTTACGTCACCCGCCGCCGAAGCGCGCCTACAGCTGCCCTGCCCGATACTGATCGCCCAGGTTTCGACAGGCACGGATCGTCAGCGCCATGACGGTGAGCGTGGTGCCGGCGATACCACTGCCGGGAAAGGCGCTGGCATCGGTGACGATGAGGTTCGGAGCGTCCCAGACCTGGTTGTAGGGGTTGAGCACCGCAGCGTCTGCGGTTTCGCCCATGCGCGCGCCGCCCGTCTCATGAATCGCCGCGCCCATGCACATTGTCTTGCGGAACCATGTGCGGAATAGGAAGCGGCTAAAGGCATCGGCTTCGGGGAAAGCGCCCTTGCCCATCTCCTTGAGACCGGTGGGCGAGCCGATGAATTCGAGATCGCCACCGACTTGCCTGATCATGTCGACGAGCGTTTCCTCCTGCTGACGCAAGAGCGCCTGTTCCTCTTCCTGCATGACGCAGCGAATGTGCGGCACTGGAATGCCCCAGGCGTCCCTGCGCATGATATCAAGGCTGATGCGATTATCGGCGTAAGGCAACATGCGACCGAAGCCGAAGAAAGCGAGGCGCGCGTCGGCATCCCCCGAAACCGGCGCGCGGCCGACGCTGCCCTGGTAGTCGAAGTCGCCGCGGGCGGCATCGCTCTCGCCGAAGCGCGGTATGAAGATCCCCCCTGACGGGTTGTAGAACGGATCGATCGGGGCGGAGCGGTCCGGCGACCAGCCCTTCGCCTTCGAGAAGGAGCCGAAGGCGAGGCATGGAAGCTGATCCATGAAGTAGCGGCCGAGAACACCGGAGCTGTTTCCAAGGCCGTTCGGATGCTTCGCCGAAGCCGAATTGAGGAGCAGTCGCACGCTCTCGATTGGCGAGGCAGACAAGACCACTGTCGCCGCGCGAGCGGTCGATACCTCACCGGTGTTGCGATCGATGAATTCCGCGCCGGTGGCGCGGCCAGTTTTCTCGTCCGTGGTGATGCGGCGAACGACGGCATCGTAGCGGATCGCCAGGCGGCCGCCCGCCTTTGCTTCGCTGAGCGGCCGCGGCATGCGATCTGCATCGGGCGCGATGTAGCGCCAGGAGACGACGTGCCGTTCCGGCCAGCGGCTTTCCACAGCCTGCTTGAACAGCTGTTCTGCGGGCGTCAGGCCTGCCGGCTTCGCATAGATGCCATCAGGCAGGGTCGCCACATTGTCCTTGTTGCCGTAGAGCCCGAGATAGGCTTCCACCTCGTCGTAGAATGGCTTCAACTCGTCATAGGAAACCGGCCAGTCCACGCCCTTACCGGAGCGCGACCGGATCTTGAAATCGTCGTCGGTCCAGCGCAGCAACACCCGGCCGAAACTATGGAGGCGCCCGCCACCCTGTCGTCCGCGGATCCAGAGGAAGGGTTCCCCTTTCGGCGTCGTATAAGGGTTCTTGCGGTCGTTGACGAAGAAGTGGCTGAAACGCTCTGTAAAAAAGGCCGCGCGCGCCTGGATCGGCTGCCCCTTGAGGGTTGCTCGTGCACGTTCCCAGATATTGATGCTGCTGGCGGGCTCTTTCTTGCGGGCGGGGTCGAAATCCCCGGGTCCGACGGCCGGACCGGCCTCGAGCAGCAGCACCGACAGTCCCTGTGCCGTCAGTTCTTTGACCGCGAAGGAACCCGCCGCGCCGGAGCCGATCACCAGCGCATCATAGACGATCTCAGGCATATCTTTCCAAATCCTGTTTCTGAAGCAATCCTCAAGACGGTGGGAGGCGCGACCGCAATTGCAGGAAAACGAAGGGATAGCGCGTCACAGCCGCGATCCGTCGGCGCCGAAGAGGGAGGCCTTGGCAATATCGAGGCCGGACGACACCGCGTCGCCGGGCTCGAGAGTGACGTCGCCCATCAGCCGGAGCGATAGGCTTTGGTCTCCCCAATCAAACCAGACGACGGCATCCGATCCCATCGGCTCGACGACGGAAACACGGCCCGGGATGATCGGCAGGCCGCTTGCCGTTCCGTCGAGTACAAGATGCTCGGGGCGAAAACCGAGCGTCGCCGGTCCTTCTGCCGCGGCTGCGCGGAAAGAGTAACCGGAGAGATCGAAGGCCAAGCCATTGCTCCGGAAGATCGGCGACCCGCGGCCTTGCTCAATCCGGCCCTCGATGAAATTCATCGCCGGAGCGCCGATGAAGCCGGCAACGAAGAGATTGGCCGGGCGGCGGTAGATCTCGGCCGGGGAGGCGAGCTGCTGGATCACGCCGTCGCGCATGATGGCGATCCGGTCGGCGAGCGTCAGGGCTTCGACCTGATCGTGGGTCACATAGATCATGGTGTTGCCGAGGCGCTGGTGCAGCTTCTTGATCTCGACGCGCAATTCGTTGCGCAGCTTGGCATCGAGGTTCGACAGCGGTTCGTCGAAAAGGAAGACATCGACTTCACGCACCAGCGCCCGGCCGATCGCGACGCGCTGGCGCTGCCCGCCGGAAAGCTCAGCCGGGCGCCGGTCGAGCAATTTATCGAGATGGAGAAGCGAGGCCGTGCGGGCGACGCGCGCCTCGATCTCCGCCTTTGGCAGACCGGCGACGCGAAGCCCGAAGGAGAGGTTCTTGCGGACCGACATGCGCGGGTAGAGCGCGTAGGACTGGAAGACCATGCCGATGCCGCGGTCCTTCGGCTCCTCCCAGCTGACATTCTTGCCTGAGATCCAGACCTCGCCCGCTGTAATGTCCTGCAGGCCGGCGATGGCGTTCAGAAGCGTGGACTTGCCGCAGCCGGAAGGGCCAAGCAGCACCAGGAATTCGCGGGGTGCGATGTCGATCGACATCTTCTCGATCACCGTATGGTCGCCATAGGCGATCTTCAGGTCCTTGACGGAGACGGCGGATTGCATGGAATGAGTTACCCCTTGACTGCGCCGGCGGCGATGCCGCGTACGAACCAGCGGCCGGACAGGAAATAGATGGCGAGCGGAACGACGGCGGTCAAAATTGTTGCCGCCATGTTCACGTTGTAGGTGCGCTCGCCCATCGTGGTGTTGACGATGTTGTTGAGCTGCACGGTCATCGGCAGGTAGTCGCGCCCGGCGAAGACGAGGCCGAGCAGGAAGTCGTTCCAGATGCCGGTGAATTGCAGCATGGAGACCACGACGATCATCGGCACGGCGATTGGCAGCATGATCTCGAAGAAGATGCGCCAGAAACCGGCGCCGTCGACGCGCGCGGCCTTGCAGAGCTCCTCCGGCACGCTGACGAAATAGTTGCGGAAGAGCAGCGTCACCAGCGGCAGGCCGAAGATGACATGGACGAGAATGATGCCGGCGAGCGAATTGTAGAGACCGATATTCGCCATGGCCCGGACCATGGGATAGAGGAAGATCTGATAGGGAATGAGCCCCCCGGCCATCAGCAGGCCGAAGAGCAGGTTTGCCCCGCGCGGCCGCCAGAGCGACAGCGCATAGCCGTTGACGGCGCCAATGAAGACCGAGAGTGCGACCGCGGGAACGGTGATCGCCACCGAATTCCAGAAGCCGCTGCGGATGCCGACGCAGACGGTTCCCATGCAGGCGCCCGACCAGGCGGTCACCCAGGCAGAGAAATCGAGCTCGGCGGGCAGAGCGAATATCTGCCCAAGCCGGATTTCGTCCATGGACTTCAGCGAGGTGACCACCATCGTATAAAGGGGCAGAAGGAAGAAAAGTGCCGCGGCGACTAGGAAGGCATAGAGGCCGATGCGTCCCGCTGTGATCCGCGCCGGCTTCGGCCCGTTCGGGTGAGACTTAGTCATCACGCCGCTCCCTTTGCCTGGTTGCGCATGTGCATCGCGTAGCGGAACGGCGCGACCGCGATGATGACGCCTAGGACGAGCACCGTCGCGCCGGCTGTGGCGAGGCCGAGGTTCTGGCGGCCGAACAGATTGTCCATGATGAATTTCGCCGGCACTTCGGTCGCATTGCCGGGGCCGCCATTGGTCATGGCGACGACGATGTCGTAGGTCTTGATCACGCCCATGGCGAGCAGCATGCCGGCAGCGGCGAGCGCCGGCCCGAGCTGGGGAAGGATGATCGAGACATAGATGCGCCAGACGGGAATGCCGTCTATGCGCGCCGCCTTCCACTGCTCGGCCTCGATGCCTCGTATGCCGGCGAGCGCAATCACCATGACAAGCCCCGCGCCCTGCCATACGCCGGCGAGCACCAGCGCATAGATCGCCATGTCGCGATTGACGACCCAGTCGAGCACGAAGCTTTCCCAGCCGAGCGAACGCACGCTCGCCTGGATGCCGAGTGTGGGATTGAGCATCCATTGCCAGATCAGCCCTGTTACCACGAAGGACATTGCGTAGGGGTAGAGGAAGATCGTCCTGAAGGCGCTTTCGAAGCGGATCTTGCGGTCCAGTGCTGCGGCCAGCAGGAAGCCGAGCACGAGGCAGCCAGCCACGTAGAGGACGCCGAAGATCAGCACATTTTGCAGCGAGGCGAGCCATTTGGCGGAGGCGAAGAGCTTCGAATACTGCGCAAAGCCGACATAGGTCGAGGACGGAAAGAGTGTGGAATTGGTGAAGGAGAGCCGGATCGACCAGGCCATAGTGCCGATGAAGACCACGACCGCGGCAAACCATGTCGGCAAGAGGGCGATGGTCGCGGAAAGATTGCGCTTGCGTTTGATGGACATCGGCCAGCTCTTTGACGGGAAAGCGGAACACGCACCGCCGCGCAGGGCGCGCGGCCGGCAGCCGTGGCGTCGGGATCAATCCGGCGCCACGGGCACGATCCTACTCGAAGATGGCGAAGAAATTCTCGGCCGCAGACGCCGCGTCGTTCGAACCGCCGCTCCAATATTCGTCGACGAAATCGTCGAGCGCACCGACCTGCTGCGGCGTGAGCACGATCGCCTGATCCGGCACGATGGCGCCGGCGCTCATCAGTTCGAGGCCCTTCTGGGCGCAGGCGTCAAGTTTCGACTTGTCGACGTCGGAGCGCATCGGAACCGAGCCCTTTTTGAGGGCGAACTCGACCTGGACGGTCGGGTCCATGACGACTTCGGCAAGAAGTTTCTGCGCCTTGTCGGTCGCAGCCTTGCCGGTCTTGGGGAACCAGAGGGAGTCGGCGATATAGACCATGCCCTTCGACTCCGGCGCGATCATGCAGCCATAGTCCTTGCCTGGCTGCTTGCCGGCAACGGTGAATTCGCCCTTCGCCCAATCGCCCATGAACTGCACACCGGCTTTGGCAGTGATCAGCATGGCGGTCGCATCGTTCCAGTTGCGGCCGGCGGCACCCGCATCGACATAGCCGCGCAGCTTGCCGAGGATTTCGAGGGTCTTCTTCACGCCCTCGACGGACGCCTCGCTCTTGTCCTTGTCGGCATAGATCTTCAGGAAGCCGTCGATCCCGACCTGCGAAAGCAGGATCATGTTGAAGACCTTGGTCTGCTGCCAGGGCTGGCCGCCCCAGGCGACCGGGACGACGCCGGCGGCCTTCAGCTTGTCGAGATCGGCGAAGAACTCGTCCCAGCTCTTCGGTTCCTGCGCGATACCAGCCTTGCCGAAGGCTTCCTTGGAATAGAAGACCCAGCTTTCACCGTGGGCGCCTGTTGGAGCGAGATAGACCTTGCCGTCATAGGAAATGAGATCATGGATCGATTTCGGCAAAGCATCGGCCCATTTGCCGGCAGCGGCGACGTCGTCGATCGGATTGAACAGGCCCTGGCTGACGAAATCGGCGGCGGCAAGGCCGATGACGCCCTGCTTGGCGCCGGGCGCATCACCGGCAACGATACGGTTCTGGAAAGCGGCGTCGGCTGCGCCGAAACCGGCGATTGAGGAATCCTTCCAGACGCCGCCGCGCTTTTCGAATTCCGTCTTGATGACGTTAAGGGCCGCGGCTTCGCCGCCCGACGTCCAGGACGACATGATCTCGATCGTCGGCTTGTCCTCGGCCTGCGCCGCGGCGAAGAGACCGGCGAGAGCCACGCCGGCAAGAAAAAGCTTCATCATGGTCTTCATTGTTCCACCTCTTGAAAATGCCCTCTTGGCGGGGCGTTTGTCGTCTTCGGAATAGTATCAGCGGTAGATTGGCAGGAGCGCCTGCCGGACGAGCGTGAGCCCGTTGGCGATGTCGCGGACGGGATTCGGCGCGGCATCGAGTTCGAGGATCGCCCAGCCTTCATAGGCTCGGTCGCGCAGCAGCCGGATCCAGGCCGGCCAGTCGACCCGTCCGAGGCCGAAGCCACAGAAATAGGGCTGGTGGCGTTCATGGATGTGCTTGTCGATCGGCGTATCGGGAGGCATCGGGCCGATCGCGTCCTTCCAGTGGGCGATGATCATGCGCTCGTGATGGCGATCGACGAGCTGAACGGGATCGGAACCGGCAACGATGATATGCGCCGTGTCCGGGCACATGTGCACATAGGCCGGGTCGGTCAAAAGCATCAACAGGTCGACGTCGCGGGCCGCAGCAAAGATCGAATGCGCCTCGGTGTGCAGCGCAAGCCGCACGCCCTTGGCATAAAGGGTCGCGCCGAGCCGGTTGAGGAAATCGGCGATCACCTTGGCGCGGTCGAAATCATGGAACTGCACCGGCTGGGCGCCGAGCGTCTGGCGAAGCGGCGCACCGATGACCATGATGTCGCTGCCGCAGGCCTTCAGGAAATCGGCGTAGCGCTCCGCCTTGTCGATCAATGCGCGCTGGGCTTCGGGCTCGGCGAAATCGCCCGCCGCCTCCAGCTCCGCGAAGAAGCCGCTGCACAGCGTCAGGCCGCGCTTTGCCAGTTCGCCGGCAAAGGCATCGATCGAACCATAGGTCTTGATCGCGTCCTGCCAGTTGAAGGGAGAGAAGGTCAGCTCGACGCCGGTCACGTCGGAAGCCTGGACGCTGTCGAGGATCTTGTCCCAGAAGGTCCGCGGCTGAGCCCGCGCATGATCGACGATCGCATCATGGCTGTCGACGCCCCAGAAACCGGGATGAAAGAATGTCACGAGATCGACGCCGAAACGCAGCCTGTCGCCAGCCATAACCTATCCACTTCTCGAGGCATGACCTACCCGCGTGCGGAACGGGAGTTCCACATCCAATAAGCCACGGATTTCAATGCATTAAGGGTTGGCAATCGTTTGCCATGCTCAGATGATAATCAAGCTGGTTTTTTAAGCAAGCGATTTTTGGCAAACGTTTGCTATAAATCGGCGCCTGCCTTAGAGTTGCAAATCGGAACATCCGGGAGAAAGCCACAAACGTGAATAAAAACAAGGATGTCGCGGGAGAGGAGCAGTCGGGCGCATTAATGGCCGACGTCGCGCGGCTTGCCGGCGTTGCGATCTCGACGGTCAGCCGGGCGCTTACCAATCCCGGACGGGTCAACGAGAAGACGCGCGCCAAGATCAACGCGGCCGCCAAGCAGCTTGGCTATACTCCGAACGCGATGGCGCGCGGCCTCAGGGTCGGCAAGTCAAATACGATCATGATCATTTTGCCCGGGTCGCCTTACTACGGCGCATCACAGATCATTCCGCAGGTTCTGCAGAGCATCAACAAGTCCCTGATTCAGCAGGGATATAACTTGATGATCGCCAATCTCGACCGCGAGGAAGCCTCCGAGCGGCACATTCTCAATCTTGCCTTCGGCGGAACGGTCCGGGGCGCCATCATCTTCTCGTCGAAGCTTCCCGAGGTCGACGGCCGCTCACCTGCGGGCGCAGGGCTGCCGATCGTCTCGATGCTGTTCGACATGAGCGACGCCGGATTGCCAAGCGTCGTGACCAACGATCGGGAGGCGATACGCGAAGCGACGGCGGAACTCATCCGCCTGGGTCATCGGCGGTTTCTCTATATCGCCGGTCCCAAAGGCAACTATCATGACGTCGAACGGTATGGCGGCGTGCTCGAGGCGCTCCGGGCAGGGGGACTTTCCGAGGACGCCGTATCCACATCCGGCGGCGATCTCGAATATCAGCACGGTTTCGAGACAGGCGTTCGCGCGGTCGACGATTTCTTGAAGCTTGCCGTCAGGCCGACAGCCGTCATCGCGACGAGCGACGACATGGCGATCTCGTTCATGAGCCGCATCCAGCGCGCCGGCTTGAGCATTCCCGGTGATCTCTCCGTCGTCTCCTTCGACGGCTCCCCCGTCTGCGAATTCTCTTCGCCACCGCTCTCGACGATCAAGCAGCCGGTAGAAGAGATGGGGGGCGCGGCGGTGGATCTCCTGCTCGACGTCATGGGCCGGACACAAAATGCGGTGGCGACCCGCACCGTCATCCCCAGCAGTCTTATATTGCGGGAAAGCATCGCTCCTCCGAAGAACTGACAATTTGTCCGTCCAAAAATCGGTCTGGACACTATTGTGGACACATGTTCTATAAAATGGACAGGCTTGACGGGAGCGCGCCATGCATCTTTCCATGTGGACTTACCCCTGGGATATTCAGGATCAGGGGCTCGATGCCTTTGCCGCCGAGCTTCGCGAGCGCACGGGCCTTAACACCGTCAGCCTGGCGACCTCTTATCACGCCGGCCGCTTCCTTCAGCCGCGAAGCCCGCTTGGGAAGGCCTATTTCCCAGAGGACGGAACGGTCTATTTCCGGCCTGATGAAAGCCTGT
The DNA here is from genome assembly GCF_024721175.1 of Rhizobium sp. Pop5. Taxonomy (NCBI): domain Bacteria; kingdom Pseudomonadati; phylum Pseudomonadota; class Alphaproteobacteria; order Hyphomicrobiales; family Rhizobiaceae; genus Rhizobium; species Rhizobium sp. Pop5. The sequence goes on along the minus strand of NZ_CP099401.1, from coordinate 462,725 downwards.
GGCAGGACAAGGTGATCCGGCCGCTGATGGCTGCGAATGTCGCCGAGCGCGGCGACATGCTGGAAGCGCTGGTCAAAGGGCGAGAGATGACTGGCCTCGAGGTCTCCTGCTGGACGGTCTGCCTTCACAATACCCGCCTCGGCATGCTGCATCCCGATCACGTAACGCGGAACGCCTTCGGCAATCCGAACTATTATAATCTTTGCCCCTCCAGCCCGGCGGCGAGGGACTATGTCGTCACCCTTGTCCGCGACATCACGACGAATTACCGGCCTGACATGGTGGAACTGGAAAGTCCGAACTTCATGGGCTTCGCACATGAATATCACCACGAGAAAGACGGCGTCGGCCTCAACGCCGAAGACGATTTCCTGCTGTCGCTCTGCTTCTGCGACCATTGCACGGCGCGTGCGGGAAAGGTCGGCGTGCCGGTGGAAGGCGCGCGCAGAACCGCCGCACGTTTCATCACGGAGCTTTGCGAACGCGATATCCCGGAGCGGCAATTCCCCAACTTCCCGGCAGCCGGCATCGATGCCTTCCGCAATCATTCCGAGCTGCATGCCTTTCTCGCCTGGCGCAGCGAACCGGTGACCAGCCTGATCGGCGAGATCAAGGCGGCCGCGGATCCGGCAAGCCGCATTGTATTGATCGATCTGAAGGACGGCTGGCTTGGCGGCGTCGATCTCGCAGCCGTCGGCAAGCTCTGCGACGGAGCGATCCTCTGCTGTTACGATATGCAGCCGGATGCTGTCGCCGATGTTATCCGAACCGGCCGGGATGCGATCGGGCCGGAAAAGTTCCTTGGCGTGGGCCTGCGCGTCTTCTATCCCGAGGTCGACGGCCCTGCGATCCTAGCCGCACGCGCCAAGGCCGCCGTCGATGCCGGCGCCGACGGCGTCAACTTCTACAATTACGGCCTGATACCGGCAAAACGCCTCGACTGGGTCAAGGCGGCAATCGGCGCAATCAGCTAAGCTGCAATAGGTTCGGCGACCTGGATCAGGCAGTCGCCGGCCTGGCTGTCGCAATGCAGCCTGTGGGAAATGACGATGCCGCTCTCGGCAAAACGCAGCTCTTCCTCCGGCTGGTCCAGACGTTCCAGGTCATGGTACCACCCGGCGAGTTCGCCGGCGCAAACGCTTGCGCCGAGGGCTGAGGCCGGCTCGAACCAGCCTCTGCGATTCGCATAAATGCCCTGGCTGTGGCGGGAGAGCGATAGGAGCTGCAATGGCCCCGGCTGGGTCAACGGGCCGCGCGACAGGATGGGACGCCCGACAATGCCGAGTGCAACGAGCAACCGGTCGATCGCCGCCGCGGTAAACGCCATCGTTTCAGGCGTCACCGTTCCACCGCCGCCGAATTCGCCGGAGAGACCGATTGTTCCCGAGCGAGCGGCAGCACCCATCGATGTGGGTGCTGCCTGCCCGTTGTCGGCGATGAAGGCATGCGAGGCACCGAGCGCCCGCATCAGCGAGACAGACCGCTCGAATCGGGTGGCATCGGCCTGCCGCTCGATCAGCGTGCAGGGAAGGTGCGCCATGGACGTGCCCCCCGAATGCAGGTCGAGCGTGACGTCGTGGCGGGGAAAGAGTTCATGTTCGAGGAAATGCGCCAAACGCGCCGTCGGCAACCCCGCGGGATCGCCGGGAAAGGCGCGGTTGAGGTTTCCACCGTCGAAGGGCGAGCAACGTTTGGCCGCCATCACCGCCGGCAGGTTCGCCATCGGCAGGATGGTAACGGAACCGCGGATTTCCTCTGCCTTCAGCAGCCGCATCAGCCGGGCAAGCTGAAGCTCGCCCTCGTATTCGTCACCATGATTGCCGGCCATCAGCAGCAGTGACGGCCCCTCGCCATTCTTGAGGCGAAGGATCGGAATGCGGATCTGATAATAGGGCGAACGGTCGATCGAATAGGGAATGGCGAGGTGCGCAGCCTGCCGGCCCTCTTGCGAAAAATCGATCGGATTGACGAGGCCGCTATGCATGATGTCTCCAATGCGGGCGATGATCGTACCGTCAGAGAGCGGCGACCGCGGTCATTTCGACACGCAGATCGGGATCGGCAAGACGGGCTTCGGTGCAGGCGCGGGCTGGCGGATTTTCGATATCGATCCAGCTGTCATAGACACCATTCATCGCCTCGAAATCAACAATCGCCGGCAGGAAGACGTTGACGGCAATGAGACGCGAGCGGTCGGTGCCGGCTTCTTTCAAAAGGGCGTCGATCTTTCCGAGCACGTCGCGGGTCTGGTCCTCGATGCCGGCCTTGCGATTTTCCGCGACCTGGCCGGCAATATAGACGAGCCCGCCATAGCTGACGGCCTGGCTCATGCGGGAACCTTTCTGGTAACGCTGGATCATGCAGGTTTTCCTTTTCTTGCTTTTTTGGAAGGGCTTCAGCCGAAGCTGGTGAGAAAGGCCGCCGTCACTGAATGATGGGGGTCGAGGCCGTAGAGAATGGCGTGGCGATCGAGACAGGTGCAGGGATGCGAGATGCCGAACTCGATCACATCGCCGACCGACACGTCGCTGTCATCTGCAAGTGCCACGAAGGCGTGCTGATCGTTGAGGCGGAGAACTCTGGCGCTTTCGAGATCGGCGAGGCGGATGCCGTCGCGATAGAGCGCCAAGGGTCGCGGCATGCCCTGGTCCATCGCGACATCGCGCAACCCCATTCCCGAGATCGCGAGCCGCGGCTCCGGTCGGGAGAGAACCTCGGCCCAGAGCCGCAGCGCGGGACGGAAGCCTGCCGCCGCCGACACCGTTTCGCCACCGATGCTCAGGCCGCCGCGTGCGTCGAGGCCGGAAAGGCCGCGCTCGTAGATGCCATGATCGTGGAAGAAGATGGCGCCGCTGCGCAACACGAGCCGGCAGGAGGGGTCAGCCGCGACCGCGGCCGAAAGCCGCGCGACCACAATATCGAAAAACACCGATCCGCCTGCTGTGACGAAGAGCGGCCGCTCACTGCCGATGCGGGCGCGCAGCTGCGGCAGGAACTCGGCCGTCATCACCATCAGCGCGTCGATGCGCTGCATCGTCTCGGCTGCATTGGCGGTCGCGGCCGCGCCCTCATAGGCGGCAATGCCGGTGAGCCGGAAGGCCGGCGTCTCCTTGGCAAGGATCGTGTCGAGAATCCTTGCCGCGTCGTCAGCGCTGCGGATACCGGCGCGCCCGGCGCCGAATTCCACCATCAGGCCGAGAGGCGGCAAATCTCCACGCTCCTGCCATGCACAGGAAAGAGCCTCGAGTAGCGCCGCCGAATCCACGAAGACATGCAATTCCGCATCGGGATATTGGCTAAGTACGGCGGCAAGACGGCGGGCGGCGGCGACCCCGCCGATCTCGTTGGCGAGGATCAGGCGGCGCTGTCCCGCCTTGAGCAGGACGGCGGCCTGGCGGATGTCGGCAACCGTCGTGCCCCAGGCGCCTGTCGCGATCAGCGCATTCGCCAACACCGTCGACATCGGCGTCTTGGCATGCGGGGCGATTTCGGCGCCGTGGCTCTTCACATAGGCCATCATCAGTTCGGCATTCTCGGCAAAGGCCTGCCGGTCGAGCGAGATCAGCGGCAGGGCCATCCTGCCGTCATAGGGCTTCCATCCCTGCTTGCCGATTTCAGAAAGCGGTAGCGGCGCGTGGCCCGGCGGAAAACCGCGTACCCGCTCGTCGATCGGCATATCTTCGGTCGCGGCATGAAGGTCAGACATGGCAGCCTCTTCTGATCTCGGCGGCATCCGCCATGCCGAGGCGATAGGTGTCGTTGGCGGTGGCGAAGAACAATGCGCGCTGCTCGTCGTCGGAGAGTTGCGAGGCGACCGTGCGGAAAACCTGATAGACCTCGTCGAAAGAGGCGTGCAGGCCCGCAACCGGAAAGTCGCTCGCGAACATGGTGCGCGCGGGTCCGAAACAATCGAGGCAATGCTCGGTCACCGGCCGCAGGCTTTCGAGCGTCCAGTCGTTGTCATAGGCGACGAGATCGGAAATCTTCAACCGCACGTTCGGCTCGCCCCCGAGCGCGCGCAGGCCGCGGCGCCAAAGCGCCATGCCGTCCTCGCTCCGGTCGGCAGGGCTGCCGCCATGGTTGAGCACGAAGAGCGTTTGCGGAAAAGCGCGCACGAGGTCGAGCGCCTCGCCCAACTGCCAGGAATAGAGCATCAGATCGAAGACCAGCCCGAGCCGCGTCGCATGACCGAGTCCCGCCCGCCAGACGGGATCGCTCATGCGATGTGGACGCGCATCAAAACGCTTTGCCACATCGGGATGCCAGCTTAGAATGTCGCGGATGCCGATAACGTTAGAGTTTTCTGCTTCCGCCTCGAGCAGGCGTAAGGCGTCCGGCCCATCGAGAGGAACGCGCGCGACGTAACGGCGCGCCACGCCGGAGCTGCGATCGAGCCCATCCAGCCAGCGGCTCTCTTCCAGCGGGTACGCAACGGACCAGCCGGCCTCCACATGCACGGTTGCGATCACGTTCTGGCGGGCTGCATCGGCGCGATAATCGTCGATGCCATAGTCGCGCAGAATCGGTGCCAGGCTTCCGAAAACCATCTCCTCGCCTGATGCCCGCACCTTCTGAAGCCAGGGGTGGCGCTGCAGGCTGAGATCCCAGAGATGGTGATGCGGATCGATGACCGGCCCGTCATAGGGTTTCGTCATCTGCGTGCCTCACGGCCGGAGACAAGCAGAAGCGCAAGAATCAAAGTGCCGAACATGATCGAGCGCCAGCCGGGCGAGGCGTTGACGACGGTGATCAGCGCCGTCGTCGTCACCAGCAGAATTGCCCCCGGAATGGTCCCGGCATAGGTGCCGCGACCGCCGAGGATGGAGGTGCCGCCGAGCACGACGGCCGCGATCGAGGTCAGCAGATAGGGATCGCCGATGCCGACATAGCCTTGCCGGTTCATGCCGAGCACGAGAATGCCGGTAAGGCCGGCGAAGAAGCCGGAGAGGGTATGAACGATCAGCGTGTTGCGGGTGACGCTGACGCCGGAAAGCCGGGCCGCCAGGGGATTGGCACCAAGCGCCAGGAAACGCGCGCCGATCGGCATGCGGTGGACGAGCAGGAGGACGACGATCGTCACGACAAGCCACAGGATGATGCCGGCCGGGATGCCGAGCGGCCGCGCCTGCCCGAGCAGGATGACCGCCGGATTACTGACGGTGACCGCACTGCCGCCGGCGACGATGACGAGCAAGCCCTGGAGGAAGGTCGCCATGGCAAGCGTCATGATGATCGGCGGCACGCGGAGATAGGCGGCCCCCGCGCCATTCAGGAGACCGATGCCGGTGGCGATGGCAAGGGCTGCGGCGATGCCGGCAAGGCCGCTCGGGTCCCAGGCCGGCGAAATCAGCGGCAGCAGGATCGCCGTGACCGTGATGACCGCGCCGACGGAAAGATCGATGCCACCCATCAGAATGACGAGCGTCTGGCCGGCGGCGACGATGCCGATCACAGCGGCGAGTTCGAGGAGGTAGCGCAGGTGACCGTAGGCGCCGAAGCCGCGCAGCATGAAGCTGGCGACGATCCAGACGAGCACCACCAGAAGGAGGGTCAGAAGCGGCGGATTGCGGAACGCGGACCTGATGATGCTCATCGCCTTGCCCTCCATTGCGTCAGAAATTCCGGAACGGCGACCGCCCCGACGATGATCAGGCCTTGAGCGACATATTGTGCGACCGGCGGGAAGCCCAGGAAGAACATGACGTTGATCATGACCGAGAGCAGCAGGCTGCCACAGATCGCGCCACGCATCGTGCCCTTGCCGCCGAGGAAGCCGACACCGCCAAGTACGGCGGCGGCGATCGAATTCAGCGTAAACGGCGTGCCGATCACCGGATCACCGGAGCCGGTCTGCGCGGCAACGAAAAGGCCGGTCAACGCGGCGAGAAGACCGGAGAGCGCAAAGGCTGCGACCTTCACCCGTTCGACCGGAACGCCGGAACGGAACGCCCCGACCGAATTGTCGCCAGCCGCATAGATGCCGAGACCGAGCGGCGTCGCCAGGAAGGCTTTCCAAAGCGCCAGGATCAAGACGAGCAGCAGGAAGGCGACGGGCGTATGGCCGGCGAGCACCGTCGACAGCCAATCGGGAATGGCCCCGCCCGGCCGCGGCAACAGGATGAGCGCCACCCCGCTGATGATGAAGGAGCCGGCAAGCGTGACAATGATCGCCGGCAATCTCAGATGCGTCACGATGGCGCCGGTGATGGCGCCGATCGCAAGACCGGCGGCAGCGACGGCAAGAATGCCTCCGGAAACGCCAAGCGCGCCCTCCATCGTCGTCGCCGCGATCACGGCTCCGAGGCTGACCAGCGGGCCGATCGCCAGCGTGATGCCGCCGTTCAGCATGAGCAGCGCCTGCGCCATCGTGACGAGCGCAAGCGGAAACCAGTTCTGCGTGAACTTCGAGAATCCGCCAATCGAAAGGATGCCCGGAAAGAGCACGGCATAGAGAATGAGAAAAGCCGCAACGACAAGATAGAGGCCGCCGAGGCCGCGATTGCGGCGAAGCTGGATCGAGCCGTAGAGCCAAGAGGATGGGGAAATCGTGCTCATGCTGCCGCTCCCTGTGTCGTGGTCGCAATGCCCATCGCCGCTCCGACGATCGCTCCTTCACTGATTTCACCCTGCGACAGCGCCGCCGCGACGCGCCCCTCGCGCAGAACCACGACACGGTCGCAAAGATGGACGAGCTCCGGTGTGTCGGAACTGGCGAGAATGACGAGTCGCCCTTCGGCAGCGAAGGCGCGCAGCATCAGGTAGATTTCACGCTTGGTCTCGATGTCGACGCCGCGCGTCGGATCGTTGAGGAGCAGAACCGAGGGGTCGAGCGGCAGCCATTTGGCGAGCGCCACCTTCTGCTGGTTGCCGCCTGAGAGCGCCTGCACCGGGCGGGCGGTGTCGCCCTTGATGGTCAGGCGGCGGGCGAGATCGGCGACCAGGCCGGTTTCCGCCGGCCGGTCGCGCAGGCCCTTGCGGGCCAGAAGTCCAAGCGAGGGAAGGATGAGATTGGAGGCGATGGAATGCGGCAGCACCAGCCCCTCATGCTTGCGGTCGGCCGGGACATAGACGATACCAGCCGCATTAGCCTCGCCGACGTTAGTGGGGAGAGCCGGCTTGCCGGAAACTTCAGCCCGGGCGGCGGATGCCGGAATCGCGCCATAGAGACCAAGCAGCAAGTCTTCCTGGCCTTGTCCCACGAGCCCGCCAATGCCGACGATCTCGCCGGCGCGGGCGGAAAAGCCGATGTCACGCACCATGCCGGCGGAGAAGCCCTCGACGCCGATGCGCATTTCGCCGGGCTTGGCAGCGGCGCGCGGCGGGAAGAGGTCGCCGGTCTCGCGGCCGACCATCAGGCGCACCAGCCCTTCGCCGTCGATGCCGGAGAGCGACTGGTCGGCCGTGACGCCGCCATCCTTCAACACCGTGACATGCGAGCAGAGCGCCTGCACTTCATTCAGACGGTGGGAAATATAAAGAAGCGCCGTGCCACGATCCCTCAGCGTCCCGATCAGACTGGCAAGAATGCCCGCTTCGTGCGCGGAGAGCGACGAAGTCGGCTCGTCCAGAATGAGTACACGCGGCTTGCGGAACAGCGCCTTGGCGATTTCCACCATCTGGCGGCGGCCGAGCGCGAGATCGGCGACCGGCATGTCGAGCGGCTCGGTGAGCCCCACCAAGTCGCAGACCTCTCGCACGCCGCGATGAAGCGCCTTGTAATCGATAAGGCCGAACCGGCGCGGGAAGGCGCCGAGCCCGATGTTTTCGGCAATCGAGAGACTGGCCGTCAGGCTCAGCTCCTGCTGGACCACGGCGATGCCGGCCGCACGCGCAGCCGCCGGGCTGAAACGCCCGACGGGCTTGCCGTCGACCAGGATGGAACCTCTATCGGGCTGCAGGGCGCCCGACAGGAGGTTGATCAATGTGGATTTGCCCGCGCCGTTCTCGCCGAGCAGGGCGTGAACCCTGCCCGGCAGAAGGGCGATGTCGACGCCCTTCAAAACGGGATTGCCGAAAAATCCCTTGAACACCTGCCGGGCTTCCAGCAGGGGTCGTTCTTCCGTCATGACGGCGTTCCTCAACCCGAATTGCTTGGGATTACTTGGCAAGCAGTTTGTCGAAGAGCGCCTTGTCGTAGTCCGAGTAAATATAGCCGTCGGCGGGGAACTTGTCGGCGCGCGCGAGGTAGCTGCCGATCGTGCTGTCGTCGATGACGGGCAGCGGCACCTTGACGAAGGCCGGGATATCCTTGCCTTGCAGCGCCTGCACGGCAGTATAGACGGAAAGCGCACCGAGCCAGTTGGGCTGCATGGTTGCCCAGCCCTTCAGACCCTTCTCTTTCCAGAGTTCCAGGAACTGCCGGGCATTTTCGCCTGTCGTCGGCACCTGTTCACGGCCCTGGCGCTCAAAAGCCATGACCGAGCCGGCCGACAATGCGCCGCCGAGGGACAGCACGCCGTCGATATCAGGGTTGGCGAAGAGCAGGCTGGTCATCGCTTCCTGTGCCGGGGCGACGTTATATTCCGTATTCGTCTCGGTGATCACCTTTAGGCCCGGATTGGCATCGAGGACCGGCTGGGCGCCCTTGCGGCGGTCGTCGCTCACCGAAATGCCGGCCGGGCCGTTCATGATGATGATCTTGCCTTTGCCGCCGAGCTGGCTGACCATCCACTTGGCAGCGGTGGCGCCCCATTCATTGGAATCGGTGTTGATCTTGGCGGTCACCTTGTCGGTGTCGACGAGGCTGTCGAAATTCACCACCGCGATGCCCTTATCGCAGGCGTCGGAGATAACTCGGTCGAGCGCCGTGGAGGAACCGGCGATCACCACGATGGCGTCGACATTGGCGTCGATCATCGACTGGATATGCTGGATCTGCGTCTGGGCATTGCCCTGCGCGTCCGTGATCATCAGGTCCTTCACCAGGCCCGCCTTGTTCAACTCGTCCACTTCGGCCTTGATGGTGCCTTCGGTCTGTTTCATCCAGGTCGGCACCGAATAGATGTTCGCCCAGCCGATCGTATAGGGCGCCTTGCGGTCACCCTTGATGCAGCTGGCGGCAGCGGACGCCGTACCGGCCGAAAAGGCGAGAAGAGCCGCAGCGGCGGCAGCGCCCGCGAGAAGGCGACGGCGCAGCGTGGCGGAAATGCTGTTTTCAAGATGCTTCATGTCGATCCCCTTTTTTGTATGCGGCAGCACTATCGGCTTGCCATCTCCCATTTGTCCAATATAATGTACATATGATCTAAATACCGGACGCGGTGATCTTATGCCGTTTTTTTTGCCTCGCAAGAGGGGCGCAAAAATTTCGTTTGCCGGGAATGACAGGATCGGTTGACAGATGTGGCGGAGGGTTTGAAAAGCTTGGCCGGACAGAAACAAGGATCGATGGCAATGGACGCAATTCAAGACGAAGCAGTCGGCAAGCGGGCTCGCGGGCTCGACCGTGCCTTCGAAATCCTTGATTTCCTGCGTCAGAAACGGCAGGCCTTGAAGCCGAACGAAATCGCCGCACAGATCGGCGCGCCGCGCTCGTCGGTCTACGAACTCGTCAATCTGCTGCTGAGCAACGGCATCCTCGAATTCACCGGCGGCGAGGGCCGCGTCTATCTCGGCCGCAAGCTCTATTTCCTGGGCGCCGCCTACGAGAACCATTTCGATTTCACCCGCGAATGCGAGGCAGCACTTGAACAGCTTGCCGACGAGACGCGTGAGACGGCACAGTTCTGCATGCTCGATGGCAACAGATATACGGTCGTGCGCATGCGCGAAGGCGCGCGGCCGTTCCGCATCTCGACGGATGTCGGCCAGTCGGTGCCGATCCCGTGGACGGCGTCGGGCCGCCTGCTCGTTGCGCATCTGTCGGATCAGGAAATCCTGAGCTTCATTCCGCCGCAGGATTTCCGCCTGCCGAACGGCGAATGGCTCGACCCGCAAAGCTTCATCGCCGAAGTCCGCCAGGCCGAACGTGAAGGCCTCTTCACCTTCAACAGCATCGTCGACAGCTTCACGCATTGTTTTGCCGTGCCGGTGCGCGACGAAGAAGGCCACGCCGCCGCAACGCTCTGCCTCGTCACCCCCCGCGACGACGGCATTGCGAACCGGGACCGCTACCTCGACTGTCTGAAAAAGGCCGCCACCGGTCTTGGCCACGCCCCGGCACGATCAAAACGAGGCTGATACGTAGCGTAGCCAGGCATTGATATCCGGCCCACGGACTTCGTGCCTAAGACCGCCTTCAGCCGCATCCTCCCTTAATCGCATCAAGCGCACCTTGCCGGGCTTATAGGATGTTCCAAGTCGGCTCGTCCACGATCAAGCATATCAAGGGAGACCGGCCGTGTGCCGGGCGGCTCCCCAATCGCTGATTTCGAATTTCCAGCTTCCCCCGCAAATCTATTCACTCTTCCTCTGAAACTATAAAATTAAGTTTCTCTATAAAATCTATGGGAAACGTATTTTAGTAGCGACAGCCATATTGAACTCTGGCCCCGGCCGGGCTGTCGGCGACAAACGGAGAGGATGCGAAATGACACGGAAAATCAGGCTTGGAGCATTTCTTCCCGGTGGCGGACAGCATGTCGCCTCATGGCGGCATCCCGACCAGCCGGTCGACGGCGCGACCAGTTTCGAGTTTCACAAACAGCTCGCCCAGACCGCCGAACGCGGCCTCTTCGATGCTTATTTCCTAGCCGATGGGCTGGCAGTCGGTTTCGGCGGAGCGCGCGAAGGCGGGAACGCCCGCGTGGCCGGCTTCGAACCCGTTACATTGTTCTCCGCCCTTGCGCCTCTGACCACCCATCTCGGCTTCATCGCGACGTCCTCGACCACCTATGAGGAGCCTTATACGACCGCCCGCAAGTTCGCTTCGCTGGATCTGATCTCCGAGGGCCGCGCCGGCTGGAACGTCGTGACCACGACGGGCGACCTCACGGCGCAGAACTTCAATCGCGAAACGCAGCTTCCGCACGCAGACCGATATCGCCGCGCCGCCGAGCATGTCGACGTCGTCCGCAAGCTCTGGGAGAGCTTCGAGGACGACGCCTTCATCCGTGATAAGGGGACCGGCGTCTTCTTCGACCCGGCGAAACTGCACGACACCGATCACCGCGGCGAGCATTTCAGTGTGCGCGGCCCGCTCAACGTCTCGCGCTCGCCACAGGGACATCCCGTCATCGTCCAGGCCGGGCAGTCCGACGACGGACGCGGGCTTGCCGCCGCGACGGCCGAGGTCATCTTCACCGCCCACCAGCATATCGAAACCGCCCAGGAGTTCTATCGGGACATCAAGGCGCGCGCTCGCGGCCTCGGCCGAAATCCCGATCACATCCTGGTCATGCCCGGTGTATCCGCCTTCGTCGGAAGGACCGAGGCGGAGGCGCGCCAAAAATACGATCGCCTGACCTCGCTCATCGTCGAAGAGGACGGAATCGGCCTCCTCAACGGCCTGACCGGCGGCACGCTCGACCTGCACGGTTATGATCTCGACGGGCCTCTTCCGCCCGCGCCGCCGACGGAAGGCATGAAGAGCCGCCAGGCACTCATCCGCCAGATCGCCGATGAAAACAACTTCACCATCCGCCAGCTCTATCAATGGATCGCATCCGCCCGCGGGCACTACACCGTCGTCGGAACCGCCGAACAGATCGCCGATACGCTGCAGACATGGTTCGAAAACGAAGCGGCCGACGGCTTCAACATTCTGCCGCCCTGGCTGCCGACGGCGCTCGACGACTTCGTCGACCTGGTCATCCCGGAACTGCAGCGCCGCGGCCTGTTCCGCACGGCTTACGAAGGCAAGACGCTCCGGGAAAACCTCGGCCTGCCTTTCCCGACCAACCGATGGGCTGCCGAGCGCGTGGCTCTTCAGGCAGCAGAGTGAGGAGCAGACGATGGCCTATGAAATCAACCAGGCTCTTCCGACAAGTTTTGGTCACCTGAAGAGCCGCGAAAGCAATACTTCCGTTCTCGCATCCCACCTGCGCAAGGTGCTTGCATCGCTTTTGCCGCGCTACGGCCTGCTCATCAGCTTCCTCGTGCTCTGGCAGGTGTCGAGCACCAGGGGCTGGGTCAATCCCGCCGTCTTCCCGCCTTTGAATCTGATCCTGTCGACCCTTTGGACCAACCTTGCCAACGGCGCGCTCATCGATGACATCGCCATCAGCCTGCAACGAGCCGGGATTGCCTTTGCCTTCGCCGTCGTGCTCGGCATTCCGCTCGGCCTCTTCATGGGCCAGTTTCGTGCGGTCGAACAGGCGCTCGATCCGATCCTGCAGCTCTTCCGCCAGACCTCGGCGCTGGCGCTCTATCCGGTCTTCATCCTCCTGCTCGGTCTCGGCGAAACCTCCAAAATCTTCGTCATCTTCTGGGCGACGCTGTTTCCGGTGCTGCTCGCCACGATCGGCGGCGTCAAGGAGGTGGACAAGAAGCTTATCGAGATGGCGCGCACCTATGGTGCCGGACCACTCACCATCTTCCGCCGCGTCATCCTGCCGGCCTCCGTGCCTGCGATCTTCGTCGGCCTGCGTCTCTCGGCGACAACTGCGCTTCTTCTCCTGATCGCCGCCGAGATGATCGGCGCCAACAAGGGCATCGGCTTCCAGGTCATGAATGCCCAGTACAATTTCCAGATCCCGCTGATGTTTGCGGCGATCCTGCTGCTCGCCTTCCTCGGCCTTGCCGCGAATGCACTGCTCGTCCTCCTGCAGCGCCGTCTCTGCCGCTGGTCTCAGCCGAGCGCCTGACCTGTTTCCATCGATTTTCCTCTTCCGAAAAGGACGCACCATGACGTTTCATCCCCGCAATCTTCTCCTGCCGGCCGTCATCGCGCTCGGCCTCGCCACACCGGCCGCAGCCACTGACACGGTGAAGCTGCGTTATCTCGCGAGCCAAGGCGGCCTTGCCGCCCATGAACTGGCCGATGCACTCGGCTATTTCAAAGACACCGGCATCACGTTTGAGAATGTCGGCTATGCCCAGGGCGGCCCGGCCTCTCTCATCGCTCTCGCATCCGGCGACGTCGAGATCGGCAGCGCCGCCACCTCCGCCGTGCTGAATTCGATCATCGGCGGCAACGACTTCGTCGCCGCCTATCCGTCGAACGGCATCAACGACGAGGTGCAGTCGACTTTCTATGTGCTGGAAGACAGCCCGATCAAAAGCATCAAGGACATTGTCGGCAAGAGCATCGCGGTCAACACGCTCGGCGCGCATCTCGACTATACCATTCGCGAGGCCTTGCATTCCGTCGGCCTGCCGAGCGACTCCGCCAATCAGGTCGTCGTTCCCGGTCCGCAGTTGGAGCAGGTGCTGCGCTCCAAGCAGGTCGATATTGCCGCCTTCGGTTATTGGCAGACGACCTTCGAGGGTGCGGCGCTCAAGAATGGCGGCCTGCGTCCGGTTTTCGACGATACCGACGTTCTCGGCGACATCGCCGGCGGCTTCGTGGTCCTGCGTCGCGATTTCATTCAGCAACATCCCGAAGCCGCCAAGATTTTTGTCGAGCAGTCGGCCCGTGCCCTCGACTATGCCCGGGAACATCCGGAGGAAACCAAGAAGATCTTCGCCAAGGCGCTTGCCGAGCGCGGTGAGAACGCGGATATCGCACAGTATTTCCGCGGCTACGGCGTGCGCGCCGGCGGCCTGCCGGTCGAACGCGACATTCAGTTCTGGATCGACGTACTGGTTCGCGAGGGTAAGCTGAAGCAAGGCCAACTGGCGGCTAAGAACATTCTCTTTACCGCCGACGCTAAACCGGCAAGCAACTGAGGAACCGCAATGAGCGTCGCTGAGGACATTCGCCGCGGAGAGGTGACGATCCGTCGCCTCTCCAAATCCTACAAGCTGAACGGCAAACCCCTGCAGGTTCTGAAGGATATCAATCTCCATATCCGATCCGGCGAAAGCCTCGCCATCGTCGGCGCCAGCGGATCGGGCAAGACGACCCTGCTCAGGGTTCTGGCCGGGCTCGAGGAATCCGACACCGGAGAAGTGCTCGTCGACGGCAAAGCGGTACGGGGCGTCGGCGCGGAACGCGCCGTCATCTTCCAGGAGCCCCGCCTTCTGCCCTGGCTCACGGTGCTCGACAACGTCGCCTTCGGGCTGGAAACCAGGGGACTCTCCCGCGAGCAGGCGCGGAGCCGGGCGAGCCGCTACGTCAAGCTCGTCGGCCTGCAGCAATTCGAGACCGCCTATCCCCGACAGCTGTCGGGAGGCATGGCGCAGCGCGTCGGGATCGCCCGGGCGCTTGCCGTCCAACCCGAAATCCTGCTGCTCGACGAGCCGCTCGGCGCGCTCGACGCGATGACCAAGATCGGCATGCAGCAGGAGCTCGCGCGGATCTGGCGCGACGAGGATGTTACGACCATTCTCGTCACCCACGACCTCGAAGAGGCGATCTATCTCGCCGACAGGATCCTGATCTTGCCGCGGGAAAAGGGAGCCGAGCCGCGCCTGATCGAAATCGATCTGCCGCGTCCCCGCGACCGGAGCGCACCGGAATTCGTCCGGCACCGCGAGCAACTGCTGAACCTGTTTGGATTGCATTGAGGGCTGCTTTGCGAGCGGCGGCCCGTGCCCGTTCTATCGCTGACCTTGCATCAGTCTCGCAGACGAGCGGCGTTTCATCCGATCCAGGGATCGACGAGTTCGATCCCTGGACCTTCGAAATCCCTGGTGTTGCACGTCGCAAGGGTGAGATCGAGAACAACCGCGGTTGCGGCGATCAGCCCATCCATCGACGACAAGCCGCGGCCGCGAGGCCGTCACGGCTTGCCCCTTGCTCCGGCTGTCAGATAAGGCCGCCGATCCAATTCCGCCGTCCGGTAGGAACTGCGCAGCCGCAGCAGATCCTTGCGGGCGATCAGGCCGCAGAGCTTGCCCGACGTTGGATCGACGATCGGAATGCGACCGCTGCCGGTCGACAGCATCAGGTCGGCGATGAAGGCGACCGTATCGCCAGGATGCCCCACGGGAACCGAGTCGTCCGTGACGTTTTCCGCAAGCGTCTGGGTGGCGAGATCTGATTTCCCCTGCCAGAGAAGGGCGTCGGCCCTCGAAACGATACCGGTCAGCCTGCCCGCAGCATCGACCACCGGATAGATCCGGTGCGTTTTCTGCTGGGAGGTGAAGAAATCGCAGGCCTCGCCGACCGTCATGGTGAGAGGAAGCGCGTCGACATCGCTGATCATGATTTCCCTTGCCCGGGAGAACTCGAATGGATCGACCCCATATTCGCGGGTAATGTGCTGACCGCGGCGCGCGATCTTCTCGGTGAGAATCGAGCGGCGCAGCAGCAGCACCGTCACAGCGTAGGCGACCACCGTTGCCGCGAGAAGCGGAACGAGCGTGCTGACGTCACCGGTGATCTCCATCGCAAAGAAGGTTCCGGTCAGCGGCGCGCGCATGGTTCCGCCCATCATCGCGGCCATTCCGAGCAACGCCCAGAAACCGGGATCGTTGCCGGGCATGATGATCCCGACCAGCCATCCGAGCGCGCCGCCGAAGATGAGAAGGGGAGCAAGCACGCCGCCCGAGGTTCCCGACGACAGGGCAAACAGCCAGATGATCATCTTCACCAGCAGGATCGACATCACCGCCGGCGCGAGCAGCCGGTTGTTGAGCAGACCATCGATGATGTCGTAGCCGACGCCCATCGCGCGCGGTTCGATCAGGCCGCCGAGGCCGATGACGAGACCGCCGAACATCGGCCACCACATCCAATGGATCGGCAGGGCTTCGAACAGGTCCTCGATCCTGTAGAGCAGCGTCGTCAGCAATCCCGATTGCAGTCCTGAAATGATCCCCATCGCGGCGCAGGCGAAAATCCCCCACCAGGGCAGAGCCACCTGGAAATGGGTCGGAAATAGCGGTCCAACGCCGAAGAGCAGCGGACGCCAGCAGATCGATACGCAGGCGGCAACGGCGACCGGAATGAAGCTGCGCGGCTTCCATTCGAACAACAGAAGTTCGACTGCAAGCATGACCGCGGCGATCGGCGAACCGAAGATCGCCGTCATGCCGGCGGCCGCGCCTGCGACCAGCAGCGTCTTCCGCTCGGCCGCGCTCATGTGAAAGAATTGCGCAAACAGCGATCCGATCGCGCCGCCCGTCATGATGATCGGTCCCTCGGCACCGAACGGCCCGCCAGTCCCGATGGAGATGGCCGACGACAGCGGCTTCAGGACCGCGACCTTCGGCGACATCCGGCTGCCACCGATCAGGATCGCCTCGATCGCCTCGGGAATGCCGTGACCGCGGATCTTCTCCGACCCGAAGCGAGCCATCAGCCCGATCGCGAGCCCTCCGAGCGGCGGCACCAGCACCACCCACAGCGAACGCGGCACGGCAGCAAGAGAAGCGGGCTCGATGCCGATCTGGCCGAACCAGATGAGATTGGTCACCAGCGCGATGAGGCTGACGAGACACCAGGCGGCAAAGGCGCCTGCGGTGCCGACGATGATCGCCATGCCGACGAGGAGGAGCACCCGCCTGTCGGTGGTGAAATCCCCGGCCTCGCGCCGGGAAAGGCCGCCGGTGAAATCGTGCGGCCGGTTGCTGGGTTGATGCTGCGCCATGAAAGCCTCTGCTACGCGGTAACGGGAACGTATGAGTGGCGTCAATATATCGTGATACGATATAAATCAATGAATGAAAGCATGAAAGCGGAAATGTCGCGGACACCTCACTTGACCGGCTGGCAGCCGCCCATTTATTCGAGATCAGAGATTAGATGCGGCGATTGCGTTGACTTCGCCCAGGTGGCGCAGGCGCAGAGGAGACTGAGTTTGAATAAGACCGCGCAGCCACTGCGACAGGAGGATTATGAGGCCCTCGCCGACCTCAGATTTGCGCTTCGCCAGTTCATGGATTTCAGCGCATCTGCCGCGCAGTCGGAAGGACTGCCGGTCCAGCAGCATCAGGCGCTGCTCGCAATCAAGGGACAACGCGGCGGCGAAGCGATGACCGTCGGCATGCTGGCCGAGCGGCTCATCATCGCGCCCCACACGGCAACCGAACTCGTCGGGCGGCTGTCGGATGCAGGGCTTGTCGAACGCCATGCCGATCCGGCAGACAGACGCCGCCAGACGGTTCTGCTGACCGAGAAGGCGGACGAGCTTCTGACGAGACTGAGCGCCGTCCACCTCTCAGAAATCAGGGTGATGGCCCCGAAGCTGATCAAACTCCTGCTCGAGCTCCAGAAGACGGCGCCGAAAGCCGAATAGAGCACGCTTGGGTCATGGGGAGGAGCGACGCGGCGGTCGACAGCCCCGCTCTCGTCTATTCAGCTCAAAAGCGTATTCCTGAGGCGATGGATATGTGCGGCCCCGATGCCGCAGCAGCCGCCGATGATCGTCGCGCCGGCTTCGGCCCAGGAGCAGGCAAAGCGCGAATAGGCGTCATCGTTCAGATCGTCGCGGGTGTCGTGCAGGCCTTCATTGGCGGCTGCCTCGCCTGTTTCCCCTTCGAAAGCATTGGCATAGACGCCGATTTCGATCTGAGCGTTCCTCTCTCGAAACACGCGCGCCGCCGTCTCGACTGCCGCCTCCATGACTTCGGGCTTGCTGCAATTGAACAGGAAAGCCTCGGCACCCGAGGAAGCCGCCCAGAGCGCCGCGTCCTCGACGCTTTCGCCGGAGCGAAGCTTCGGTTCGCCGCTCCCGATATCCGCCGCGTCGTCGGCCAACGTGAAGGAAATCCAGAACGGCTTGCCCGATGCCGCCACCGCCTCGCGGACAGCCTCTCCCTCGGCGATCAGGCTTAACGTCTCGCCGAGCCATATGTCGACGAAGGGATCGAGGTTTTCGACGAGCACCTTGAGATAGTCCTGCACCCGCGAAGGCTGAAAATTCTCAGGCTCGTAGGAACCGAAGATCGGCGGCAGTGAACCGGCGACAAGGACTTTACGATCCTTGACGGCATCGGCGGCCTCGCGCGCGAGGCGGCCTGCCAGACGGATCAGCGCCGCTCCTTCCTTCTGGAACCGATCCTCACCGATATGGAAGGGTACGAGCGCATAGCTGTTCGTCGTAATGACCTCAGAGCCGGCGGCGATGAATTCCTCATGCACCTTGCGGACGATCTCCGGCGAGTTGATCAGCGCCAATGCCGACCATTCCGGCTGCTTCAGTTCGGCGCCGAGCCGCAGCAGTTCGCGGCTCATCCCGCCATCGAGAATTCGCATCGTGCTCATGAGGTAGTCTCCATTCATGCTGTCGCGCCGTCACCGGCTGCGGACTTTTCAAAACAATGTTGTCAGCTTCCATCCGCCTAACGGCGAACCGGCACCTGCGCCTCGAAACCTCGAAAGACGCGGGCGATGACTGCGGTCAGGGCGAGATAGAAGAGAGTGACGACGATGAGCGGTTCGTAGACAAGCAATGTGTCCTGGCGAACCTTGTTTGCCACGGCGTAGAGATCCATCACCGTCACCGTGAAGGCGAGCGGTGTCGCCTTGAGCTGCATGACGATCTCTCCTGCTATGGTCGGCAGGGCGATACGGATGGCGCGCGGCAGCCAGATGCGGCGGGTCAGCTTCCAGGGCGAGAGGCCGAAGGCGCGGCCGGCTTCGAGCTCGCCCTTGGGAACGGCAAGCAGCGCGCCGCGCAGCACTTCGGCCTCATAGGCCGCATAATTCAGCGTGAAGCTGACGGAGGCGAAGAAGAAGCCTTCGCGCAGGATCGGCCAGAACAGGCTCTGGCGAATGCCGGGGATCATCGGCAGCAGCGAACCGACCCCGTAGTAGAGCAGCCACAGCTGGATCAGCAGCGGGGTGCCACGGAAGAAGGTGCAGTAGCCACGGGCGAGAAGCCGGGTCAACCTGCCGCCGCTCACCTGCGCAAAGGCGAGACCGATGGCAAGGACGAAGCCGAACACCACGGAAATGACAAGCAGCGCAACGGTCTGCCAGGCACCGGTGAGCAGAAGCGGCCAATAGGAAGAGATCCAGGTGAAACTCACGGGCGCGCTTTCCTCAGGCCAGATGCGGCTGGCCGCGCCGCACTCGCCCTTCGATCAGCTTGAAGGCGACGTTGGAAACGAGCGTGATCGCGAGGTAGAGAAGAGCCGAGGCAAGGAAGAAGACGAAGTAATGCTTGGTGCTCGCTCCGGCGAGACGGGTAGCGAGCGCCAATTCCTGATAGCCGACAACCGCGACCAGCGCGCTGTCCTTGGTGACCGACATCCAGAGATTGGCAAGACCCGGCAGCGCATTCGGCAAAAGCGCCGGAAGCAGGATGCGGCGGAACCGCAACGCCGGTCCCATGCCGAAGGCCTTGGCGGCTTCGATCTGGCCGACAGGAATGGCGAGGATCGCGCCGCGCAGCACCTCCGTCATATAGGCGCCTTGAACGAAACCGAGCACGGCGACGGCCGCGACGAAACCGTTCACCTCGATCGGCGGCAGGTCCAGCGCGACCAGAAGCCGGTTGAGGCCGTCTGTACCCGCATAATAGAGCCCGACGATCAGGATCAGTTCCGGAACGGCGCGGATCACGGTGGTATAGAGATCGAGCAAAAGGCGGAGCGCTCGATTGCCCGAGAGCTTTCCAAGCGCGCCGCCCGTGCCGAGCAGCAGCCCGACGGCGAAGGCACAGGCCGAGATGGCGACCGTGGAAACCGCACCTGCCAAAAGAACGCCGCCCCATCCCGGAGGATAGGGAGACAGCAGCTCCAGAATGCCTTGTTGCACGGTCGCCATCAGGACTGCTTACTTTGCGCCGTAGATGTCGAAGTCGAAGTATTTCTTGGTGATCGCGTCGTACTGGCCGTTGGCGCGAACGGCGGCGATTGCCTTGTTCAGCTTCGCTTTCAGCTCGGTATCGTCCTTGCGCAGGCCGCCCGAAACGCCAGCGCCAAGGATCTCCTTGTCGTCGGCGACGTCGCCCATATTGGCGCAGCAATCCTTGCCGGCATCGCTTTTCAGGAAGGCGTCGAGCGCAAGCGAATCGCCGAAGACGTAGTCGATGCGGCCGGAGGCAAGATCCTGGAAAGCCTCGTCGAGCGTCTGGTAGGTCTTTTCCTCGGCGACGCCGGCAAAATACTTCTTGTAATATTCCGACTGGATCGTCGACACCTGGATGCCGATGGTCTTACCCTTCACATCCTCGGCGGTGGCGCCCGGCTTCTGGTCCTTGGGCCCGATCAGCGTGCTCGGCGTGTTGTAATATTTGTCGGTGAAGTCGATCACCTTCGAGCGTTCCTCGGTGTTCGACATCGACGACCAGATGACATCGAACTTCTTGCTCTGAAGAGCCGGAATGAGACCGTCCCAGGAAATGTCGACGATCGAGCACTTCTCCTTCATCTCTTCGCAGACGGCGTTCATCAGGTCGATTTCCCATCCGTGCCACTCGCCCGAGGCATCCTTGGCGAAGAAGGGCGGATAGGATTCGTTCATGACGCCGAAGCGGACTTCGGCCTGTGCCGTGACCGCGGAAAGCGCAAGTGCCGCGCCGGCAAAAAGCATGGGGAGCAGTTTCATTCGCAGGATTCTCCTGGTTGGTATTATCGATGGGACATCAGTGGGTGCTGAGACCGGTGAATTCCCGGCAGCGGGCGCTGACCGGCGCCCCGAATACTTGCTCCGGCGGACCTTCCTCCTCGATCCGTCCCTGATGCAGGAAGAGAACGCGGCTCGAAACATCCCGGGCGAAACGCATCTCATGCGTGACGATCAGCATCGTCCTGCCTTCTTCCGCGAGATCGCGGATGACTTTAAGGACCTCACCGACCAGTTCCGGATCGAGCGCCGATGTCGGCTCGTCGAACAGCATGACGGCAGGATCGATACAGAGCGCCCGTGCAATCGCCGCGCGCTGCTGCTGGCCGCCGGAGAGAAAGGCGGGATAGGCATCGCGCTTCTCGAAAAGCCCGACCTTGTGGAGCAGGGCCTCTGCCTTTTCGATCGCCTCGCGCCTGGAGATGCCCATGACATGCACAGGCGCCTCGATGACATTTTCCAGCACCGTGCGATGGGCCCAGAGATTGAAGCTCTGGAAGACCATGCCAAGCCCGGTGCGCAACCGTTCGATCTGCCGCCAGTTGCGTGGCTGCAGCCGCCCGCCTGAGCCGGCCTTCATCGCGACTTCTTCGCCGTTCACGGCAATGCGGCCGCGGTCAGGCGTTTCCAGAAAATTGATGCATCTGAGGAAGGTGCTCTTGCCAGAACCCGACGAGCCGATAATGGAGATCACATCCGACTTGTGGGCCTCGGTCGAGATACCCTTGAGAACCTGTTGCGAGCCGAAGCTTTTGTGGAGATCTTCGACGCGAAGAGCAGGAAAGGGTTGATCCGACATGCATGGTTCCGGCTGAACTGAATTTGCGAAGGATAATGATAAAAGAACGCGGTTTTTTCGCGCAATTTCTATCTCTTTTGCGTTTTCTGTGCAAAATAATCTTTCTCACGCGGCAAATACGGCAGAATGCCTAAAGTGCCGCTGGGAGAACCGAAGTGGACTGGACCATGGAACAACTGGATCGTTTTGACCGCGACATCCTCGATATCGTTCAACGCGACTGCCAGCTGAAGGCTGAAACAATTGCCGAACGGATCGGGCTGTCGGTCTCTGCCGTGCAGCGGCGATTGAAGCGCCTACGCGAGGAGGGGATCATCAAAGCGGAGGTCGCCGTCCTCGACCGGAAGACGACGGGGACATCGATGGTGTTTATCGTCGGGATGGAAATCGAGCGGGACAATTACGACGCGCTGGCGAAGTTCCGCGTTTGGGCCGAGAAGCAGGATCATATCCAGCAGGTCTATTATGTCACAGGCGCGGTCGACCTGATTGCGATCGTCACCGCCCGCGACGTCGAGCATTATGACGACATCGCCGCCCTGATCATGGCCGAAAACCCGCAGATCCGGCGTATGCACACCAATGTCGTGCTGCGGGACGTCAAGCTCGGCCTGTTCGTGCCGCTCGAGTAGCGCCGGACAAGCCGCTGGACTCATATTGGGCAAAGGGCATAATTCCGGGCGCAAATTCTCGGGAGGAATGATCGTTGACGCTCCGACACCAGATCATCGCATTGGCGATCGTCCCGCTCGTCATTTCGATCCTTGCGATCACCACTTTCATCACCTGGCAATCGGCAAACCTCGCCAAGAACAGCATCGACACGTTCGAACAGAACATGCTGAAGACCAAGGAAGCCGAAATCCTCAATCTGACCAATCTTGCCTTGTCCGCCATCCATACGATCTATGACAAGGCCGGCGCCGACGACGAGGCTGCCAAGCAGCAAGTGGCAGAGATCCTGACCTCGCTCGACTACGGCAAGGATGGCTATTTTTTCGTCTACGACTACGACGGCAACAATATCGTCCATCCGCGCCAGAGCTTCCGGCATGGACATAATTGGCTGGATCTCACCGATCCGGATGGCGACAAGGTCATTGCCGAACTGATCGCAACGGCAAAGGCCGGCGGTGGCCTGCATCAGTACAAATGGCAGAAACCTTCGACCGGGCAGATCGCCGACAAGCTCTCCTTCGTCGTCAGCCTCGACAAATGGCACTGGGTGGTCGGAACCGGCGTCTATCTGGACGATGTCTTTGCCCAGAGTGCGGCCGCCAACGAGGTGATGCGCGCCAACATAAAACGGACCTTCGTCATCGTTGCACTGATCGCCGTGCCCTCGGTGATCGTCGTTTTCACGACCTGCATGCTCCTGACCTTCCATGAGCGCCGCATGGCCGACAGCCGCCTCAAGGAACTGACGCAGCGGGTCATCGACACGCAGGAGGAAGAGCGGGCGCGGCTGGCGCGCGAGCTTCACGACGGCATTTCCCAGAACCTGGTCGGCGTGCGCTACGCGATGGATCTCGCCGGCCGCAAGGTCAGGACCAATATCGACGATGCAGCGCAGACCATCGACCGCGGCGTCGAGGCGCTGAACGGCGCCATCAAGGAAATCCGACGGCTCTCGCACGATCTGCGTCCCCGCGTGCTCGACGATCTCGGCCTGACCGCGGCGCTGGAGGCGCTCTGTTATCATTTTGCCGAGCGGACGGGGATCGAGACTGATATCGACGCTTCAGGCTTTACCGGCATGCTGAAGGCCGAGGCCAGCACCGCCCTTTATCGTGTCGCCCAAGAAGCCTTCAACAATGTCGAGCGACACTCGGGCGCCTCAAAACTTTCGGTCAAGCTGTGGAGCGACGGCGGCCGCGCCCGCATGACGATTTCAGACAACGGCACCGGCTTCGATGGCAGCAAGGACGGCGGATCGGGCCTCGGCCTGCGCAACATGCAGGAGCGGATGGCCCACTTCCGGGGTCTGCTGCTCATCAACAGCAACGAGTCCGGCACGACACTGACGGCGATGATGCCGAGGTCGGCCAATCTTCCCGCCGGCAAGCGGGCGGAAGCCGCATGACCGAACGCACGAAGATCAAGGTTCTCCTGATCGACAACCATCCGCTGGTGCTGGACGGCTTGAAGGCCGTGCTCGAGACCTTCGACCATATCGAAGTCGCAGGCACCGCCGGGCTTGCGCAAACGGGTCTCGACATCGCCCGGCAAATCCAGCCGCAGGTGGTGCTGATGGACATCAACATGCCGAAACTCAGCGGCATCGATGCGATCGAACTGTTCCGGAACGAGCTTCCGCAAACCCGCGTCGTCATGCTCTCCATGCACGACAGCCGGGAATATATTTCCTCCTCGGTCATGCATGGCGCCGCCGGCTATGTGCTCAAAGACGTCTCGACGGACGAGATCGTTGCGGCCATCGAGACCGTGGCGGGCGGGGGCACTTATTTCTCCTCGGGCGTCTTCGACGCGCTGATGGGCGAACGCGCGGAGGAGGGGAGCGATCCCCTGACGCCGCGCGAGCGCGACATCCTCGGACTGATCGTTGCCGGCAGAAGCAACCGGGAAATCGCCGAGGCGCTCGGGATCACCCCCGCCACGGCGGAAACCCACCGCAAGAACCTCAAGAAGAAGCTCGGCATCGCAACGACGGCGGGCCTCATCCGCTACGCGCTGGATCACGGCGTCGTCTCCAAAGTGGGTTGAATCCCGGCCTACCCACTTCTGGGTAGAGCCCTGCATTTCAGTCTGACGCCCATCTTGTGAGGGCAAAAACGACGTCCTAGGACTCCACTCACGGCTGGCCGAGGGTGAGCCGTTGGGAGGAATTCACATGCGTTACATCAGCTTCCGATCAGTCGGAAAACCTCGAGTGACCCGAACCGGGCCTGCCGCGGCCGCCGGCTGACAGACCTGCCTTCCACGCCGACAACTGGAACATGGCGACCGCCGCCTGCGGCGCCTGAAAGGTATCCGACATGGAAAAACCACGTAGCAAGGCAGCGCTCTGGCTGCTGATCATTCCCTATATAGGTCTGCTCTGGCCGCCATTTTACAATCTCCGCGAACCGTCGCTTTTCGGCTTCCCTTTCTTCTATTGGTATCAGCTTCTCTGGGTGCCGATCACCGCGACGTTGACCTGGATCGCCTATCGGAGCGTTGGCCATGACGAGTGACATCAACGGCACGGCGCTTGCCGTCTTCATCTTCTTTTTTGCCCTTGTCACCGTCATGGGCTTCATCGCGAGCCGCTGGCGCAAACCGGAGACGCTCGCCCATATCGATGAATGGGGCCTCGGCGGACGCAACTTCGGCACCTGGATCACCTGGTTCCTCGTCGGCGGCGATTTCTACACCGCCTATACCGTGATCGCCGTTCCGGCGCTCGTCTACACGGTCGGCGCCTACGGCTTCTTCGCACTGCCTTACACCATCGTCGTCTATCCCTTCGTCTTCATGGTCATGCCTGTGCTGTGGAAACGCGCCAAGGATTTCGGCTATGTGACGGCCGCCGACGTCGTGCACGGCCAATACGGCTCGCGCGGTCTCGAACTTGCCGTCGCGGCAACCGGCGTCATCGCCACCATGCCTTACATCGCCCTCCAGCTCGTCGGCATGACGGCGGTCCTGAAGGCGCTCGGGCTGCATGGCGAGTTGCCGCTGGCGATCGCCTTCATCGTGCTGGCGCTCTATACCTATTCGGCGGGCCTGCGCGCGCCGGCGCTGATCGCCTTCGTCAAGGACATCATGATCTATATCGTCGTGATTGCGGCGGTAGCGCTCATCCCGTCGAAACTCGGCGGCTATGCGAATGTCTTCGCCTCGGCCGATGCAGCCTTCCAGGCCAAGGGCTCCGGCAATCTGCTGCTCGGCGGCAATCAATATGTCGCCTATGCCACGCTTGCTTTGGGTTCGGCGCTCGCCGCCTTCATGTATCCGCATACGCTGACCGGCATCTTCGCCTCCAATAGTGGCAAGACGATCCGCAAGAATGCGATCATGCTGCCCGCTTATACGCTGTTGCTCGGCCTTCTGGCACTCCTCGGCTATATGGGCCATGCCGCCAACCTGAAGCTCGACAGTGCGAACGACGTCGTTCCCACGCTGTTCAAGACGCTGTTTTCGGGATGGTTCTCCGGCTTCGCCTTTGCGGCGATCGCAATCGGTGCACTGGTGCCTGCGGCAGTGATGAGCATCGGCGCCGCCAATCTCTTCACCCGCAATTTCTGGAAAGCCTATGTCGATCCCAAAGTCAGCGATGCGGGAGAGGCTAAGGTCGCGAAGGTGACGTCGCTCGTCGTGAAGGTCGGCGCGCTTCTCGTCATCATCTTCCTGCCGACGCAATTTGCACTCGACCTGCAGCTGCTCGGCGGCATCTGGATCCTGCAGACGCTTCCGGCTCTGGTCTTCGGCCTCTACACCAACTGGTTCCGTGCCCCCGGCCTGCTTGCCGGCTGGTTCGTCGGCTTCTGCGGCGGCACCTTCCTCGTCTGGGACGCGGGCTGGAAGCCTCTGCATCTGGTGAGCCTCGGCGGCGAACCCTTCACCGTCTATACGGGCCTGCTGGCGCTGGCGGCAAACATCACCGTCGCGGTCGTGATCAACGCGCTGCTTCCGGCCAGGGCTCCGGCACGCGCGTAGGATAAAAATGCGAAGGGCAGCAAACGCTGCCCTTCGTCGCTTGTGCTTCAGCGGAAGCTGATGGGAGATCGCGCGATTCAGAACTCTTCCCAATTGCCGGCCAATGCGGCGTTTCCATTCGCCTGGAACGACTTGCCCACCTTGGCAATCATCTGGCGCGCGGGCGAAGCCACGGGTTGAGTATGGTGCGCCGCGACGGCGGGTTGCGATATCCGCTTCGGGGCCACTGCTCCTCCGATGTTGAACTGGCCCAGAAGCTGGAATAGGGCATCGGCTTCCTTGGCGAGATTGTGGGCTGCCGCCGTCGCCTCTTCAACCATGGCGGCGTTCTGCTGTGTGCCCTGGTCCATCTTGCTGACAGCGGCATTGATCTCCTTCAGCCCCGTCGCCTGCTCCTGCGACGCGCCGACAATGGCACCCACATTGCCGTCGACCTGCTGCACCTGTACCGCAATTTCCTGCAGCGCTTTTCCGGTCTCGCCGACCAGGGCGACACCGCTCTTCACATGGCCATTCGATGCGTTGATCAGTTCCTTGATTTCTTTCGCCGCCTTGGCGGAACGCTGCGCCAACTCGCGCACTTCCTGGGCAACGACGGCAAAACCCTTGCCGGCTTCACCGGCGCGGGCGGCTTCGACGCCGGCATTCAACGCAAGCAGGTTGGTCTGGAAGGCGATCTCGTCGATGACGCCGATGATGCTGCCGATTTCGGTGGCTGACGATTCGATCTTGCCCATGGCATCGACCGCATCCCGGACGACGCTGCCGGAGCGTTCCGCATTGTCCTTCGTCTTGCGAACAAGCTGTCCGGCCTCCTGAGCCCTGTTGCTCGAGTCGGCGACGGTCGTCGTGATCTCCTCCAGGGCGGCGGCGGTTTCCTCGACCGAGGCAGCCTGCTGTTCGGTCCGCTTGGCAAGATCGTCCGAAGCGGAGCGGATCTCCTGTGCGCCAGCCGCGATTGCGCTCGCATTATGGGCAACCTTCTGCATGGCGGCACGCAGTTTTTCCACCGCGGCGTTGAAGTCGGCCCGGAGCTTTTCCAGCGACGGAATGAACGGCGTGTCGAGCTGCTGCGTCAGGTCGCCGTCGGCCAGCGCCTGCAATGCATTGCCCAGTTGGCTGACGGCCTTGTCCGTTTGCTCGGCCAGCGTCCGGCGTTCGTCGGCATCCTGCTCGAGCCGATGCCGTTCCGCTACGGCCCGCTTGGTTTCCACGTCCGCTTCCCGTTCCGCCTTTGCCGAAATCGCGTCACGCAGGCCGGCGACGGCCCGCGCGAGCTTGCCGATCTCATCGCCCCGCGCTTCGAGACGGCGATCACCATCGAGATTGCCCTCGGCCATCGCTTTCAGCGAAAGCTGAAGCTTTGCCAGCGGGCCGACGATCGTGCGTGCGGTGATGGCGGCGGCAATGATGGAAAGAACAGCCGCAATGGCGAGCGCCGTCAGCGCGATCGGCTTGAAGCCGCTCGCCGTGCTGCGGACGTCGCCGCCGACCGATTTGTTCAGCGCCTCCTGGTAATCGATGAATTTGTTGATGGCGCCGAGCCAGGCGACAAAGGCGGGCCGGGCCTGTTCGAGCAGGATCTTACGGGCAGCCTCGCCGTCGCCCTTTTCCTGCAGCGCGATAATCTGGGCGACGAGAGGATTGGTCTTTGCCTGTATGTCGGCAATCTCGCCGAGGATGGTCTTTTCCTGGTCCGTCGCACCAGCCGGAGATGCAATCATATCGGCCATGCGCTTTTCGTTCTCGGCGTAAGTCGCCGCCAGCTTTTCGATCAAGGCCTCGGCGGCCTTGCGTTCATCCGCCGAGGTCACCAGGGTCACGTCGCGAATGGCGATGGCCCGATCGTGCACGCTGCCGCGATAGTTGATGGCAAACCGCTGCTTGACGCTGTTGACGTCGTTGATCGTTTCAAGATTGCTGTTGATCTCGGCAACCTTCACCGCCGAATAGATGGTGAGCCCAGCCATCAGCAGCAGCAGGAAGCTGAAACCAAGGGTGAGGCGCACCCCGATCCCGAAACTCTTAATGCTCTTCATTGTCACCTCCATCGTGTCGGCGCGGTTTGTCAAAGATGTCTGGCCGGCAGGGTCGTTCGTCACATCTCGTTCACGTATGGAGCTTGATCTGTCCCGAATGCGCCGCATCTCGCCGGCGCTGCCAGACGTGCGTCGAATAGAAACGTCGATTTCATGTGAGATTGCGAGTGCCCGGCCGCCATCATGGCGTCGGTGACGATCCTGCGAACGTCGCTCCAACATCCCAAAAAAATTAGGCGAATATATTTTAGAGAATGTAAACGCAGACGGCAGGGCATCGATACGTCGCGCTTTTCGTATATTTTTCCGACATTCTTCGCGCAAAATGAACTAAACTGTACATCGGAAAGAGTATGCCAAGTTGCCGGAGACAATTGGCATATATCTGTTGTTGCAAGAAAGACCGTTCCATCCCCCGCGCCCTCACATACGACAGTGATCTCGGCAAACGACTTTGCCGATTCGTGCGGCGGTCTAGACGCCCGAGGAAAAATCGTCCCGAAGCGCGTACAGAGGCGATCGCTCTGTTGGGCCGTTAGGACGGGGCATGGAAAAAGCGCCCGGAGTGCTTGCCCGCGGGCGCCTTGAGGTTCTTTCAATATCGGCTGTCTTAAGGGCTGCCAATCTTTGGCGCCCTCGCGATCAGTTGATGTCAGGCAAGAGCCGGTGGATACTCATTGGCCGAGAAGACGTGATGATGGACTTTGCCCGTGAAGAGCTTCAGGAGCTCTCCGGTCACCTCGCGGCTTTCGAAGCGCACATCGGAGCGCAGGGCTGCATTCACCGCTTCCATATCGGGATAACGAATGGCGAGCGCCATCGCGTAAACCGGGGCGCCTTCGTCGCGCTCCATCCCATCAAGCACCCGAACTTCCTCGGCGCCTGGGAATTTCGTCCACAGAGGGACGAGCCGTTGCCTTACGAAGTCGCGGAATTCCTCTTCTCTTCCGCGATGGATTTCGCCTTCAAACAAAGCATAACGAATGATCATGGGTTCTCTTTTCCAAAACTCGCCGGAGCTGGATCGATGTTGAGGCAGTGTGGCGGAGGAGAGGGCGTATCAGTCGATACGCCCTCGGGAGGGCTTATTTGCCCCAGATTTTCTTGTACTGATCGCGATAGCCGTTATCGGGATCGAAGCTGTTCTTCGGTCCGCCGTCGAATTCGACGTTCTGGCTGGTGACCACATGCAGCGGCGACACGTAGCCTGACCATGGGGCGCCCGCGAAGGCGCGGTTCAGTTCGTCGACGAGCTGCCAGCCCTGGAGATTGAGCGGCTCGGCCACCGTAACGGCCTGGTACTGCTTGGCGCGGATACGCTGATAGGCGCTCTCCGAACCGTCGCCGGCAGCGACGTTGACCGGTTTTCCATCACCGGCAATGCCGGCCGAGGCAAGCGACGGCCCCATGAAATCGTAATAGAGGTCGTTAATCGCGAGCGAATGCGTCCACTTCGCGCCGTACTTCTGCAGAAGCGACGTGGTAAGCTGCGGCATGCGCTGGGAGGTTTCGGCGATCGGCGTGTCGACATATTCGAGCACAGTGCCGCCGAGATCCTCGATCTCCTTCTTCATGCGATCGGCCTTGGCAATCGCGATCGCATAGGTGGAGTCGGTGAAGATGATGACACCAGGCTTTCCGCCGGCATCGACAAAGGCCCAGTCTGCCGCAGACTTCGATACTTCCATTGCATCGGTGGTGACGTTGGCGAAGACGCCGACTTCGGGAACCGGACCGACCGCCGAGGCGGCGTGCCAGGAGACCATCGGAATGCCCGCGGCCTTGGCCGCTTCCATCGCCGGCTTCTGCTCGACGGCGTCAAAGCCGTTGATGATGATGCCATCGGGCTTCAGCGCCATGGCCTGGCCGAAAGCCGCGGTCCGTCCCCCGATCGAACCGGCGCCGTCGAGCACCTTCACCGTCCAGCCGAGCGCGCCCGCCGCTTCCTGAACGCCATTGGCCACGCCGAGAATGCCGCCATTCTTCATATCGGCGGCGAGGATGACGATGTTCTTGCCGGCGGCACCCTTGGGGCCGCTCGTCGGGCCATCCCAGGCGCTCACCTTGGAAGCATATTTCTCCACCACAGCCTTGGCGTCGCCCACGGGATCGGCCAGTGCCGGCACACTGAGCATAACGGCGACGGTTGCGACCGTTGCCTGCAATAAAGTCCTGCGCTTCATGTTCACTCCTCTTGTTTTGTTTGTTGTCGAATACCGGTGAACCGGCATCCTCACTTGGATGCGGGCGTGATCCTCCTCACGGCCCCGCGCTTGCGCTGGGCGTAACCTGCTATGCCGATGGCGATCAGAAGGGTTACGCCGTTGAACAGCGGTTCGACGAAGAACGACCCGCCGAATTGCTGAATTCCCGATATCCCGACCGCCAGGATGATGACGCCGATGAGCGTCCCCCAGACATTCACCCGTCCCGGCTTGATCGTCGTCGACCCAAGGAAGGCGCCGACGAGCGCCGGCAGGAGATATTCGAGGCCGACGCTCGCCTGGCCGATGCGCAGCTTCGAGGCGAGCAGGACCCCCGTCAGAGCCGCCAGCAGCCCCGACGTCACGAACGCGCCGATCACGAATTTCCGCACCGGAATGCCGTTGAGCGCCGCAGCCTTGGGATTGGCGCCGATGGCGTAGAGATAACGGCCGATCGGCAGGTATTCGAGTACGATCCACATGCAGATTGCGATCAAAAGCACGTAAAAACCGGTGATGGGGAGGCCGAACAGCATGGTGCCGTTCAGCGCGTAGAAACCTTCTGGCAGGACGCCGACCACCTGCCGGCCGCCGGTGTGCCAAAGGGCAAGTGCATAGAGGACAGTTCCTGTCCCGAGCGTGGCGATGAAGCTGTCGATCTTCGCAACCTCGACCAGCAGCCCGTTGATGAAGCCGGTGAGAATGCCGAGCGCAAGAACGATGAGGACCGCGACAGGCCAAGGCAGGCCGTAGACCGTCTGCAGGCTGATCGCGAGGATGTGCCAGAGCACGATGCCGTAGCCCACGGTCAGATCGATGCGGCCCGATGCCATCGGGATCATTGCGGCGAGCGACAGAAGCGCGATGATCGCCTTGTCGGAGACGATCGAGCGGACGTTCAAAACGGTTGGGAACGTATCGGGCAGCAGGATCGAGAAGAGGACGATCAGCCCGACAGTCAGGATCACGAGCCCATAGACCGGGATCAGGCGGCCGATCTTCTGTCCGGCGGAGAGGCCGGCCATTTCGCTCTTTGTGGGCTCCAGAGCCGTGGATTCAATGGATTGCATAGCTGTTCTCCCGATGGCTCAAGCGGCTTCCGACGCGGAGGCCGCCGTGATGACCGCCTCCGTCGTCAGGGCGCTTCCAGTCAATTCGCTGACGATTTTCCCGCGCGAGAAGACCAGCGCGCGGTGGCAGATGTGGGCGATCTCCTCAAAGTCCGTCGAAACCACGACGACCGCGAGGCCGGCTTCGAGCGCCTTGGTAATCAGGCGGTAGATCTCGGCACGCGCGCCGATGTCGACGCCAGCGGTCGGATCTTCGGCGATCAGCAGCTTGCGGCCGGTCGCCAGCCAGCGGCCGACGACGACCTTTTGCTGATTGCCGCCGGAGAGCGCCTCCACCGGCAGATCGGGGTCGTTCGGCCGCAGACCGACGGAGTGGCCGATCTTATGAGCGAGGTCCGCTTCGCCGCGCGGCGACAGGAAGGAGAAAAGCCCGCGACCGACTGCGCCGGGATTGATGTAGGTGTTTTCCCGAATGGAAAGCGAGAGCGCGACCGATTCCTCAGTCCGGTCACGGGCGATCAATCCGATGCCCGACGTCATGGCCCGCAGCGGGCTCGAAAGATCCGGAGCTTGGTCATGCAGCAGAACCGAGCCGCCGAATGGCTCGCAACCGAAGAGTGCGCGGCCGATACGTTCCTGGCCGGCGCCGCGCAAGCCTGCAAGGCCGAGCAATTCACCTTCGCGAATATCGAAGGATATCGGACTCGTGCCTGCGCAAACGAGATCGCGGACCTTGACGATCGCCTTGCCCCGTTTGATCTCGGTCTTGGAAAAGAGACTGTCGCCGCTGCGGCCGATGATCATCGTCACCAGTTCATCGGGCGTGGTCTCGCTGACGGGCTTCTGTCCGACCATGCAGCCATCGCGCAGAACCGCGACCCGGTCGGCGATGCGGAAAATCTCGTCGAGCCTGTGGGAGACGTAGATCATGCCGACGCCGCGATCCTTCAGAGGGCGGATCGCATTGAACAGCCGGTCGACTTCATCGGCGGGCAGGCTCGCCGTCGGCTCGTCGAGCACGAGAACGTCGGCCTCGACGGCAAGCGCGCGGGCAATGGCAACGAGCGATTTTTCCGTGCGCGACAGCGCCGAAACCCGGGTGGTGGGATCGAAGTCACAGCCGACCAGCTTCAGGGCTTCCTTGGCGCGCGCCTGCGTCCTGTTCCAATCGATCAGGCCGCGGCGCATCGAGAAGCCCTGCGACAGGCCCATATTCTCACCGACGGTCATCCATTCGATCAAGCCGAGATCCTGGTGGATGAAGGCAACCGGCTGCCGCTCGTTCGGCTTCGGAGGACGATGGTGATAGCTTTGGCCGCGGAAGAGGATGTCGCCAGCATCGGGCTTGTAGATGCCCGCGAGCGTCTTGATCAGCGTCGATTTGCCGGCGCCGTTTTCCCCCAGCAGCGCAAGGATCTCTCCCTCGCGCAGGTCAATCGAGACGTCACGCAGCGCCTGCGTGCCGCCGAAGGTTTTGGTGATCGACTGGAACTCCAGCAGTCTTTTCGCTTCCACTGTGGCTCCTCCCAAAGCTGCAGTTGTTATCGTGAACATATGTTATCGATAACATTTATCGATGGTCAAGCGGAAAGATGACGATCTCGCATTTCCCGCTGGTGATTGACGTCAGTCGGCCTGAAATCCGTCGAGAAGACGCATCATTTCGGCAGAGTCCTTCGGGCCGAGGCCGGCGGCGCAGAGCAGGCGGTGGATTTCGACGACAGCGCCCGTCATCGGCAGCGGCGTCTTCGTTTTCAACGCGAAGGCCTGAAGCGAATCCAGGTCCTTCAGCATGTTGTCTATCCTGCCTGTCGGCGAGAAATCGCGGGCAGCGAATTTCGCCATGAATTCCTGCATGATCCGACTGTCGGCACGGCCGCCGGCAAGGGCTGCCGGAATGGCGGCCGGATCGACGCCGCCGGCTTCCGCGAGCTTGACGGCTTCCGCGACAGCCTGAAACAGCACGGCGCAAAAGAGCTGATTGATCAGCTTGGTCGTCTGTCCGGCGCCGGATGCGCCCATCAGCGTGTAATTGGCGGCAAGATGCCGCATCACCACGCGCGCCCGTTCGAAATCGTCCGGGCTGCCGCCGGCCATGATGGTGAGCTTGCCGTTCAGCGCGCCGGGCACGCCGCCGGAGAGCGGGCAATCCACCCATGCCATCCCCGTTTCCGTCCGCAACCGCGCCGCCATATCGGCCGTCTCGGCGGGGTCGATC
Source organism: Rhizobium sp. Pop5 (assembly GCF_024721175.1). Taxonomy (NCBI): domain Bacteria; kingdom Pseudomonadati; phylum Pseudomonadota; class Alphaproteobacteria; order Hyphomicrobiales; family Rhizobiaceae; genus Rhizobium; species Rhizobium sp. Pop5. The sequence goes on along the minus strand of NZ_CP099401.1, from coordinate 429,239 downwards.
GAGGACATGTCGATCAGCAGCTTGCCGGCATTCGCCGCCGCCGCGACACCTTTTTCGCCGAAAACGACGGCGCGCACGATGTTTGCGTGATTGAGGCTGAGTATGCAGAACTGCGACACGGCGACCGCATCCTCCACGGAGCTCGTAGCGCGAGCCCCCTTGGCTTCCAGCGCCGCGACTTTCTCGGCATCCAGATCGAAGACGGATACCTGGTGTCCGGTCTCGATCAATCGCGTAACGATCGCCGTTCCCATGATGCCGGCACCAATGACGGCGACATCTGCTCTGTAGTCATCCTGCATGAAATCCTCCCTTGCTGGCCGCGCCGCTGAGCCTCTCACAAGCCAGCGCCACCATATCATTCAAAGCCATATCGATCGCCACCGTCACGACACCGGGCTCACCAGTCGGCGGCTCCAGCGTCTGCAGCTGGCTGTCGAGCAGGGAGGCCGGCATGAAATGGCCTTGGCGCGCCTGCATCCGCGACAGCAGCAGCTCGCGCGTGCCCTCGAGGAAAACGAAGGCCAGCCGACCGCCCGCCGCCTGCCGCAACCGGTCCCGATAGTTTCTCTTCAGCGCCGAGCACGAAATCACCAAGCCCTGCGACGCATCTTGCGCGGCCCTTATTTCCTCGCCGATCCGGTCGAGCCAAGGCAGGCGGTCCTCGTCGCTCAGCGGTATGCCCTGCGCCATCTTCTCGACATTGCGAGCAGGGTGAAGCTGATCGCCCTCCAGAAAAGGCAGCCGGTATTGCGCGGCGATGCGCCCTCCGACAGAGGATTTTCCGCAGCCGCTGACGCCCATGACGACAATGGCCAGCGGCAGCACTTTTCCTTCAAGATTCATCGGCTCACCTCCCCTAAAGGCAGGTCGTAATGCCGCCGTCGACATAAAGCGTATGCCCGTTGATGAAGGACGAACCGGGGCCTGACAGGAAGACGGCCGCACCGACCAGTTCGTCGACATTACCCCAGCGGCCGGCCGGCGTGCGTTTCTCAAGCCAGGAGGAAAATTCGGGATTATCGACGAGCGCCTGGTTGAGCGGCGTCTTGAAATAGCCCGGCGCAATCGCGTTGATCTGCAGGCCGTGCTTGGCCCAATCGGCGCACATGCCTCGGGTCAGATTGCGCACGGCACCTTTGGTCGCGGTATAGGGAGCGATGCCGGGGCGCGCCAGTTCGCTTTGAACCGAGGCGATGTTGATGATCTTGCCCTGGCCGCGGGCGATCATGCCCAGCGCCACCGCCTGGCCGACGTAAAACACGCTCGAAATATTGGTGGTCAGCAGCAATTCCCATTTGTCAGCCGGGAAATCTTCCAGCGGCGTGCGAAACTGCATGCCGGCATTGTTGATCAGGATGTCGATCGGCCCGATATCAGCTTCGATCGTGGCGACACCCTGTTTGGCAGCCTCCTTGCTGGTCACATCGAAGATCGCCGCGTGGGCCGACAGGCCTTGGCCCTTGAGACTCTCGACCGCGCGCTCGACGCTTTCTGGCGTGCGGCCATTGATGATGACCTCGGCGCCATATTGCGCCAGACCTTCGGCCAGGGCGTAGCCGATCCCCTGGCTCGAGCCGGTGATCAGGGCACGGCGGCCGGTCAGATCAAACAGGTTCTTCATGCAAACAGCTCCTCCTGTCTCGCCGCCGGCGACAGCTCACGCGGCCGCTCACGGTGAAACATACTTGACATCCCTCTTTCGAATTATATGTTATCGATAACATAATCAACCGACAAAATGCGGGATGGAAACGGAATGCCTGAGGTAGAAATCTTGATGACCGGATCATATCCGGAATGGGATATGATCGATCTGGAGGCGAACTACCGCGTCCATCGCCTGTGGGAGGCGACGGATCGGCAGGCCCTGATCGCGCGGGTCGGCAAGGATATCCGCGCCATCGCCACCCGCGGCGAACTCGGGGCCTCCGCCGAGCTGATGGCGCAATTGCCGAAGCTGGAAATCGTCTCCTGTTACGGCGTCGGCACCGATGCAATCGATTTGTCCTATGCGCGCGCCAACGGCATTCGCGTGACGAATACCCCTGACGTGCTCACCGAGGATGTCGCAGATATCGCGATCGGATTGCTGCTCGCCACGGCAAGGCAGATTCCGCAGGCCGATATTCTCGTCCGCTCGGGATTGTGGGGCAGTGTTGCCATGCCGTTGGTGACGCGGGTCTCGGGCAAAAAGGTCGGGATCGTCGGCATGGGACGGATAGGCAAGGCGATCGCCAAGCGCGCCGCCGCCTTCGGCTGCAACATCTCCTATTTTGCCCGCCACGACCACACGGACGTTCCCTATGCTTACGAACCCGAACTGATCGCGCTCGCCGGCTGGGCCGATTTCCTGATCGTCATCGTTCCCGGAGGGGAGGCGACGGTGAAAATCATCAACGCGGAGGTGCTCAAGGCCCTGGGGCCGAACGGCATATTGATCAATGTCTCGCGCGGGACGACCGTCGATGAACAGGCGCTGATCGCAGCGCTTCAGGACCGCACCATCGAGGCCGCGGGCCTTGATGTCTTCCTCAACGAGCCGAGGATCGATCCGCGTTTCCTCAGCCTGCAAAACGTCGTGTTGCAGCCCCACCACGGCTCTGGCACTGTCGAAACCCGCAAGGCCATGGGCCAGCTGGTCAGAGACAATCTCGCTGCGCATTTTGCAGGTAGCGCGCTCCCAACTCCCGTCGTGTGAGGATCCCGATATGAAAGCCATCGTCATTCATGCCGCCAAGGATCTGAGGATCGAGGAGCGCGAGCCGGAGGTTGCGGGAGCAGGGCAAGTGGAAATCGCCATCGAAGCCGGCGGCATCTGCGGTTCCGACCTGCACTATTACAATCACGGCGGCTTCGGCACCGTCCGGCTGCGCGAACCGATGATCCTCGGTCATGAAATAGCCGGCACGGTGAAGGCGCTGGGTTCCGGCGTCACCGACCTTGCGGTCGGAGACCGTGTCGCGGTTTCGCCGAGCCGGCCATGCAACCATTGCCAATATTGCCTGAAGGGGCAGCAGAACCACTGCCTCAACATGCGGTTTTACGGCAGCGCCATGCCGATGCCGCATATTCAGGGCGGCTTTCGCCAGCGGCTGGTCGCGGAGCGCTGGCAATGCCACAAGGTCGCCGACGGCATTTCGATCCACCAGGCCGCCTTCGCCGAACCCTTCGCGGTGACGCTGCATGCGGCAAACCGCGCCGGATCGCTGCTCGGCAAGCGGGTGCTGGTCACCGGTTGCGGCCCGATCGGGATGTTGTCGATCGTTGCGGCGCGCGTTCTCGGCGCCCGCGAGATCGTCGCGACCGACGTGACCGACAGCGTGCTCGCGATTGCCCGCGCCAGCGGCGCGGACCGCACGATCAACGTTGCCACTGACGCAGCCGACCTTGCGGCCTATGGCGCCGACAAGGGATATTTCGACGTCATGTTCGAAGCGTCAGGCAATGAACGGGCGGTGCGCGGGGGCCTGGAGGTGTTAAGGCCCCGCGCCGTTCTCGTGCAGCTTGGCCTCGGCGGCGATGTCTCCATTCCGCAGAACGTGATCGTTGCCAAGGAAATCGAGATGCGCGGGACATTCCGTTTCCACGAAGAGTTTGGGCTTGCCGTCGAGTTGATCAATGCGCGTCGCGTCGACCTGAAGCCGCTGTTGACGGGTGTCTTTGCAATCGACGAGGCCATCGCCGCTTTCGAACTGGCAAGCGACCGCAGCAGATCCATGAAAGTGCAGATCGCCTTTTGACGTCTACGCTACTTGGCGCCGCCGCGATCCGTGCTTTCGCGCAGCACGACCTTGTAACTGGTCAACGTGATGTCGTTGCCGGCCGAGCCGCCGCCCTGCAAGGCATCCAGCAGGCGGGCGGCGGCCTGGCGGCCGATACCGTAGCAGTCCACATTGATGGTCGTAATGCTGGGATGACAGATCGACGAGATCTCGTAGTCGCCGAAACCGGCAATCGCTATGTCCCGAGGCACTTTCATTCCCCTGCGGGTGCACTCCATGATCGCGCCGAAGGCGGAAAGGTCGGAGACGCAGAGAACGACTTCCGTGTCCGGCCAGCGTTCCAGAAGACTGACGATCGCCTGACCGCCCTGTTCCATGGTAATGGGCGGCACGCCGAAGGAAATCGCCCGCCCCGGTCCCAGGCCCAGTTCTTCGACGGTCTTCAGAAAGCCGCTTCGCCGCTGGCTGCCGCGCGTATCGCGCGCCGTCGTCCCGCCTATGTAGCCGAACTTCCGATACCCCTGGTTGGCAAGTGTTCGTACCAGCAGGGCCATCGCCTCTGTGTTTGAAAAACCGACGACATGATTGATTGGTTCCTCCGGAAGCTCCCAGGTCTCGACCACAGGGATGCCGGCTTTTTCGAGCATGCGCCGCGCGCGGTCGGTATGCGACCCGCCTGTCAGGATGATGCCCTCCGGGCGCCGGCGCAGCATCGCCTCGATCAGCTTTTCCTCTTTCTCCGCGGCATAATCGGTATAGCCTAGAAGAAGCTGAAGGCCGGTATTCTCCAGGGCGTCGGTGATGCCGCGCGCGGTGTCGGAGAAATTCGAATTGTTGATGGAGGGCACGAGCGCGGCGATAAAGCCGCTGCGCCTCGACGAAAGACTGCCGGCGGAGAGATCCAGCACGTAGCCGAGCGCGTCGACGGCCTCCATGATGCGCTTTCGGGTCTCTTCGGAAACACTCGCATCCTGGCGAAAGGCGCGCGAAACGGTCATGGCCGATACGCCGACATATTTGGCGACTTCCGCCATCGTCAGCTTTTGGGCGTCTCCCGGCTTGAGGCGCTTGTCTTTCGGCTCATCCTCGTTTTTCACTGATCTCCGCTTTCAAACAGCTTCTGAGTGGGCAACTCAGGACACGATAAAGTTATCGCTATCATCGCACAATCGATATTGTTGGATGAATGCGCCGCTCCACAGCCTGAAAATCCGGATTCCGGCTGGATTTCTGCATGTGCCGGCGCACCGAGGTCTGTACGTCGTGCGAAAGTAGCGGCATTGTGATATCGATAACAATATGGGACGGGAGGAAATATCATGTTCGGGGAAATCGAAGGTACGGGGTTTGAGGTTCTCGACCCGCGCTTCGAAAGCTGCTTCGTTGGCCACGCGCGCGTCGAGCGCCTTTGGACGGGCGGCCGCTGGCTGGAAGGACCTGCCTGGTTTGCCGCTGGCCGTTATCTGGTTTTCTCTGATATCCCCAACAACCGGATGATGCGCTATGACGATACCAGCGGTCACACTTCCGTATTCCGCTCACCCAGCAACAATTCGAACGGCAACACCGTCGACAATCAGGGCCGGCTGATCACCTGCGAGCATCTGACGCGCCGGGTCACGCGGACGGAGTTCGACGGCAAGGTCAGCGTGCTCGCCGACCGGATCGCGGGCAGGCGGCTCAATTCTCCGAACGACGTGACCGTCAAGTCCGACGGCACGGTCTGGTTCACCGATCCGAGCTACGGCATTCTTCACGACTATGAAGGCGACTACGGTGAAGAGGAAATCGGCGGATGCCATGTCTACCGGCATGATCCGGCAACAGGGGCGACCGATCAGATGACGTCGGATTTCATCAAGCCGAACGGTCTGGCTTTCTCGCCCGACGAGACGGTTCTCTACGTTGCCGACACTGGTGCCTCGCATCTGCCGGGTGGTCCGCGCCATATCCGAAAGCTCGCGATATCAGGCGACGGGACACTGAGCGACCTCGGTGTTTTCGCAGAATGCACCGCCGGCATGTTCGACGGCTTTCGGGTGGACCGGAAAGGCAGGATCTGGACGAGTGCGGCCGACGGCGTGCACGCCTATGATCCGGATGGCACGCTGCTCGGCAAGATCCATATTCCCGAGATCGTTTCCAACGTCGCTTTCGGCGGTGAGAAACTGAACCGTCTGTTCATCACCGGGACTACATCTCTCTACGCCGTTTATCTCACGGCCAACGGGTCAAGGCCGGGGTAATCTCATGCAGACGAGGCCGCCCTTCCGGGCGGCCTCGCTTTTTGACGCCTCTCACTCACCGCTGACCGAGGCTGTCAGCCAGCCTGATGAGGCCGAGGAAATCCGATCTGTAGCCGAAGGGATCCGTGCCCCGCGATGCCGCGGCGAGATCGGCGACCGCCTGGTAGGAATAGGCATCGAGGGCGGCGACGCGGCTCAGTTTCTGGCCGAAGGCGGCGACCGCCACCGAGAAACGCACATCCTGCGGCGCTGCATCGACGGTCGCGACCACATTGCTGTCGCCGACCGGCGTCGTGATGAGGGCGCTCTTGTCCTCGCCCGGCCGCTTATAGCGCATCTTGACGAAAGCAAGCTCGCCCTGATGCGCGCTGTCCGATGTCGCGGCCGGCGCCTTCTCAGCCACGCCGTACCGCAGGTCGTCGTTCATCACCGCCGGGCTTCCCTTGGGTGTGATCTCGTAGATTGCCGTGACGCTGTGGCCGGAGCCGATATCGCCGGCATCCACACGGTCATTGTTGAAATCTTCGCGGTTGAGGGCGCGTGTCTCATAACCGATCAGCCGGTATTCGGCGATGCGCTCAGGATTGAACTCGACCTGGAACTTGACGTCCTTGGCGATCGGAAACAGTGTCGATCCGGCTTCTTCGACCAGCGTCTTTTGCGCTTCCGCCAGGGTGTCGATATAGGCGGCGCTGCCGTTGCCGTTCTGCGCCAGCGTCTGCATCAGGGAATCGTTGAGATTGCCCCGTCCGAAGCCGAGAACGGTCAGGAAGATGCCGTCCTTGCGTTTCTCTTCGATGATGCGCTTCAGATCCTCATCGCTCGACGGGCCGACATTGAAGTCGCCGTCCGTCGCCAGCATCACCCGGTTGACGCCGTCCTTGACGAAGGCCCGCTTCGCCAGATCATAGGCAGCCTCGATGCCCTCGGCGCCGGCAGTGGAACCTCCAGCCTCAAGCCTGTCAATCGCCGACAGGATCTTCGATTTTTCGGCGACGCGCGTCGGCTCCAGCACCGTGCCGGCATTGCCGGCATAGGTGACGATCGAGACGGTGTCGTCGGCTTTCAGTCTGTTGACCAGAAGCCGGAAAGCGCTCTTCAGAAGCGGCAGCTTGTCCGGCTCGTCCATCGAGCCCGACACGTCGATCAGGAAGACCAGATTGGCGTGCGGCGCTGTCGCCGGCGCGATGTCATAGCCTTTGATCGCCACATGCATCAGCTCCGTGTCACGGTTCCACGGTGTCGGCATCACGGTCACGGTCGCCTTGAAGGGCTGATCGGCGTTCTCGGGACGCGGCCAGTCATAGGGAAAATAGTTGATCATCTCCTCGACGCGAACCGATTGCGGATCGGGCATCGCACCGCCGGTCAGCGACCGGCGCACGAAGGAATAGGAGGCGCTGTCGACATCGGCAGAGAAGGTCGAAACCGGATCGGTAGCGACGCTCTTGATGGGATTTGCCGCGGCATTGGCAAAGCGTTCGCGGTTGGGATCGAGCTGAATCTGGGCACGGCCCTCCGCCGGCGGAGCGGGCGAGGGAGCGACTGCCTCCATCGGTTGGGCCAGTAGCTGCCCCTCATCCATCGCGCCGGGAGTTGCCGGAACAGCGCGTTTGGCCAGCCCGAGTGCTGCGGCGGAATCCTCCGACTTGTTCTCGAATGCATCGGGCTTCGCTACTTCCTGCACTTTATCCTGCAAGGCTTGCGCGCCGTTGGCGGCAGATGGCTGGGACGGCCGGTCCTCTTCGGTCGAGGCCTCGGAAAGCCGAGGCGCGACCGTGGCGGGTTCAACCGGTTTCGGCGCGTTGTTTTGCGCAACGTTGCCAGCGATCTTTTCCTGGTCGACGATCGGTTGGTTGCGGGTCAGCTCGATCGCGAGATAACCGGCGGCGGGAATGACGAGCAGCGTCGCAAGGGCTGAACCGGCGAGGAATTTCTTGTTCATGGCTGGGCTCCATATCCAGTTGATGATGGAGCTTTGACGCCAGCCCTTCGCATTTCCTTGGGCGGCGGCTGCATTATTTCCTGCGTCGTCGAAAGCCTGCATCGCAGCGGCAAGCGCACGCGCACGGGCCTCCGGATCGGCTGCGGGCGGTGTGGTGCGGGAGAGTTTTTCCAGTTCCTTGTCCACGGTCATACCTCTTCCTTGCCGAGCATGGCCTTCAGCCTTTTGCGCGCTTCATGGACCTGCCAGGATACGGTCGTTTCCGAGCAGCCCAAGACATCGGCGGCGGCGGAGTGGCTGAGGCCTTCGCCATAGACGAGCAGCACAGCGTCGCACTGCCGTTCCGGCAAAGCGCGCACGGCCGCCCATAATTCGCTCGATACCTCAGCATCATTTCCATTAGGCGCATCCGGCTGCGGTTCGGCGGCATAGGCACGGAATGTCTGCTCTTCTCGAGCCAGCTTGCGCCTGTGGTCACGCGCGGCATTGAGCGTCAGGGTGTAGAGCCATGTCCTGAAGCGGCTGGCGCCACGAAAGCTGCGGATCGCCGCGCCGAGCTTGACGCAGACCTCCTGGGCGATGTCGTCCGCGTCAGTCGAACTGCCCGACCATCGCCACGCCGTCGCATGGACGAAATCATAATGGCGCGAGACCAGTTGCCCGAAGGCCTCCCGGTCACCGCGCTGCGCCCGTTCTATGAGCTCCGCATCCAATGCGCACCTACCCCCAAGCTACCAAGCAAGATGCTATTTCGGGATTGAGACGTTTCTCCAATGGCTTTCCTTGGGTCGACGACAAAAAAATTATCGTTTTCTTCTGAAAGAATGCGAAGCGGCGAAATGCAGAGCTCAAAATAATGGAGCGTCGCGACATCCATGGGTCGCTGCCGGACAGGTTGCCTCCATCACGAGGGCGCATGATGAAGGTAGAGTCGGCCAGGGACACGGGATCTGCATGTCCCAAATCGAAAGGACCTTTCATGTCCGCTCCATCGCCTGTTCCCACCGAAAAAGGCATCCTGCAGTTTCTTGAGATTTGCGACGCTTTCTATCCCGCCGATGCCGTCGAAGCACCGATCGAGCAGCAACGGCATTGGTACGACGCGCTTTGCGCGCGGTTCGACCGGCCCCTACCTCCGGACATGATCTTTGCCGACGGCGTGGTCCAGCGCATACCGATCCGGCGCTATCGTCCGCGTAAAATCGGCACGCGGACCATTCTGCTTTATCTTCACGGCGGCGGCTTTGTGCTCGGTTCTCTCGAGAGCCATCATGCCATCTGCGCCGAGATCGCCGATTTTGCCGGGGCGGAACTCGTTTCCGTCGATTATCGGCTGGCCCCCGAATATCGCTGGCCGGCACAGACGGATGACGGTTTTGCCGTCTTGAAACATCTGCTTTCCGCCAACAACAAGGTCGTGCTGATCGGCGACAGCGCCGGCGGCAATCTAGCAGCAGGCCTTGCCCTGCGGGCACGAGACGAAGACCTGCCCGGCATTGTCGGCCAGGTCCTGATCTATCCCGCGCTCGGCGGGGATCTCGACACGGGTTCCTATGTCGAAATGGCCGGCGCCCCCGGACTGACGACGGCGGATGTCGCTTATTACCGCGAGATCCTGCAAGCGCCGGTGGGAAATCCGATCGCCGAACCGCTGCACGCATCTTCGCTTGCCGGGCTCCCTCCGACCTTCATCACGGCCGCCCATTTCGATCCCCTTCGCGACGACGGCAGGCAATATGCCGCCCATCTTGCAGATGCGGGCGTCGAAGTGTGGTTCCGGGAAGAGCCGCAGATGGTGCATGCCTGGCTGCGGGCCCGCCATATGAGCGACGGCGCGCGCGACGGCTTCCACGCCATTTGCGAAGCCGTCCGCCATTTTGCCGCGACCTGACGATTTACATCAGGTCGCGCGCGATCCGCTTTTCGGCAAAGATCTTTTCGAAGACCTGCACGTCGTCCTCAAGCGCGGTGACGACGGCGCTAATGATCCATTCCGTCCGGGTACAGGCAATCCGCGCGGTCGCGACGCTTCGCACGAACCAGCCAGGGCGGCGCATGTCGCAAGTCCAGGTCGATATGCCCTTCATCGACAGCGGGTCGTCAGGCGAAATCGACCAGATTTCCTCCCGCAATTGCCGGGTCGACAGGCCCGTCTGCGGGTGTTCGTAGAGCCCGGTATCCTCGTGAACATGATACTCCGTCCGGTTGCCCGAAAGGTCGCGGACGACCTGCCTCTTCGTCGCCGCACCCACATGCTCGATGTATTTCGGCAAGGGATCGGGATTGGCTGGTTCCTTGAGGTCGACCCTTTGGTGCTCGCCAAGCATCGGCAAGGCAAGGCCGAGCGACGCTGTATCGATCTCGATCCCTTCATCGTCAGGCGGCGGCAGGATCATCGGCCAATAGGACGTCGAAAGCGAAAGACGGATGCGATGCCCCTTGCGGAAGCGGTAGCCGCAAGCATCGAGCACCAGCCGGATCGACACTTTCTCATCCGGTGCCAGCGGTTTCGGATCGGCATTGCCTTCCCTGTGGGCAAGATTAATGACGCCGAAGGCGACACGCGTTGCCGTACCATCCGGATGGACATCGATGAGCCGCATGCAAAGATTTCCGCTTGCAGCCCGTGAACGCAGGCCGAGCGTGACCACCGGCCGGCCGAGATAATCGTGATCGCCCGCGAGCGGCATCGTATCGAAGGTCAGCGAACCGGCATCGTCGCAGCGCTGGTCGACCGCCATTTCGGCGTCGGGCTTCAGGGTGAAATATTCGCCGGATGCCGTTCCGGTATCGAGGGGCGAGCGCAGATAGGCAGGGTGCTCGGGCGCCTGCTGGATCGGCATGCCTTCGGTGAGCCTGCCGAATTGCTCGACGTAAAAGCACTGCATCTGCGGCGGCGACCAGACCTCTTTCGCGACCCAGAAGCCCGGATCGCTGTCGCGCCGCGGGGCAGGGCTGACGGCATCGAGAATATAGGCGCGAGCCTGGGGGAGGTTGTCGATCCCATTATCCTCGCCGCGCAGCCATTTGTTCCACCAGGCAATCGCTTCCCCATGGAAATCGACGCGCGGCTTCGGCCAGGCGAAGTGCGGATATTTGTGCACCCAGGGGCCGATCAGCGCCTTTGCTTTGCCGCCCAGGCCTTCGACCGCCATCAGCGGCGTATTGCGATAGCCGTCCGCCCAGCCGGCGATCACCAATGTCGGGATCTCGATGCTGGAAAAATCCTCGGAGATCGAGCCGTGACGCCAGAAATCGTCGCGTCGCTGATGGCTAAGCCACTCCTCCATGAAGAAAGGTTCGCCCGCCAGGCGCTCCAGCCACATCTCCTTCCAGCGCTCGCCGACAAGGGCAGGATCGGGCGAACGCGACTGATAGCCGAGCATCGTCGCCGCCCAGGAGAGCTGGGCGGAGAGGTGGCAGCCGTTCTTATAGTGGATGTCGTCATTGTAGCGGTCGACGGTCGAGGCGATCGAGATGACGGCCTTCAACGCCGGCGGTCGCAGCGCTGCGACCTGCAGGCTGTTGAAGCCGCCCCAGGAGATCCCCATCATGCCGACCGATCCGTTCGACCATGGCTGCGCGGCAATCCAGGCGATCAGCTCGCAGGCATCGGCAAGTTCACGCTCGGTATATTCGCCGTCGATGACGCCGTCGGATTCCCCGGAGCCGCGGATATCGACGCGCACGCCGGCAATGCCCGCGGCTGCGAAGACAGGATAGGTCGACTCATCCCTGGGGCTGGTTCCGTCCCTCTTGCGGTAGGGCAGAAATTCGAAAACGGCGGGAACGGGGTCGTCGTCCGCGCCGTCAGGCATCCAGATGCGCGCGGCAAGCCGCGTCCCATCCTTCAGCATGATCCATTCATTCTCGATCGTGGTGAAGCCGCGCGAGGCCATGTTCACTCCTCGATACCCATTCAGTTGCCGGCGCTTTCCATGCGCCGCGTGGCGAGCACGCGTTCCAGCCAACCGATTTCCATTTCCGGCACCGATTTCAACAGCAGATCGGTGTAGTCGTCAAAGGGCGGCGACAGTGCCTTCGATTTCGGCCCGAAGCGCACCAGCCTGCCGCGATGCATCACCGAGACGCTGTCGGCGATCGCCCGAACGATCGCGATATCGTGAGTGATGAAAACATAGGAAAGCTGTTCCTCCTCCTGCAGGCGCAGCAGCAGCTTCAGGATACCTTCCGCCACCAGCGGATCGAGCGCCGAGGTCGGTTCGTCGCAGAGGATGAGCTCGGGCTTGGCGGCAAGGGCTCTGGCGATCGCCACGCGCTGTTTCTGGCCACCCGACAGTTCGGCCGGGTAACGATCGATGAAACCGTTGCCCATTTCGATCTGGTCGAGCAATTCCTTCACCCTGGCCGTCTTCCCCGCACCTCTCAAGCCGTAATAGAAGGTCAGCGGACGGCCGATGATGTCGCGCACCGTCTGGCGCGGGTTCATCGCCGTATCGGCCATCTGGTAGATCAGCTGGATGCGTCTCAGATCATCGTTCGGCCGGCTCTTGAGATCGGGCATCAGCGGTTTGCCGTCGAAGACGATACGCCCGCTGCTCGGCGGCAAAAGGCCGGTAATAGCGCGCGCCAGGCTCGATTTTCCGGAACCGGATTCGCCGACGACGGCAAGCGTCTGCCCCTTCGGCACATGCAGCGAGACATCGTGCAGCACCTTAAAGCCGTTGGAATATTCGGCGCTGACGTTTTCTATTTTGAGAAGGGCCGCGGACTGGTCGGCGGCTTCCGCGCGATAGGCTTGCCTGACATTGACGAGCGCGCGCGTATAGTCTTGCCGGGGCGCCTCGATGATCTGCTGAACGCTGCCATATTCGACCTGCCTGCCATGGCGCAGGACCATGATGTCGTCCGAGATCTGCGCGACGACGGCAAGGTCATGGGTGATATAGAGAGCGGCCGTATGGGTTTCTTCGATCGCATGTTTGATTGCCGCCAGCACGTCGATCTGCGTGGTCACGTCGAGCGCCGTCGTCGGTTCGTCGAAGACGATCAATTCCGGGTTGGAGCAGAGCGCCATCGCCGTCATCGCCCGCTGCAGCTGGCCGCCGGAAACCTGATGGGCAAAACGCTCGCCGAAGGTCTCTGGATTGGGCAGGCCGAGGACGCGAAACAGATAAAGCGCCCGCTTGCGCGCCTCCTCCCTGTCCATCAGCCCATGCTTGACCGACGCTTCGATCACCTGGTCGCCGAGCCTATGCGCCGGGTTGAAGGCAGCCGCCGCCGATTGTGCGACATAGCAGACCCGCGCGCCGCGGATTTTGCGGATGCCGTTCTTGCCGAGCGCCAGAATATCGGCGCCGTCGAGCCGCACCTCGCCGCCGGTGATTTCGGCGCCGCCACGGCCATAGGCGAGTGCTGAAAGGCCGATCGTCGATTTGCCGGCACCCGATTCCCCGATCAGGCCGAGGACCTTGCCCTTCTGGAGATCGAAGGAAACCCCGTCGACGATCGTCACGCGCTTCGGCGGCTCGCCCGGCGGGTAACTGGTCGCCTCGATCTTCAGATTGCGAACGGAAAGAAGCTCAGGCATCGCCGCGCCCTCCCTTGAGGCTGGATGTGCGTTTCAGGAGCCAGTCGACGACGAGGTTGACGCAGACGGCAAGGGCCGCGATCGCCGAGCCTGGCACCAGTGCGGCCGATATGCCGAAGATGATGCCGTCCTTGTTGTCCTTGACCATGCCGCCCCAATCGGCCGCCGGCGGCTGGATGCCGAGGCCGAGGAAAGACAGGGTCGAGAGGAAGAGGATCGAGAAGGCGAAACGCAGCCCGAACTCGGCGAGCAGCGGCGACAGCGTGTTCGGCAGGATTTCACGGAAGATGATCCAGAGCTTGCCTTCGCCGCGCAGCTTCGCCGCCTCGACGAATTCCATCACCGCGACATCCAGCGCCACGGCGCGACCGAGACGGTAGACGCGGGTGGAATCCAGGATCGCCATCACAAGGATGAGAACGATCATATTCTGTGGCAGCACCGCCAGCACCACCAGCGCAAAAATCAGCGTCGGGATCGACATCATCAGATCGTTGAAGCGTGAGAGGACGGTGTCGATGAGGCCACGCGAGACGGCGGCGGTGAAGCTGAGGATGATGCCGAGCGAGAAGGAGATGATGGTGGCGGCGGAGGCGACGAGCAGCGTCGTGCGCGCGCCGAAGATCAGGCGCGAGAGGATGTCGCGGCCGAGATTGTCGAGACCGAAGACGTAATTGGCGTCGGCAGGCGCCCAGACATCGCCGACGACCTGGGTTTCGCCATAGGGGGCGATCCAGGGCGCAAAGAGGGCGAAGATGAAGGCGATGGCGATGCCGATCATGCCGATCCAGGCGGTGATGGGGATGTCTCTCAATCTCATCGTGGATGCCTCAGCCGGGGATTGGCGATGATCGCGAGGATATCGGCCGTCATGTTGAGGAAGATGTAAACGGCCGCGAAGATAAGGCCGCAGGCCTGCACGACGGGCATATCGCGAACCGTCACCGCATCGACCATATATTGCCCCATGCCGGGATAGACGAAGACGACCTCGACGACGACGACGCCGACCACGAGATAGGCGAGGTTCAACGCGACGACATTGATGATCGGCGCCAGCGCATTGGGAGCGGCATGCTTGACGATCGAACGGAAAGCGCTGAGGCCCTTCAACTCCGCGGTCTCCATATAGGCCGACGACATGACGGAGAGGATCGCCGCGCGCGTCATGCGCATCATGTGCGCGAGCACGACCAGCACGAGGGTCGCCGTTGGCAGCGCGATCGCCTTCAACCGCTCGACGAAACCCATGCTGTCATAGACGGTCGCCGGAAAGGTCGCCATGCCGAACTTCACCGCGAAGAAGAGGATCAGCAGATAACCGATGAAGAATTCCGGCAGCGAGATCGCCGCCAGCGAGATCACGTTGATGATCTTGTCGGGCATACGGTTGCGGAAGTGCACCGACACCATGCCGAGCCCGATGGCGAGCGGCACCGAAATCACAGCCGCAAAACCCGCCAGGAAGAGCGAATTGCCGAGGCGCTTGCCTATTTGCTCGCTGACCGAATTCTTGCTGGCCCAGGAGGTGCCGAAATCGCCCTGGACGGCGTTGCCGAGCCATTCGACATAGCGCGTCGTGACCGGGCGATTGAGCCCGAGATCCTGACGGATATTGGCGACGGCCTGCGGCGTCGCCGACTGGCCGAGATACGTGGTGGCAAAATCGCCGGGGAGGGCTTCCAGTCCGCCGAAGATCAGGATGGAGACGGCAAAAAGCAGGACAATGCTGAGCACGAAACGCTCGAGGATGAGGGCCAGCAGCGGAAAACGCTGCCGGAACCGGAGGCCGGGCAGGATATTGCTTGGGGCAGGGTTGGTCATAGCGAGGACCTAGCGCTGAAACGTCGGGAGGACCGCGGGTTTCATCCCACGGTCCCGGTTTCTTAGGAGATCGGAAGAGCGTGCGCCCTTTGCCGCTAGGCGTCCAGCCAGACGCGCGTTGCAACGTAGCCGTTCGACATGTCGTTGCCGATATCGTGGACATAACCCTTCACCTGCTTGGTGGAGGCGTTCACGAAGTCGTTGAACATCGGCAGGATCACGCCGCCCTCGTCGCGCACCGTCATCGCCATAGTGCGGTACATCTCCTTGCGCTTGGCTTCATCCAGTTCGGCGCGGGCCTGCAGAAGCAGCTTGTCGAAGTCGGGACGCTTGAAGCGGGTGTCGTTCCAGTCCGCCGTCGAGAGATAGGCGGTGGAATACATCTGGTCCTGCGTCGGGCGGCCACCCCAATAGGAAGTCGAGAAGGGCTGGACGTTCCAGACATTGGTCCAGTAACCGTCACCCGGTTCGCGCTTGACCTCGATCTCGATGCCGGCCTTCTTGCAGCTTTCCTGATAAAGGACAGCCGCATCGACGGCGCCGGGAAAGGCGACTTCCGATGTGCGCAGGAGGACCGAGCCGCTATGCCCCGACTTTTTGTAGTGGAAGGCTGCCTTGTCGGGATCGTAAACGCGCTGCTCGATGCCCTCGGGGAAGAGCGCATAGGTGGCGTTGATCGGGAAGTCGTTGCCGACTTTGCCGTAACCGCCGAGGATCTTCTGCACCATGGTCTCGCGGTCCATGGCGTATTTGAGCGCCAGGCGCAGGTCGTTATTGTCGAACGGCGCCTTGTCGCAATGCATGATGAAGACGTAGTGGCCGCGACCGGCGGTCGAGAGGATCTCGACATTGGGTGCGCGTTTCAAGAGGCTGACCGTCTTCGGGTCGACGCGGTTGATATAGTGCACCTGGCCGGATGAGAGTGCCGCGATGCGGGCGGTCGCATCGTTCATGCCGATGATCTCGATCGAATCGACGTAACCCCGGTCGGTGCGCCAGTCGTCCTTGTTCTTCTCGAAGGTGGCGCGGACGCCGGCCTCGAAGCTCGCCAGCTTATAGGGACCGGTGCCGATCGAGGCCAAGGGATCGTCAACGCCGCCATTCGGCTGGATGACCAGATGGTAGTCCGACAGCAGCAGCGGCATGTCCGCATTGCCTTCGCTGAGCGTCAGCACGAGGTTGCCGCCGTCGGCCTTGATCTCCTTGATCGAGCCGAGGACGCCGAGCGCGCCGGATTCCGACTTCTTATCGGTGTGGCGCTTCAGCGTGGCGACGACGTCGTCGATCGTCAGTTCCTTGCCGTCGTGGAACTTGACGCCCTTGCGGATCTTGAAGGTCCAGGTCACCGCGTCTTTCGAGGGCTCCCAGGATTCGGCGAGCGCCGGCACGGCGGCACCCGTCAGCGGGTCGGATTCGACCAGCATGTCGCCCCAGCAGCGGCCGACGCAGAACATGAACTGCGACAGGAATTTCGCCGGGTCCTTGGAATCGGTGGCGGCACCGCCTTCGAGGCCGAGCTTCAGATGGCCGCCGCGCTTCGGTTCAGCGGCTTGCGCACTTTCGGTGAAGAGCTTGTCGGCGACGGCAAGTGTGATGCCGGCCGCCATGGCGCGTCCCATGAATTCGCGGCGGCTGAGCCCGCCAGCGGTGACGCGGCTTGCGAGATATTTGGTGTAGTCGTTCATTCCCCAGTTCCTTCTTTGTGGTGCGTTGACAGAACTTCCGGGCGGGGTTCCGCAGGCGGTTTCCTCTCCACCTCCGGTGCCCGCATCATGCGGGAAAACATTGCGGTTGCTGCCGCCTCCTTATCGTCCTTTCCAAATGGGGCTTCGCTTCTCGGCGAACGCCCGGGCGCCTTCCAATTGGTCTTCGCTCGAATAGAGCCGGTCGACTGTCGCAAACTGCCGCTTGGTGATTTTGTTCATGGCAGTCTGGAACGTAGAACCTTCCGCTTCGCGCACGATTTCCTTGATCGCCGCATAGACGAGCGGCGGCCCGCTTTCGAGTAAACGGGCAAGCTCCCAGGCTCTTTCCATCAGCCGGTCGGCCGGTAGAACCTCATTGACGAAGCCCCAGCGATGCGCCTCGTGAACATCGAGCCAGCGTCCCGTCAAAAGCATGTCCATCGCGATGTGATAGGGGATGCGCTTCGGCAGCTTGATCGATGCGGCATCGGCGACCGTGCCCGAACGGATTTCCGGCAGGGCGAAGGTCGCATGCTCGGCCGCGATGATCAGATCGGTCGAAAGCGCGATCTCCAGCCCGCCGCCGCAGCAGATGCCGTTGACCGCACAAATGACGGGCTTGTTGAGGTCACGCAGCTCCTGCAGCCCGCCGAAACCGCCTAGGCCGTAGTCACCGTCGACGGCATCGCCAGCGGCGGCCGCCTTCAAATCCCATCCGGCGCAGAAAAACTTCTCGCCCGAACCCGTGACGATGGCGACGCGCAATTCGGGGTCGTCGCGAAAATCCCGGAAGATCAATCCCATGTCACGGCTGGTCGCAAGGTCGATGGCATTCGCCTTCGGCCGGTCGATAACGACTTCAAGCACTGCGCCGTCACGTCGTGTGCGAATGTGGTCGCTCAACCTATGTTACCTCCTTCGCCGTATGAGAGCATCAACTGCCGCAACACCGCGCTCTTCGGGAAGAACCATCAGGGGATTAATGTCCAGTTCCTCCAGGCACACCGCATTCATTACGACATATTCTGCCGCAGCTGCGACAGCGTCGACCGTGGCTTCGAGATCGCCTTTCGGCCGGCCGCGATAACCATGGATCAATTTTGCAATTTTGAGCCGCGAAATCGCCGCGCGAATATCGGCTTTCGTCGCCGGAAGCGACAGGATGACGGAATCGTCGAGCAGTTCGACGAAAATTCCGCCCGCTCCCAAGGTAAGCGACAGTCCGAAGACAGGGTCACGGATGGCACCGACAATGAGCTCGGCAACCGGCGGCCCGATCATCTTCTCGACGAGATAGCCGGCATCAGTGGCCATGGCCGCCGCCGCATTCCACACTGCTTCCCGGTCCCTGAGGTTGAGCACGACGGCCCCGGCCTCGGTCTTGTGTGCGATACCGAGCCCCTTCAGCACGACAGGGAAACCGAGCCGTTCCGCCTGCGCGGCGGCTTCACCAGGAGAAAAAGCCTGCAGCCCCCAGGGAACAGGGAGGCCGCAGGCAACAAGCTCGATCTTCGCATCAGCTTCCGTCAGCGTCTCGAGCTCGCCATCAAGAGGGATGACGTTAAGCAGGGGCAGGGGAGGCGGACGACCCCAGGCCTCGCCGATCCCGGCGGCGACTTCCGCCGCGGTTATGGCTTCGTCGATACCGGAGAAGGCGACCACGCCCTTTGCCATCAGACGACCGGAGACCGGCTCCGGCATGTTTTCCGGAAGGGTCGCAAGCACGCCGGCCAGCGCACCGGTCGCGGAGGCGGCGGCAACGACCGCGTCCACGGTCGTCATCCATTCGGATGCCTCGCATCGGTCGCTGCGGGGAAAATCGAGGACCACGAGATTGAGCGCGTAACCGCCCTCGAACATGGCGCTGAAGGCTTCGGTCTGACCGGCGAGATCGCCCCAGACGAAGGTGTGGTAGTCGAGCGGATTGGAAAGCGCCACCATCTCGCCTAGCACCCGCCGAAGACGCGGCAATAGCGGCGGCTGCAGAACGGGGAACTCCACCTTGCGGCCGACGGCGGCATCCGCCATCAGCGAAGCCTCGCCGCCGGAACAGCTCATGGACGAGATCGAATGGTTTGCAAGCGGACCGGCAATATGCAGGAGCTTCAAGGTTTCCAGAAGCGCCGGCAGGGTCTGGACACGACCGAGACCGAGGCGGGCAAGGACGGCATCAGCGACGGCATCGCTGCCGGCAAGCGACGCGGTATGCGACACGGCCGCGTGTTTTGCCTGTTCCGACCTGCCGACTTTCAGCACGACCACAGGCTTCTTCGACCGGCGGGCGATGGTGGCAAGGCGTTCGAGGGCGGCAAGATCGCCGAACCCTTCGACATGAAGGCCGACCGCCGTCACACGCGGGTCCTCCATCAGCGCGCAGGCGACATCGGCAAGCGATGTCTGCGCCTGGTTGCCAGCCGTCACTACATAGGCGATCGGCAGCCCACGGGTCTGCATGGTCAGATTGAGCGCGATATTGGAGGACTGGGTTAGGATCGCAACACCGCGTTCGATCCGCTGCATGCCGTGCTGATCGGGCCATAACAGCGCGCCGTCGAGACCATTGATCAGCCCGTAACAGTTGGGCCCGAGGATCGGCATGTCGCCGGCCGCCTCCACAAGGGCTTGCTGCAGCTCGGCGCCATCGGCAAGTTCCGCAGTCGCCTCGCTGAAGCCTGAGGCATAACAGACCGCCCCGCCGGCACCGGCCCGTGAAAGGCCGCGCACGACGTCGACGGTGAGCGTTCTGTTGACGCCGATGAAGGCGGCGTCCGGTGCCGCAGGCAGATCCGAGAGGGAGCGATAGCAGCGTCGCCCAAGCACCTCATCGAGTTTCGGATGGACCGGCCAGATCTCGCCTGAAAAGCCCATGCGGTCGCACTGCTCAACCACCCTGCGCGCCTCGCGGCCGCCGAAGACGGCGATCGTTTGCGGTCTGAGCAGGCGGTCGAGCGGGCTTGAGGTCATCGGCTCACGCTCCCAAGGGCCGAAGCAGATCGCGGCTGATGATATGCCGCTGGATCTCGGAGGTGCCATCCCAGATGCGCTCGACGCGCGCATCGCGCCAGAAGCGGGCGAGCGGCAGGTCGTCCATCAGGCCCATGCCCCCGAAAATCTGGATCGCCTCATCCGTGACGCGGGCGAGCATTTCCGAGGCGTAGAGCTTGGCAGAGGCGATCTGCCGGTCTGCGGGCCGGCCGGCGTCGACCTGCCAGGCGGCGGCAAGCGTCAGCCAGTCGGCCGCGTCGATCTCAGTGATCATGTCGGCAAGCTTGAAGGAAACGCCCTGATTGGCGCCGATCGGCTTCCCAAACTGCTTGCGCTCGGCGGCATAGGGGAGCGCCAGGTCGAAGACGCGACGCGCCCGGCCGACGCAGGTGGCGGCAACCGTCAGCCGCGTGCCGTAAAGCCATTGGTTGGCGATATCGAAACCGCGATGCACCTCGCCCAGCACCTGGGCTTCGGGAATGCGGCAATTTTCGAAGCTGAGAGTTGAGTTGTGGTAGCCGCGGTGCGAAACGGAATCGTAGCCCTTGAGGATGTCGAAGCCCGGTGTGCCTCGATCCACCAGGAAGGCAGTAATCTTCTTCTTGACGCCTTTCGGCGTCTCTTCCTCGCCGGTTGCGGCAAAGACGATGACGAAATCGGCGACATCGGCATGCGAGATGAAATGTTTCGTGCCGTTGAGCACGAAGTCGCCGCCGTCGCGGCGGGCGGCGCATTTCATACCGCGCATGTCGGAGCCGGCATCCGGCTCGGTGATCGCGAGCGCGTCGATCTTCTCGCCGCGCACCGCGGGCAGGAGGTAACGCTGACGCTGCTCGCCCTCACAGGCCATCAGGATGCCGGAGGGCCGGCCGAAGAAAACCGTCAGGCCCAGCGAGCCACGTCCAAGCTCCCGCTCGACCAGCGTGAAGGTAAGATGATCGAGACCGGCCCCGCCGATCTCTTCCGGGAAATTGCAGGCGTAGAAGCCGAGATCGATGCATTTGCGCTGGATCTCGCGCCCGAGTTCCGGCGGGACGATGCCAGTGCGCTCGACCTCTTTTTCATGCGGATAGATTTCGGTTTCGACGAAGGCGCGAACCGTGTCGACGATCATTTCCTGTTCTGCGCTGAGACCGAAATCCATGTCGCTCCTCCTATCGCCTCTGGCCGACGTGACGGCCGGCGCCTTCCGGCAGCGGCAATTCCGAATGAGCCGCGACGATCGACTTGACCTTGTCGAGCACGGCGGCCGGCGCCGGTGTCGCCTTGCCCGCCTTGCTGTCGACATGCAGCAGCAGGTGCTCGGCGGTGGCGAGCGCCTCGCCCGTCGCTGTAGCGTACAGGGTGTGGAAGACATGCAGCCGTTTGTCGTCGGCGGCCAGAACCCGGCAGGTCGAATGGATCGCCTGCCCAAGCTTTGCCTCGCCGAGATGGCGGATGTGGCTTTCGACCGTGTAGTAACTGTGGCCCGCCTCGACATAGGCAAGGTCGACGCCGACAAGACGCAGCAACGCATCCGACGTATCGCCGAAGACCTGGAGGTAGCGGTGTTCGGTCATGTGGCCGTTATAGTCGACCCAGGCAGGGCTCACCTTCGTTTCGATGAGCTTTAGCGGCTTCGAAAGATCGGTGGAAGCCGGCGCACTGCCGCCCTTCGCCCAGAGCGATTGCTCGAAATCCTTCAAGAGCTTGCCGGCGCCCCAACCTTTGCCGCTATCGCCGCCCTTGAGGGACTGGAGAATGCCAACGAGATTTTCGTCGCGGATACGTTCGAGCTCACGGATCGAAAGACCCGCCGCCTGTTCGTCGGATTGCCGGCCGATCTTTTCGATCAATGCATCATCGAGATCGACGACATCCGTGAGCTTGGTCCAGGGCCAGGCGAGGCATGGGCCGAATTGCGCAAGGAAATGGCGCATCCCGGCCTCGCCGCCGGCGATACGATAAGTCTGGAACAGGCCCATCTGCGCCCAGCGCAGGCCGAAGGAGTAGCGGATGACGTCATCGAGCGTCTCGACGGTGCAGATATCGTCATGGATCAGCCAAAGGGCCTCGCGCCAGAGCGCTTCGAGCAGCCGATCGCCGACGAAGGCCTCGATCTCCTTGGCGATATGGACGCCCTTCATCCCGATCGGCGGCAGTCTGTCCATCGCCGCCTGGATGGTCGTCGCCGATGTCTTGTCGCCGGCAACGATTTCGACGAGCGGCAAGAGATAGACGGGATTGTAGGGATGAGCGACGAAGAGGCGCTCGGGATGTTTCATGTCCCGCTGCAGATCGGTCGGCAGCAGGCCAGAGGTGGAAGAGCCGATCAGAGCGTCGGGACGTGCCGCGGCATCGATTTGGGTCAGCACCCCGCGCTTGAGTTCGAGCCGCTCCGGCACGCTTTCCTGGATCCAGTCGGCGCCGGCGACAGCCTCCTCCAATGTCTTGCAGAAGCGCAGCCTGCCGCGCGGCGGCAACGGCGCGCCGGTCAGCATGGCATAGGCTTTTTCGGCATTGGCAATCACTTCGCCGACGATGCGGTCCGCCTCCGGATGCGGATCGAACACATCGACGTCGATGCCGGCGAGCAGGAAACGGGCGATCCATCCGCCGCCGATGACGCCGCCGCCGATACAAGCTGCTTTGCTGATCCCTGTCATGCCGTCCTCAGCGCTTCGTCAGTTTGAGTTTCTTGCGGACCTCTTCCGGACCGATGATCCGCGCGCCCATGCCTTCCACCACCTGCACGGCCTTTTCGACGAGCTGCGCATTGGTGGCGAGCTGGCCCTTGCCGACGAAGAGATTGTCCTCCAGGCCGACACGCACGTTGCCGCCGGCGAGAACCGCCGCCGCCGGATAGGCCATGGCGTTGCGGCCAATCGAGAAGGCCGAAAAGGTCCAGCTCGCAGGCACATTGTTGACCATCGCCATGAATGTATTGAGATCGTCGGGTGCGCCCCATGGAATGCCCATGCAGAGCTGGATCAGCACCGGGTCTTCGATCAGGTCTTCTTCGGCGAGCTGCTTGGCGAACCAGAGATGGCCGGTGTCGAAGGCCTCGATCTCCGGCCGCACGCCGAGATCAGTCATCTTCTTCGCCATCGCCCGCAGCATGGCCGGCGTATTGGTCATGACATAGTCGCCGAGATTGAAGTTCATCGTGCCGCAGTCGAGCGTGCAGATCTCCGGCAGGCATTCGGCGACATGGCTGACACGCTCGGTGGCGCCCGCCATATCCGTGCCCTTCGGGTTAAGGGGAAGGGGACTTTCGACATTCCCGAAAATCAGGTCGCCACCCATGCCGGCAGTCAGATTGAGGACGACATCGACATCCGCCGAGCGGATACGGTCGGTGACTTCCCTGTAGAGATCGTTGCGGCGGCTGGCAGCACCCGTTTCCGGATCGCGGACATGGCAGTGAACGACCGCCGCGCCGGCCTTTGCCGCATCGATCGCGGATTGGGCAATCTGCTTGGGAGTGATCGGCACGTGGCTGGATTTTGAGACCGTATCACCGGCGCCGGTCACGGCGCAGGTGATGAAGACATCGCGGTTCATCGCTAGAGGCATGATTTTGTTCTCCCCGTCTTGTCCCCATTACGCGACAGTAAGGGCAGCGATGCTTTGCATTTTCAGAAGCCGTTGATACATTATCGGAACTGATGGAGGTGACCTTGCTGCAGCGATCGACCGAACGGCTCGATATCGATCTTCTCGTCCTGCCGGATACGAACCTGATCCTGATCGCGTCGGTTATCGAGCCACTGCGCGGCGCCAACCGTATTTCCGGGAGCGAACTCTATCGCTGGCGGCTGCTGACGCCGGACGGGGCGCCGGTGCCGACTACCAGCCATATCGCCATTCCGACCGAAGGAATCTTCCGGGCGACGACCGAGGAAAGGCCGCTTTTCGTGCTTGCCAGTTACAATTGGCGCGGTAGCGCCACGCCAGCGCTCAAGATGCAGCTTTCGCAGGCCGCCCGCTACCGTACGGTGATCGCCGGCATTGAATCCGGGACGTGGTTGCTTGCCGAGGCGAGCTTGCTCGACGGGTTGCCGGCGACCGTCCACTGGGAGGATTATGAGGATTTTGCGCTCGCCTATCCTGAGGTGGGGGCCGTCAAGGATCGCTTCGTGATCGACGCCAAGCGGCTGACGACCTCGGGCTCGCTTCCGACGGTGGACCTGATGCTTGAGATCATCAGGCAGCGGCAGGGTTATTCGCTGGCGCTCGAGGTCAGCCGCCTGTTCCGTTACGAGCAGCCTTCCTTTCATGCCGACGAGCCGCTTTCCGCAGCCTCGGCGGGACTTCGCATGCATGATCCCCGGGTGACGCAGGCGGTGCATCTGATGGAGGAGCATATCGAGCAGCCCCTGATCCTCACGCGGCTCGCCCGCAGGGTTGGCGTCAGCGCCCGGCATCTGCAGGATCTTTTCCAGCAGAGCATCGGCGCACCGCCGCATGTGCATTATCTCGCCCTGCGCCTGAACGCGGCGCGGCGCAAGGTGATCGAGACGACGGCCTCCTTCGCCGACATCGCGGCGGCGACCGGCTTCAATTCGGCTTCTGCCTTTGCGAGAAGCTACCGGGCGAGTTTTTCCGAGAGTCCATCCGAGACGCGCCGCCGCCTGCGCCGCCGCATCACGCCATCGGAGGCACTGCCATAGGCTGGAACGCCTCCCGAAGCATCTCGGCAAGTTCCCGCACAGCCTCGCTGGAGCGGAAGGTGTTGCGCCGGAGCACGACCTTCGAGGAGTCGACCGGCGGAAACCCGTCCTCGGCGGTCAGTTCCCGGCAGCCGGGCGGGATGCTGCTGCGGGAAAGCGTGGTGACGGCAAGGCCGGCGGTCAGGGCGTTCTTCAACCCCGACCCGGTATCGGCGATGAAGGCGATTCGGTAGCTGCGGCCGATCTGCTCCAGCGACCGGAGTGCAAAATCGCGGGCCCAGGTGGAATTGCGATAGGTCGCGACGGGCAGGGGATCCAAGTCGTGCAGACGGTGGACCATGGATGTGACCCAGACGGTCGGATCGACACACAGAACCTCGCCTTTTCTCTGGTCGCTCCAGTCAAACACAACCGCAAGATCGAGCTCGTCCCGCTCCAAAGCGGCAATATTGCGGGCCGTGTAGTCGCAGGACACGGTGACCTCGACTGCCGGGTGGCGCACGGCGAAAGCCGCAAGCGCTGCCGGCAGAACCGTCTGGCTGTATTCCTCCGGAATTCCGATGCGTACCGGCCCGTCGAGGGGCTTGCTGCGGATCGTTGCGGCGGCCTCGTTCAGGAGATCGATCACCCTGCGGGCATAGGGCACGAGCTGTATGCCCTGGCGTGTCAGTTGCACGCCGCGGGCGCCACGCTCGAAGAGGGGCTCGCCGATCGCCGCCTCGAGCCTCTTGATCTGGGTGCTGATGGCCGATTGCGTGCGCCCGATACGCTGCGCGGCCGCTGAGAAGTTCGACGTCTCGGCGACGACCAGAAAGGTTCTCAGAAGGTCGCTCTCGATCGGCTCATGCATGAGATATGCCATAGAAAAAATCGATGGGAGCTATCTCTACTATTCGTTTGTCTAATGTCAATTGCTGGCGCAGAAATGGGCGGCGTTCGACTTCCTTCTTTGAGACTATCAGCGTGACCATTGAAAATCCGGCCAGAGACCTCGCAGGCAGCGAGCACGAGAAGGGTGTGCTTCTCATCATTGCCGCGACCCTTGCCTGGAGCGCGAGCGGTGTTTATTCGCGGCTCCTGACCACCGACGTATGGACGGCGATCGCATGGCGGTCGTTGTTCGGAGGCCTGTTTCTGCTGATCCCCTGCCTTTTCCTCGAAGGGGGTATCTCGCGGCGGCAATGGCGATCCGTCTTCCATCCGTCAGGACTTGCGATGATCGCGTGCCAGACGTTCAGTCAGGGATGCTTCATCGGGGCGCTCTACATGACCACCGTCGCCAATGTGACGATGATCTATGCGACGACGCCCTTTATCGCGGCCTTGTTCGGCTGGCTCATCCTCGGAGAGAGGGTCGCCAGGCGGACGCTGATCGCCGGCGCCGTTTCCCTCTTCGGCGTCGGCGTCATCGTCGCTTCATCGATCGGCGGCGGCACCGGCTGGGGCGATCTCCTGGCGCTCGGCATGACCGCGTCCTTCGCGCTCGTCATCATCATCCCGCGCATCAGCCCCGGCGTACCCAGCTTGCCGCCGACTGTCGTCAGCGCCTTCCTGACCCTTGTCATCTTCGCGCCCTTCGGTTCGGTCGGCTCGCTCGATCTGCACAACTGGCTCGTCCTTGCCGCCTTCGGCGCGACCAATTTCTCGCTGGCGCTGGTGCTCTTCCTTGCAGGGGCGAAGCGAATGCCGCCGGCGGAAGCCGCATTGATCGGCACGATGGAAATCGTGCTGACACCCTTCTGGGTCTGGCTGCTGTTTTCCGAACAGCCGCCCGTCGCCACCTATTTCGGCGGAGCGATCATTCTCGGCGCCGTGTTCTGGCACACGGCACTCGATGCCAAGCGCAGCCGCCGGTCGTACGACGGCTAAGGCCCCACGATCAAATCTTTGAAACGGTCCGGAAAACCGCCCTATTCCGGGAAGCAAATCTTTCTTTCGGGCAGTAACCCGCCGCGACTTCGCCGACTGTCGTCTTTGAGTTGCGCCCATGTCGTTTTTTCGGGCGCTGTTTTCCGCCCGGCGTGGTTTGTTTGTGATGTTCTAGGCGCCGCCTCGCGAGTTGGCGACTTGAACCATTGGGAGACCGGTCTGACGCCGGTGCCGTCCCGCAGAGGTAGAACAACTCAATCCTGACGGAGATCGCCGGAAAGACATCCGGAAAGGTGCCGAGATGGATCGAAAGGAGGTTCTGGAGCCCGAAAACAGCTCTTTGCGCGGCAGATCTGCGGACTGCGGCGGACGATGGCGAGCGGAACGACAGACCAACCTATCGTGTCACTCTCTCCCCCATCCAGCCTGTGCTGCCTATCTGCGAAATTCGAATGTCGCCCGGTGCGGCGTTGTGAATACCGGCCTGCAAAGGAGGCAGACCGGAGGAAAAGATTGCCGTCGACTGCATCGGTTGCAGTTCGAGGCATCAAACAAATGGGAGGAATCCATGAGCAAGAATAGAGGCGTCGTCTATCTCCGGCCGGGCAAGGTCGAGGTTCGCGATATCGACGATCCGAAGCTGGAGGCGCCTGATGGCCGCCGCATCGAGCACGGCGTCATCCTGAAGGTGATATCGACCAATATCTGCGGTTCCGACCAGCACATGGTCCGCGGCCGCACGACGGCGATGCCGGGTCTGATCCTCGGCCATGAAATCACCGGCGAAATCATCGAGAAGGGTATCGACGTCGAGATGCTCGAAGTCGGCGATATCGTCTCGGTTCCCTTCAACGTCGCCTGCGGCCGTTGCCGCTGCTGCAAATCCCAGGATACCGGCGTCTGCCTGACGGTAAACCCGTCCCGCGCCGGCGGCGCTTACGGCTATGTCGACATGGGCGGCTGGATCGGCGGACAGGCGCGTTACGTCACCATTCCTTACGCAGATTTCAACCTGCTGAAGATCCCGGATCGGGACAAGGCCATGGCGAAGATCCGCGATCTAACCATGCTCTCCGACATCCTGCCCACCGGCTTCCATGGCGCGGTGCGCGCGGGCGTCGGGGTCGGATCGACCGTTTATGTCGCCGGCGCCGGTCCTGTGGGTCTTGCGGCTGCGGCTTCGGCTCGCATCCTCGGCGCTGCGGTCGTCATGATCGGCGATTTCAATAAGGATCGTCTCGCACACGCGGCGAAGGTCGGCTTCGAGCCGATCGACCTGTCCCAGAGCGATCGCCTTGGCGACATGATCGCTCAGGTCGTCGGCACCAACGAGGTGGACAGTGCCATCGACGCGGTCGGTTTCGAGGCGAGGGGGCATTCGGGCGGCGAACAGCCGGCGATCGTGCTCAACCAGATGATGGAGATCACCCGCGCCGCCGGTTCGATCGGTATCCCTGGCCTCTACGTGACGGAAGATCCGGGCGCTGTCGACAATGCCGCCAAGCACGGCAACCTCTCGCTCCGCTTCGGCCTCGGCTGGGCCAAGGCCCAGTCCTTCCACACCGGCCAGACGCCGGTGCTGAAATACAATCGCCAGCTCATGCAGGCGATCCTCCACGACCGGCTGCCGATCGCTGATATCGTCAACGCCAAGGTCATCCCGCTCGACGATGCCGTCCAGGGCTATGAGAGCTTCGACCACGGAGCGGCGACGAAATTCGTCCTCGACCCGCATGGAGACGTGGCGAAAGCCGCCTGACCTTCAGGACCGAAACAGAGATGGCCGGACAAGAGCCGGCCATCTTGCATCGATCACACCAAAATACGGTCGGCGGCTACTCAATGCTGAACGGGAAATATTTCGCGTTGATCATGTCATAAGTCCCGTCTTCCTTGATCGTCTTCAAGGCGGCGTTCAGGCGCGCCAGACGCTCGCCATCATCCGGGCGCAGCGCAATTCCGGCGCCCTCGCCAAAATAGGTCACATCGACCAGATCCGGTCCCTTGAACTCACAGCAGGTTCCTGCCTTCGTGTTCGCAATCCAGTCGTAGATCGCAAGCTTGTCTTCAAGGATAATGTCGACCCTTCCGTCCGACAGCCCCTTGTACAATTCCGGCGACGACCGGAAAACCGTCTTCTTCATATCGGGATAAAAATGCTTGGCGTAGGATTCCTGCGCCGTCGACGACGTCACCCCGAGGATTTTTCCACTCAGGGCGGCAGGGCTGATATCGCTGATCGGCGAATCCTTGCGAGCGATGAATACTGACGGACTGTTGTAGTATTTCTCAGTGAAAGCAACCTTCTGGCGCCGCTCAAGGCTCATCGACATGGATGAGATGATTGCGTCGTATTTGCTGGCAATGAGATCCGGGATCATATCGTCCCACTTCTCGATGATGAACTGGCACTCGAATTTGCCCACTTCGCAAAGGGCATTGGCAACGTCGATGTCGAAGCCCTGAAGCTTGTTGTTCGCATCAAGGTAGTTGAAGGGCGGAAATGCGCCCTCAACAGCAATTCTCATGGGGGTCGGATCCTGCGCGGCCACCGGGAGCGGTAAGACCGCAGCTAAAAGGATACCCACGCCGCCCGCCATCAGCGTTCCGCGCAACATAGATTGAATGGACATGCGCAGCATCGTCGGGAACTCCTTCGTGCGTCATCGATCTCGCCAATAGTGCGCCTTAGCTTTTAATTCTACGTGAACGCTTCCTTGTTACTGTCGGTGACGGCGCCCGCTTCCCGTGGTGTTCAGGGGTCTACGCTTGCACATCGTTCGTCCTCCCAGTTCCGATACGTTTCAGCAATCCTGGATAGCTTCGGGCAGAATTCTCTTTCTCATCGCCGTCAGCGGGCTCGGCGCAATCGGACTGGTCGTGCTCTCGGCTTTGTGGGCGGGAACGGAGAGCGACGCGGCGGCCCTCGACCGCCAACGCCAGCTGGTCAATGCGCGCCTGCGAGAGCAGGTCACGCAGGTAGCCCATGTCATAGGCCAGTTCGGCAACGGCTATCTCGCCCGCGTCCATCCGGCCTCCCGGGCGGCCGGAGTTTCGTCCAGCCTCGATATGGTTCTGACGACGGCGACAGGAAGCGCGATCAGCCAGACCGCAATGTCCGCTTTCGGCTACGATCAGGCTTTTGTGGTCGATGAGCAGGCTCACCTGCTGATGATGGCGGACGCCCAAACGGAAAAGCGCTATCGCTGGATGAAGCCTCTCCTTTTGCCGCTCCTTCAGGATGCCCGCCTTGCGGTTAACCAAGGCGCGATTTCCAATGAACGAACACCGTCCTCAATGGAAAACCGCCTTGCGAACGCGGCGCGTCCCAACCGTGCCCTGGCCAATCTGATGCGGCTGGAAGGTCGTCCGACGATCGTCGGAGTCGTGGCCATCAACGAAGCTCCGCAGGGACAAGATCAGCCCACGCGGCAATTCCTGATCGTCGTGCGGTTTATCGATGGCGCGGCACTGGACGAATTGAGCCGGCAGCAGGGCCTCAATGGCGCACGCTTCGCGCGCACCGCAGATGCCGACGAAAACGAGGTTGCGTTTCAAATCGACGCGACGTCAAACGGCGAACCGATCGGCTTCATCGTCTGGCGGCCCGACCTTCCGGGCTCGAGGGTGATCGGCCGGCTGATGCCGGCGTTATCCATTGCCGCCTTGGTGATCGCGGTCCTGTTCTCGGTCTTGCTCGTGCGCTTGCGCAGCAGTCTCGGCGATCTGAAGAAGAGCGAGCTTCATGCCAGGCAGCTTGCCCTGCACGATGTGCTGACCGGCCTTCCCAATCGCGCAATGTTTGCGATGCGCTTCGACGAATGCCTGGCCGATACGCAAGATTCGGTCGAGCGCTTCGCCGTCGCGCTTCTTGACCTCGACCGGTTCAAGGCTGTGAACGACACGTTCGGCCATGCCGCCGGCGATGAACTGATCAGGATGGCGGCCGAGCGGGTCCGATCGCTTCTTCGTCCCGGTGACACGCTTGCCCGGCTTGGAGGGGATGAGTTTGCCTTGCTTCTCCGGGATATCGACGACGATCAAATTCTGCCGGCAATATGCGAGGCGATCGTTGCCGAACTCGCGAAGCCCTTCCCGCTTTTGAAGGGCGAAGCGGTCGCGCGGGTCGGTGGCTCGGTAGGCGTGACCGTCGTGCCGGATTCCGGGCGGAACGCGGACGACATCATGCGCTATGCCGACGTCGCGCTTTACGAGGCGAAGGTTGGCGGAAGAGGCGAATGGCGGGCCTATTCCCCATCCATGGACGGCGGCAGGAACGCACGCGACATTCTCAAGAACGAATTGCGGGAAGTTCTGGCCAAAGGGGTGGCTTCCGCTCACGGCACCCAACCCGATCCGATCGCAAACAGGCCGGATTTCGGATCGCTGGAAGTCCATTATCAGACGATACATCGCGCGGAGAACGGATATCGGGCGTCGGGTGCCGAGGCGCTCGTGCGTTGGCGCCACAGCCAACGCGGGCTGCTGACGCCTGCAAGCTTCATCCCTGTCGCCGAGGAGGGCGGCCTCATCGACGCGCTCGGTTTCTGGGTGCTGCGTGAGGCCTGCAAGGCCGCCTGCAATTGGCCTGAGAATGGTTTCGTCGCCGTCAACGTCTCCCCCTCCCAGTTGAGGAGACCAAATTTTGCCGAGGAAGTCTTCGCCGTGCTTCAGGAGACCGGGTTGGCGCCATCCCGGCTTGAACTCGAGCTCACCGAGTCCTCGCTGATCGAGGACAACTCCGACGTCTACACGGTGCTGAAGTCGCTAAGGAGCCGGGGCGTTCAGATTTCGCTCGACGATTTCGGAACCGGCTATTCGTGCCTCAGCCACCTGATGCGCTTCGATATCGACAGGATCAAGATCGATCGATCTTTCGTCTCGCTGCTCGGCTCCAAAGCCAATGGGGCAGCCATCATCGGCGCCATGGTCGCGCTCAGCCGCAACCTCGGGATCTCGACGACGGCCGAAGGGGTCGAGACAGAATATCAACGCGACTTTCTGACGGCGCTGGGCTGCACCGACCTCCAGGGCTATTTCTTTTCGAAGCCCGTCCCGCTTTGCGAACTCCATTGTTTCCGGCAGCCCGAGGGCGCGGCCGGGCTAGTCAGGATCGTTCCAAAAGCTATCGCGTGAGGGTGTTGCCTTCCTCCGGTGGGGAACTTTCGTCCCAGGCCACGGTTAGCGCCGGAGGTCAGCGGAGGAGGCGATGGGCGAGATCGGTGAGTGGCGGCACCTTTGCGTCGACATGCAGCGGATGTTCGCCGAAGATACGCCTTGGCACGTTCCCTGGATGGCGCGGGTCTCTCCGCAGATCGCTGAACTCGCCGGCAGGCACCCGTCCCGGACGATCTTCACGCGCTTCATGCCACCCCAGCATGCGGACGACATGCCGGGGAAATGGCGGGACTATTACCGGAAATGGTGGATGATGACAGGTGAACATCTGCCGCGCGACCTCGTCGAGCTGGCTTCACCGCTGGCGCCGCTGGTTCCGCCGGCAAGGCATTTCGACAAACGCACTTATTCACCCTGGGTCGACGGGCGCCTTCACACGATCCTTCAGTCCGAGCGGGTCGACACGCTCGTCATCACTGGCGGTGAGACCGATGTCTGCGTGCTTGCCACGACGCTCGGCGCGATCGATCTTGCCTATCGCGTCATCGTGCTGAAGGACGCCGTCTGCAGCAGCGCCGACGATACCTATGACGCATCGCTGGAACTTCTCCACGATCGGTTCTCCGTGCAGCTCGATCTCATGAAGACCGAGGAATTTCTGAGCGGTGTCGGCTGAGCACACCCACCGGCACGATGCGATCCGCGGCGCGCCGAAGATTTCCGCGGCATAACCGGATCGAAGCTTGCTGCCGAGCGCACGGTCATCTTGTGTGCGTCAGCGCCACTCACTAGGAAGGCAGGAGATCCGGTCTCCACGAAGAGGCGGCAAACCCGATACTATTGATTTTAAGGGGGAATATATGCGTCGAGCCATTCAATTATTGCTGACTGTCGTCATTGTCCTGGCCGTGGTGATTGGCTTCCGCTGGTACCGCTATGTCACCAATGCGGAAAGTCCCTATGATGAGGTCGGCATCGAGTTGAACAGCCGCATGCCCGGCCCGATCAATGAATGGGGATGCGTCACGCTGCATGCCACGTTCGCTAACGCCTTGCCGCCATATGGCTGTCAGGATAGCGCGGATGCTCGCAAGTGGCGGTAGGACCACCCGGATCGCGCCTGACTTCATCACGTTACGCCTCAGTTCCAGGGTTGACATGAACTCGGCCGAGGACGTAGCCTCCGCAGCATTCACCAGGGGGGTCCCGGCAAGGGGCTGAGATACTGCTAGGCAATACGGCTTTGCCGATTGTGGGCGCAGTGACCCGTTGAACCTGATCCAGTTCATACTGGCGTAGGGACGGTGCAAGCGCTCGAAAGGCATTGGATTCGATTTTCGAATCCGGGCCGGCGTCTTTCCATCATTCCGGCGTGAGGACTGGGTCTCCAAACCAATTTGGAGCCTCAACCATGACAATTGCCGCCAAGAATCTTCACCCGACTGTCACTACCGGCCCCTTGCCGGCATCTCGCAAGATCTTCGTTCCAGGAGAACTGCACCCCGATATCCGCGTGCCGATGCGGCAGATCAGCCTCCATCCGACCTCGGGCGAACCGCCGGTAACTGTTTATGATTCCTCCGGTCCCTATACGATCGAAGGCGCCGACATCCGCATCGAAGAGGGTCTTGCCGCATTACGCCGCGACTGGGTGCTCGCCCGCGACGACGTCGAGCCCTATGAAGGCCGCCACGTCCGTCCCGAGGATAATGGCTTTGCCAGCGGCGACCGGCTGACGCCCTCGTTTCCGGCCAGACGTCAGCCGCTGCGGGCCAAGGACGGCCAAGCAGTCACGCAACTGGCCTATGCGCGCGCCGGCATCGTCACGCCGGAGATGGAATTCATCGCCATCCGCGAAAATCTCGGCCGCAAAGCGCAGGCCGGCGCGATGCTTCGCGACGGCGAGAGCTTCGGCGCCCACATTCCCGATCATGTGACACCGGAATTCGTCCGTCAGGAAGTCGCCGCCGGCCGGGCGATCATTCCCGCCAACATCAATCATCCGGAAGCCGAACCGATGATCATCGGCCGGAATTTCCTGGTAAAGATCAACGCCAATATCGGCAACTCGGCGGTCACCTCATCGATGGCGGAGGAGGTCGAGAAGATGGTCTGGGCCGCCCGCTGGGGCGCCGACACCGTCATGGACCTTTCCACCGGCCGCAACATTCACAATATCCGCGAATGGATCATCCGTAATTCACCGCTGCCGATCGGCACCGTGCCGCTTTACCAGGCGCTGGAAAAGGTCGAGGGCATCGCCGAAAACCTCAGCTGGGAAATCTATCGCGATACCCTGATCGAACAGGCCGAACAGGGCGTCGACTATTTCACCATCCATGCAGGCGTGCGGCTGCATTACATCCCTCTGACGGTCAACCGCGTCACCGGCATCGTTTCGCGCGGCGGCTCGATCATGGCCAAGTGGTGCCTGCATCATCATCGCGAGAGCTTCCTCTACGAGCATTTCGAGGAAATCTGCGACATCTGCCGCGCCTATGACGTCTCCTTCTCGCTCGGTGACGGCCTGCGCCCCGGCTCGATCGCCGACGCCAACGATGCGGCACAATTTGCCGAACTCGAAACGCTCGGCGAGTTGACGAAGATCGCCTGGGCAAAGGATTGCCAGGTGATGATCGAAGGGCCTGGCCATGTGCCGATGCACAAGATCAAGGAGAACATGGACAAGCAGCTCGCCGTCTGCGGCGAGGCGCCCTTCTACACGCTGGGGCCGCTGACGACCGACATTGCGCCGGGTTACGATCACATCACCTCGGGGATCGGCGCGGCGATGATCGGCTGGTTCGGCACGGCCATGCTCTGCTACGTCACACCGAAGGAGCATCTCGGCCTGCCTGACCGCAACGACGTCAAGACCGGCGTCATCACCTACAAGATCGCCGCCCATGCCGCCGATCTCGCCAAGGGCCATCCTGCCGCGCGCATTCGTGACGATGCGCTGTCGCGCGCCCGCTTCGAGTTCCGCTGGGAAGATCAGTTCAACCTTTCCCTCGATCCCGAGACGGCCCGCTCCTTCCACGACGAGACGCTTCCGAAAGAGGCGCACAAGGTCGCCCATTTCTGTTCGATGTGCGGGCCGAAATTCTGCTCGATGCGCATATCGCACGATATCCGGTCGGAGGCTCAAAAGGAGGGACTGGAAGCCATGGCCGCCCGTTACCGCGATGGCGGAGACCTCTATGTTGCGGTCTCTTCCACCGAAGCTCCGGATGCTTGAGATGCGCATCCTTGTCAAAGGGGCCGGCGTCGCCGGCCTTGCCGTCGCGCACGAACTGCTCACCCGCGGTGCCGAGGTAGAAGTTGTCGACCCGCACGCAAACTTCGATCGCGCCGCGTCCTGGCTTGCGGGCGGCATGCTGGCACCCTGGTGCGAGCGGGAAAGCGCCGACGAGGCCGTGCTCCGGCTCGGAGCGCAGGCCGCCGCGCTTTGGGAGGCGATCCTGCCGGGGTACGTCACCCGCAACGGGACGCTGGTGGTCGCCCCGGCGCGCGACCACGGGGAGCTGAAACGCTTTGCCGGCCGGACGAGCTGTTATCGATGGGTCGACGAGGAAGACGTTGCCTCGCTCGAGCCGGCCCTTGCCGGACGGTTCCGGCAAGGGCTGTTTTTCCCGGAGGAAGCGCATCTCGATCCCAGGCAGGCGCTGCACGTGTTGAAAGAAAAATTGGCGGCGCAGGACGTTGTTTTTTCAGTCGGCGATGCGGAGGAAGACGATTTCTCCGATATCGTCGATTGCACGGGCGCTGCCCGCATCGGGCAGGTGAACGATCTGCGCGGCGTGCGGGGCGAGATGCTTTATCTGCGTACCGATGAGATAGAGCTTTCACGGCCTGTCCGCCTGCTTCATCCCCGCATCCCGGTCTATGTCGTGCCGCGCGGCGACGGCCTCTTCATGGTCGGTGCAACGATGATCGAGACCGATTACAGCGGGCCGATCACCGCACGCTCGCTGATGGAACTGCTGAACGCGGCTTACACGCTGCATCCGGCCTTTGCGGACGCCGCGCTTGTCGAAACCGGCGCCGGCATTCGCCCGGCCTTTCCCGACAATCTTCCGCGGGTCATACGGGAAGGCAATGCCGTCGTCCTCAACGGTCTTTATCGCCATGGTTTCCTCCTGGCGCCCGCAATGGCTGCAAAAGCCGCAGATCTCGTCTTTTCCGGACGGACGAAGCAAAGGAGTTCCCAATGCGTCTGATCATCAATGGCGAACCTCAGACAATCGCCGCGACCACCCTTTCGCAGCTGTTGGCCGCCCTCGATTACGAAGGCGAGTGGCTGGCGACTGCCGTCAACGGCGAGCTTGTTCACCGCGAAGACCGCGAAGGGCACGCTCTGAACGACAATGACAGGATCGAAATCCTGACCCCGATGCAGGGAGGCTGACATGCTTGATCTTTACGGAGACCAGATCCGATCGCGACTTCTTCTCGGCACCGCGCGTTACCCTTCGCCGGCAGTGCTCACCGATGCCGTCAAACGGTCCGGCACGGAGATCGTCACGGTGTCGCTGCGGCGTGAAACGGCCGGCGGGCGCAATGGTGGCGCATTTTTCGATATGATCCGCGCGCTCGGGGTGCGCGTGCTTCCGAACACGGCCGGCTGCCACGGCGTCTCCGAGGCGGTGCTGACGGCCAAGATGGCGCGCGAGGTGTTCCAGACCAACTGGATCAAGCTCGAAGTGATCGGCAACCACGATACGCTGCAGCCTGACGTCTTTGCGCTCGTGGAGGCCGCGCGGATTCTCTGCAGCGAAGGGTTCGAGGTCTTCCCCTATACGACCGACGATCTGGTGGTGGCCGAGCGCCTGCTGGAGGTAGGATGCAAAGTCTTGATGCCCTGGTGCGCGCCGATCGGAACGGCGGCCGGGCCGCTCAACCTTTCCGCCCTGCGCTCCATGCGCGCGCATTTTCCCGATGTACCGCTGATCGTCGATGCGGGGATCGGCCGGCCGTCGCATGCAACGACCGTGATGGAGTTGGGCTTTGACGCGGTTCTTCTGAACACCGCGGTTGCCGGCGCGGGCGATCCTGCCGCTATGGCGGAAGCCTTTGCCAAGGCGATCGATGCCGGCAGGCAGGCATTCGGCGCGGGCATGCTGGAACCGCGCGACATGGCGGTTCCCTCGACACCGGTGATCGGAAAGGCGGTTTTCGCGTGAGGCTCGATCCTTTCTATCTCATCGTCGACAACGCGGCCTGGATCGAAAGGCTGGTTCCGCTCGGGGTCAAACTCGTGCAATTGCGCGTCAAGGAACGGTCGCTGCCTGACATCCGCGCCGACATCAAGCGGGCAAAAGCAGTCTGTGAGGCGCATGGATGCCAGCTGATCGTCAATGACTATTGGCGGCTTGCCATCGAGGAGGGCTGCGACTTCGTCCATCTCGGCCAGGAGGATCTGGCTGCGGCCAATCTTGCCGCCATCCGTCAGGCCGGGCTGAAATTAGGGCTTTCCACCCATGACGAGGCGGAATTGGGCGTCGCGCTTGCGGCGCGTCCGGATTACATCGCGCTCGGTCCGATCTACCCCACCGTCCTCAAAGCCATGCCCTGGGCGCCGCAAGGCCTCGACCGCCTGCAGGACTGGAAAAGCCGCATCGGTTCGCTGCCGCTTGTCGCCATTGGCGGATTGACCGTGGAACGCCTTGCCGGCGTATTTGAAAACGGCGCCGACAGTGCTGCCGTCGTGACCGACATCACGCGCAATCCCGATCCCGAGCGACGTACCCTCGAATGGATTGCGGCAACGCGCGGACGCGGGGATAACGGCCGATCCTGACGCGGTCGTCTCTACTCGATCGTTGCGAGTTCGATGCCGAGTGCGACGGTGCTGCCCGCTTCGGCTTTCAGGCGAATGCGACCGGACCTCGGAGCGACGACCCGCGTTTCCATTTTCATCGCCTCGATCAGTGCCACGACATCGCCTTCGGCAACCTGCGCTCCGTCTTCCACCAGCCATTGCTGCAGCGCTCCCGGTATGGGCGCGGTAATCGTTCCTTCGCTCACCGTTTGAGAAGGAGGCTTGGCTACGGAAGAGGTGACGGCGCCTGAAAAGAGTGCGGCCGGAAGCCCCAGCAGATGGCGCTTGCCGTCAATCTCGATGAAGCTGTGCAGAAGCCCGCCTTCGACCGGATCAACGCGAGCGGAGGGCTCCACACCGCGAAATTCGGTCTCGATCCAATTGGTGAAGACACGGAAACCATCTTCGCCGGTAAAGTCGCGCTCGTTCACCACGGCGCGATGAAAGGGCAGCACGGAAGCGACCCCTTCGATCTGAAACTCAGCGAGGGCCCGGCGAGCCCGCACGAGCGCTTCCTCTCTGGTCGGCGCGGTGACGACGAGCTTTGCCATCATCGAATCGTACAGCCCGGGAATTTCCGAGCCGGTTTCGACGCCCGTGTCGAGGCGCACACCAGGCCCTGCCGGCGCGCGAAAGCGGGTGATCAGGCCTGGGGTCGGCAGAAATCCCCGGCCCGGATCCTCTGCGTTGATACGAAATTCGAACGAGTGGCCGCGCGGTTGCGGTGTGTCGGTGAGGGAAAGCGGCAATCCATCGGCAATACGCAACTGCTCGACAACGATATCGATGCCGGTTGTCTCCTCGGTGACGGGATGCTCCACCTGAAGCCGCGTATTGACTTCGAGGAAGGATATGACGCCGGTCTGCGACAGAAGGAATTCCACCGTCCCGGCCCCGGTATAGCCTGCCGCGGCGCAGATCGCGCGGGCAGCGTCATGAATGCGGCTCCGCTGCTCGTCGCTGATGAACGGAGCGGGGGCCTCTTCGACCAGTTTCTGATTTCGTCTTTGCAGGGAGCAATCGCGCGTGCCGAGCACAACGGTGTTTCCGTGGCTGTCGGCAATGATCTGCGCTTCGACATGGCGGGGCCGATCAAGAAACTGTTCGGCATAACACTCGCCGCGACCAAAGGCTTCCGTCGCCTCGCGCACCGCCGATTCAAAAAGCTCGCCGACCTCTTCCAGCCGCCGCGCAACCTTCATGCCGCGTCCGCCGCCGCCGAAAGCGGCCTTGATGGCAAGCGGAAGCCCCGCCTCCTTGGCGAATGCCATGGCATCGGCAGCTGTCTGCAACGGGCCATCGGAACCCCTGACGAGAGGCGCTCCCACCTTCGCTGCGATCCGTCGGGCTTCCACCTTGTCGCCGAGCGCCGTAATCACGGCGGGAGAGGGACCAACCCATGTCATTCCCGCATCGATGACGGCTTGAGCAAATTCCGCACGCTCCGACAGGAAACCGTAGCCGGGATGCACGGCGTCGGCTCCGGCACGGCGGGCAATATCAAGGATCTTTTCGATGTTGAGGTAGGTGTCGGCGGGCCGGCCCGCGCCGAGTGTATAGGCTTCGTCGACCAGTTCCGCGTGAAGCGCGTTGGCATCTGCCGCCGAATAGATCCCGACCGACGTGACGCCGTAGTCTCGCGCAGCCCGCGCGATGCGGATGGCGATTTCACCGCGATTGGCGATGAGCAGCTTTTTCATCGGATCGTTTCCTTCACCAGCGGATCGAAAGGAGCAATGGGATGGAACCGGATGTTTGCGCCGATCGGCACCTGACCGGCGAGGTCCAGGTGATGGGCCGCGATCACACCGATCACCGGGTATCCCCCCGTCAGCGGGTGGTCGGCCTGGAATATGACCGGCTGGCCGCTATGCGGAACCTGTATGGCGCCGAGAGCGGTGCCCTCCGACGCAAGTTCGGCCGCATCGCGCCTTTCGAGGGGAACGGAACCGGACAGGCGCATGCCGACGCGGCTGGATTCTGCCGTAACCTGCCAGCTCTGCGAAACCAGGGTTTCAAGCCCCTTGTCTGTAAACCAGTCCGAGCGAGGGCCAAGGATGATGTCGAGCGTTACCGTCTCCCCGCTGCGCGGAAGCGGTCGCGGCAGGGGCCTGAAAGGATCGACCGCCATCGATCGACGCTCCGCGGGCACAAGAATATCGCCTGACGCAATCGGTTCGGGACCGACTTTTGCCAGCGTGTCGGTCGAGGTCGAGCCGATGACGGCCGCTACCTCAAAGCCGCCGCGCAATGCGAGGTAGCTTCTCATGCCTTCCGGCGGCAAGCCGATCCTCAGTTCGTCGCCCGCATCGAGCGCGAATGGTCTTCCGGAGGGCACAGCGACATCAGATCTGTCGCTGCGATGAAGTGTCAACGGACAGGGTGCGCCGGTCACAGCCAAAGTCACCGGACGATCCGCCAACAGCGAAAAGCCGCCGAAAGTGATCTCGATCACGGTCGCATCGCGTGGGTTTCCGACACAGAGGTTGGCCTCCGACAGCGCGACGCGATCCAGAGCGCCGGATTCGGAAATACCCTGATCCGCCCGGCCGGCCCGACCGAGGTCCTGGTAGAGTGCCGGACGGTCCGACCGGGTGACCGTGAGGCCGCTCGCCGGCGGAGCCGACGCTATCGCCTTGGCCGAAGCCACGCCGACTGGGGCATCTTCCGGTGCCGAAAGGCGACGGAAGCGCACACGGTCTCCGGGGGCCAGCAAGGCGGGCCGCTCCCGTTCAGTGTCCCACATCCGCCACGGCGTCGTCCCGAGAAGCTGCCAACCGCCGGGACTGTCGGACGGATAGATGCCGGCGAAGCGGCCGCCAATCGCGACGGACCCCGCCGGGATTCGCACCCGCGGGCTTTTCCTGCGAGGAACGTCAAAGGCGGGATCGTCGCAAGTCATGTAGGAAAAACCCGGGGCGAAACCGGTGAAGGCGACGGTGAAGGTCGCCTCGCTATGCCGGCGAATGAGTTCCTCGATCGTCCAGCCGAGCAGGGCGGCGACATCTGCCAAATCCTCTCCGTCATAGACCACGGGAATTTCGAAGAAGGACCCTTCGCGCGCGGTGCGCTGGGAGAGGTCCGTTTCCGCGATCAGCTCCGCCAGCCGCGCACGGTCGGTTTCCAGGGGATCGAAACGGACCATGACGGTACGCGCTGCCGGAATGAGTTCCCTCACGCCCGAAAGCTTCTTTTCGTGCAGCCTGTCGAACAGCGCCTGCGCCGTTTCGAGATCCGCAACCTCGATCAGGAAACTGTCGCTGCCCGCGGGAAGGAAACGCAGGACTTCACCCACGGGCCGCACCATCCGTCACATCGGCGAAGGCGGCCAATCGGATGCCGCGGCCGGTAAAGGCCTCCCGCAATCTTTGCGCCAACGCAACCGCCGTCGGCGTGTCTCCATGGACGCAGATCGTCTGCGCTTCGAGTTCGATATCGCCCCCATCGTTCGCCGTGATCCGGCCTTCACTTGCCAAACGCAGCATCCGTTCTGCGACCTGATCCGGGTCGTGGATAACCGCACCCGGCGCGCGGCGGCTGACGAGGCTCCCGTCAGCATTATAGGCGCGGTCGGCAAAGGCTTCGCATACGACCGTCAGCCCAGCCGCACGGGCCTGGTTGACGATGGGAGCGCCGGCGAGCGCCATCAGGATGAGGGACGGATCGATAGCCTTTATTCCCGCGATCACATCGCCGGCCTGGCGGGCATCGTTCGAAATGGTGTTGTAGAGCGCCCCGTGCGGCTTGACGTAACGCACCCTCGTGCCCGCGGCCTTCGCCAGCCCCTGAAGGGCGCCGATCTGGTAGATCGTATCGCCGACCAGCTCTTCGCTCGATGGATCCATGTTGCGCCTGCCGAATCCCACGAGGTCCCGGTATCCGACATGCGCTCCGACCACCACGCCCCGGGCAGTGGCAGCCCGCAGCACTTTCAAAATGCCCGCCGGGTCGCCGGCATGGAAGCCGCAGGCAATGTTCGCACTCGTCACGATGTCGAGCATCGCGACATCGTCGCCCATCGGCCACGGACCAAAGCTTTCACCAAGATCGCTGTTGAGATCGACGGTTATCATATCATTGCCTGTTGATTGATAGCGCAGAGATTGTTGAATAACATATACCATATTGTTCAACAATATGAAATTGCCTATGATCGCATGAACGGGTCGTCGGAGTGAGCAAATTTCATGGCTTTGGTAGATTTGCAGGCTGATCAGCCGCTTTCCGAAAAAGTGGCTTTCCGGATACGGGAAATGTTGATCCAGGGGCGCTTCACACCGGGCGAAAAGCTTTCCGAACACCAGGTGGCCGGACAATTCGGCATATCGCGCAACACCCTGCGGGAAGTCTTTCGGCTGCTGACCAGCCAGGGGCTGCTGACGCATATTCCCAACCGCGGGGTCTTCGTCGTTTCGCCCGATGAATCCGCCGTGATGGACATCTACCGCGTGCGATGGGTCATTCAAAAGGGCGCCATCCAGGCAGCAAGCCGCGGGCACCCGGCGCTTGCCAGGATGAAAGCTCTGACGCACGAGGCAGATGCCGCCCGCTCCAGAAACGACTGGCAACAGGTCGGGACAGTCAATATGGAGTTTCACCGCGCCATGGTGAGCCTATGCGACAGTCCGCGGCTTTCACTGTGCTTCGATCTCGTTCTGGCCGAACTTCGGCTTGTCTTCGGCCTTCTGGAATATACGGCTCATCTCCACGAACCCTATATTGAGCTGAACATAGGCCTCCTGCAGTTGATCGAGGAGGAAAAGACCGCGGATGCCGTCGCTTTCCTGGAGACCTATCTGCTCAGGTCGGAAAGATCGGTTCTCGCCGCCATGCAACGGAAGAAAGGATGATGACGACGTCGCAATCATCGGCGACCGAAGACATCGCCTCGTCTAGCCGCGGCATTCCTTCAACCGAGCGCAGATATTCGCTTTCGGCCTGATCCGGCGGATAACAAATCGGAAGCAGATTTTTTCCGGGAACGCTACGTCAGTCGCATCGATCGGCCGCCTACTCTGCGAGCGGAACAGCGATCTCCGCCATGGAAATTCCCAACGGCACGCCGTGACTTTCCGCCTGCGCCATCGCCTTCACCAGCGCAATGATCGTTTCGCGGATATTGCGGTCGGCAATCTTCAGAAAGGCGCGATTGAGCACCAATCCTTCTTTCGTCTGCAGAAATTCCGCGATCGGATCTCCATTCGTCGACAGATCCAGGCTCCGCGGCGTCATCGGCTCGGAATCTCCCTGTTCGAAGAAGAGACTCACTGGCGTATGAAGTACATCGGCGATCCGTTGCAGACGGCTCGCGCCGATGCGGTTGATGCCCTTCTCATATTTCTGAACCTGCTGAAAGGTCACGCCGATCTGGTCGGCAAGCCGTTCCTGGCTCATTCCGAGCAACTGGCGGCGCATTCTGATGCGCGCTCCGACATAGCTGTCG
This sequence comes from Rhizobium sp. Pop5, assembly GCF_024721175.1. NCBI lineage: Bacteria > Pseudomonadati > Pseudomonadota > Alphaproteobacteria > Hyphomicrobiales > Rhizobiaceae > Rhizobium > Rhizobium sp. Pop5. The sequence continues at coordinate 386,375 of NZ_CP099401.1, read as the reverse complement.
ATTGCATTCGGTGTCTTTACATTCATCGCGTGTTTTCAGCCTCGATCGCATTTTCAATCGGCGCAGCTCTATTATTCCGCGCGTCGCTTTACCATGATTGTTTTCGCATAGCATAATCAGGATCCGATGATCGCGGCCGACTGTGGTATGAAAGCCAAAATCGGCCGGCAGAACGGCAAATCGGACAAAAGCCGTACCGATCCCGGTGAAACTGACCTGTGATTGCCACCCGCCTTGCGCTAAATCCACTTCAGCGACCGCGGCTCGACAGTCTTCCCAGCCCCGATCGCCCGAAAATCCATCGAAAAGATAACGCGACACGGCACCGGCCGTGCCTGTGTGCAGGAGGAGTATTCATGGCAACCGTTGCCGAGAGCGCGCCCCGTTTCGAAAAGACTGCGATGTCCGTCCTGATAGCGGTCAGCTTTTGCCATATGCTGAACGACATCATGCAGTCGCTGCTCGCCTCGCTCTACCCCCTGTTCAAGGCGAACTACGATCTCGACTTCGTCCAGATCGGGCTGCTCACCATGACCTTCCAGGTCACGGCCTCGTTGCTCCAGCCGGTGGTCGGCATCGTCACCGACCGCTGGCCGATGCCCTATTCATTGCCGGTCGGTATGGCGAGCACCTTTTGCGGTCTCATTCTGCTCGGCAATGCCGGCAGCTTCCCGATGCTGCTGGCTGCCGCGAGCCTGATCGGTTTCGGCTCGGCCGTCTTCCATCCGGAATCCTCTCGTGTTGCCCGTATTGCCTCCGGCGGCCGCCACGGTTTCGCGCAGTCCTTCTTTCAGGTCGGCGGCAATGCCGGCCAGGCGATCGGTCCGCTGCTTGCCGCCTTCATCGTGCTGCCGCTCGGCCAGCATAGCGTCTCCTGGTTTTCAGCTATCGCCATGGTCGGCATAGTCGTGTTGAGTTGGGTCGGAAACTGGTACATGAGCCATCGGCGCGAAAACGCCAGCAAGCCGGCAGTAAGCCGGACCTTGCCGCTGCCGCAGAAAAAGGTCGTCTGGGCGCTGCTGATCCTCGTTCTGCTGACGGCGACGAAGAATGTCTACATGGCGAGCGTGTCGAGCTACTTCACCTTCTATGTCATCGACAGGTTCGAACTCAGCGTGCAGCAGGCTCAACTGATGCTGTTCCTGTTTCTCGGCTCGGTCGCCGTCGGCACTTTCCTCGGCGGGCCGATCGGCGATCGCTTCGGCGCCCGTTTCGTCATCTGGTTCTCGATCCTCGGCGTCATCCCCTTCGCCTTGCTGCTGCCCTATGCGAACCTTTTCTGGACCGGCGTACTCAGCGTCGTCATCGGGCTGGTCTTTGCATCGGCCTTCTCGGCAATCGTCGTCTTCGCCCAGGAATTGGTGCCGGGGCGCGTCGGCCTGATCGCCGGTGTCTTTTTCGGTTTCGCCTTCGGGGCAGGGGGGCTTGGTGCTGCGCTGCTCGGCGATTTCGCAGACACCCACGGCATCGACTTCGTCTATCGCATCTGCTCCTACTTGCCGCTGCTCGGTCTCCTCACGATCTTTCTGCCGCGGATCCCCAAGCGGACGTCGGCCTAAGACGATACCACCGACAGGAACGAACGTATTTTTCTTCTCTCATTGCGAAGAGGGATGGCCATTTCTTTAATCCACTATTTTTGTAGATAATATCTGTCCAACAAAGACGTCGGTTCGCTACGAAATTGGAAGGAAATGGCATGTCTGCTCTGAAACTGGTCGGCCTCGCGGGTAGCTTCAACCAACCTTCGAAGACCTTCGCGCTTGTCGAAAACGTCGCCGGCCTCGCCGCTGAAAAATACGGCTTCGAGAATACCGTCTACGACCTGACCGATGTTGGCCCCTCGCTTGGCCAGGCGCAACGCCGTGACGATCTCGATAGCCGCGCCAAGGCAGTCATCGCCGATCTCGTCAATGCCGACGTGCTGGTCATCGGAGCGCCGACCTACAAGGGCAGCTATCCCGGTCTCTTCAAGCACCTGATCGACCTGATCGACCCGCATGAGCTGCGCGGAAAGCCGATCGTCATCACGGCAACGGGCGGCGGCGACCGGCATGCGCTGATGGTCGAGCATCAACTCCGTCCGCTCTTCGGCTTTTTCATGTCTCACACGCTGCCGACGGCCGTTTATGCTTCCGATCGCGATTTCACCGATTACCGCATCTCGTCCGAGCCGCTTTCGAAGCGGATCGGGGAAGTCGTGGGCGAACTCTCAGCCTTCTTTCCCGTCCACAATCAAGCGCTTATTGCTGCTGAGTGAAGATCGTCGGAATAGGGTTAAGGCGGCGCCCACGAGGCGCCGTTTTCATTTTAGACGATGCTCACGAGCCGCAATTAATCCATAAATTTGATGGAAATTTATCCTGCCGATATCGATGGCAGGGCAAGAGTTTTTCCGACCTCTCCTTCACATCAGACTTTCGTACTTCGCTCGCGATCCACCCATTTGCCATGATCGGCCTGCTCGGGGCGTTCGGCCTCATTCAGTCAGACGGGATATAACAATGACCAAGAACAAAAATCTTCACCGCTTCCATGTTTCACGCCGCGCGGCTCTTGCAGGCCTCGCTGTTTCCGCTGCAGCGCTTTTTAATTTTGCAGCACCCGCATCGTCCTTTGCCGAGGACAAGTCGATCAATGTCGGCATCATGGCCGGCGAGGAGGAGGATATCTGGCGCGTCGTCGCGAGCGAAGCCGCAAAGAAGGGTCTCAAGATCGAGACCGTCATCTTCAACGACTATACGCAGCCGAACGAAGCGCTCGAACGCGGCGAAATCGACGCCAACGCCTTCCAGCATCAGCCCTATCTCGACAATCAGATCAAACAGCACGGCTATCACATCGTGCGCGTCGGTTATACCGGGGTCTGGCCGATCGGGCTCTACACCAAGAAGCACAAATCCGTCGCCGAGATCCCGGAAGGGGCTGTCATCGGCGTGCCGAACGACCCCTCGAACGAAGGGCGCGCGCTGCGTGTTCTCCAGAACGAGGGCCTGATCAAGCTGAAGGATGGCACCGGCATTCTCGCAACCGTCGCCGACGTCACCGATAACCCGAAGAAGATCGAGATCAAGGAACTCGACGCCGGAATCGTCGGCCGCTCGATCGACGATCTGGATGCCGGCGTCGTCAACACCGACTGGGCGCTGAAGAGCGGTCTTTCGCCGGCCGAGCGCATCGCACAGGAGCCGATCGCCGAAAATCCATACCGCAACTTCATCGCCGTCAAGGACGAGAATAAGGATGCCGACTGGGTCAAGACGCTTGTGTCCTCCTATCAGAACGAGACCGTCAAGGCCGAGTTCGACAAGGTCTACAAGGGGACTGGTCTCAGCGCCTACTGATCCGAGAGAAGGCCGGGGTTAAGGCCTGCCGAAAGGCGGTCCGGGGTTCTTTGCCCGGGCCGCCTTCAGTGTTTTGTAAGGAAAAGCACATGAATTCGTTTGTTTCCACCGCTGATATCGAGGCCGGGCCGCAGGCGTCGGCCGAGGAGGTGGTGCGGCTTATCGACCTCAAGCGTCGATTCGGAACCACGCCGGCGCTCGACGGCATCTCGCTGACCGTAAAGAGGGGCGAGATCCTCGGCATCATCGGCCGCAGCGGCGCCGGCAAATCGACCTTGATCCGTTGCCTGAACGGGCTGGAGCGCGCTGACAGTGGCGAAATCCGCATCGAGGGCCGCGATATCACTCAGCTCCAGGAACAGGAACTGCAACCGCTGCGCCGCCGCATCGGCATGATCTTCCAGCATTTCAACCTGCTGTCGGCCAAGACCGTCGAGGACAATGTCGCGCTGCCCCTCAAGATCGAGGGCGTTCCAAAGAATGAGCGCTTGAAGCGGGCGCATGAATTGCTTGATCTCGTCGGCCTTGCCGACAAGGCCAAGGCCTATCCCACGTCACTCTCCGGCGGCCAGAAGCAACGCGTCGGTATCGCCCGGGCGCTTGCGGCGCGCCCGGCGCTCCTTCTGTCCGACGAGGCGACATCGGCGCTCGATCCTGAGACGACCCGGTCGATCCTGGCCTTGCTCAAGGACATCAATCGGAAGCTGGGGCTCACTATTCTGCTGATCACCCACGAGATGGAAGTGGTGCGCGGCATTGCCGATCGCGTCGCGGTCATCGATGCAGGGCGGATCGTCGAGGAGGGGCAGGTCTGGTCGGTCTTCGCCGACCCGCGGGCTGATATCACCAGGAGCCTGCTCGGCGGCATCCGCCCACAGCTTCCCGATCACATCGCCCGTCGGCTTTCGGCGACTGCTGGAAGCGAGGCCATCCTCAGCGTCGATCTTGCCGGACCTGAAGCGCAAGGCGCGCTCTTTGCCGAGCTCTCTGCGGCGCTGCCGCATTCCTTCCGCCTCGTCCACGGCGGCATCGATCACATTCAGAAACAGCCGGTGGCGCGGTTCTTCATCGCCGTTCCCACGCGCGACGCCGCGCTTGCCGGAAAGGTCGAACAATTCCTGACGGCTCGGTCCGCCCGGGTGGAGGTGCTTGGTTATGACACCGATCATGTTTGAACTGCTTCTTCGCTCCCTTTGGGAGACGGTCCTGATGACCGTCGCCTCGGGGGTGATCTCGCTCGTCTTCGGGCTACCGCTCGGCCTTGCCCTCGTCGTGACGGCGCGCGGCGGCATCGCTGAGAACCTCTGGATCAACCGCCTGCTCGGTGCTGTCATCAACGGTTTCCGCTCGGTGCCCTTCATCATCCTGCTGGTGGCGCTGATCCCGCTGACGCGACTGATCGTCGGCACGGCGCTCGGCACATGGGCGGCCATCGTGCCGCTCGCCATCGCCGCCACGCCCTACTATGCGCGCATCGCCGAGGTATCGCTGCGCGAGGTCGACCGTGGGCTGGTCGATGCCGTGCGCGCCATGGGCGGCAACCGCTGGACGATCGTCCGCGAGGTGCTCGTGCCGGAAGCGCTGCCGGGGATCGTTGCGGGCTTTACGGTCACGTTGGTGACGCTGATCGGCGCCTCGGCGATGGCGGGCGCGATCGGCGCCGGCGGCCTCGGCGATCTCGCCATACGCTACGGCTATCAGCGCTTCGAAACCAATATGATGATCGCGGTCGTGGCCGTCCTCATCGTCCTCGTTTGCGGCATCCAGTGGCTTGGCGACCGGCTGGTCGCGCGACTGGACCACAAATAGATCAGCGCCTGAAGCTGGCGGCGGGATGAGCGCCGGGCAATCTCCCGTTCCCGCCGCCGAAGAGCTTCTGCCGCAGCGGCCCTTCGGCATAATCCGCCTTGAACAGACCACGCTCCTGCAGCACCGGCACCACCAGTTCGACGAAATCGCGCAGGCTCTCCGGCGCCACCGTCCGCGCCAGGTTGAAGCCGTCGATGTCAGCTTCCTCGATCCATGTCTGGAGATGATCGGCGATCTGCTCCGGCGAGCCGACCATCGGCTTCATCCGGCTGCCGAGCACCATCTGGTCGATGATATCGCGCTTCGTCACCGGCTTTGCCGCCTGTTTGGTGATCGCCGCAAGCGCCGACTGGTTGGCGTTCGTCGAGCTCTGGTCGATCACGTCGTCGAGACCATACTTGGAAAAATCGATGCCGACAGAGGCCGAGTAGTGGGCAAGCGAGGCCTCGATGCTGGCGTGGCGGCGATAATCCTCCAGCTTCTCCTGCGCTTGCCTCTCTGTCCGCCCGACGACGACAGTGATCAGGTTCAGGATCTTCAATGCGCCGGCGCCGCGGCCGAATCGCTCCGCCTTTGTCCGCAGCGCGTCGACAGTCGGCCTGGCCGCCTTCGGATTGGGCGCGGCGATGAAGACGCATTCGGCGTGGCGGGCGGCAAAATCCTGCCCGCGGGCAGAAGCGCCTGCCTGAAAGAGGAGGGGAGTGCGTTGCGGAGAGGGCTCGGAAAGATGAATGCCTTCCATCCTGTAATATTTGCCGTCGTGACGAACGGCGCGTACCTTCGACGGATCGGCATAGATGCCGCCCGCCTTGTCGCGCAGGACCGCGTCGTCGTCCCAACTGCCCTCCCAGAGCTTATAGACGATCTCGAGATATTCCTCGGCTGCGTCATACCGCGCATCATGTTCCGGCAGCTTGTCAAAGCCCATGGCGCGCGCGGCACTGTCTAGATAGCCGGTGACGATGTTCCAGCCGATCCGTCCCTTGGTCAGATGATCGAGCGTCGACAGGCGCCGCGCCAGCAGGAAAGGCGGCTCGTAGGTAGTGTTGACGGTGACGCCGAAACCGAGATGCTTGGTGACATGGGCCATCGCCGAAATCGGGATCAGCGGATCGTTGACCGGGATCTGCGCCGCCGTCTCAATGACAGGCGTCGGGCCGCCCGTGTACACATCGTAGAGGCCGACGATATCGGCGAGAAAGATGCCGTCGAGCTTGCCGCGCTCGGCGGTTTCGGCAAATTCCGTCCAGTAGTCGAGATCGGTATAGCGGAGAGACCCGTCGCGCGGATGCGTCCAGAGGCCGTGGTTGATATGGCCGACGCAATTCATGTCGAAGGCATAGATCTGCATTGTCTTCATGAGGCAGGTCCCAGGGCCGGCGATGGAAATCAATGATTTGCCGCATTAAATATCCTAAGGCTGTATCGCACGAGGCGCCTGTGAAATGGTAGGCTGCGGATGAAAAAAGCCGGAGGAGACGCATGACTGAGAAGACGCTGTCGGATTGGGCGGAACTTGCGCAGAAGGAACTGCGCGCCTCGCCCGAAACGCTGACCTGGCAAACTCCGGAAGGCATTGCCGTCAAGCCGCTCTATACGGCCGAGGATCTCGATGGCGCCGAACATCTCGGCTCGCTGCCCGGTTTTTCGCCGTTTACCCGCGGGCCGCGCGCGACGATGTATGCCGGCCGGCCCTGGACGATCCGCCAATATGCCGGCTTCTCGACGGCCGAGGCGTCAAACGCCTTCTATCGCAAAGCGCTTGCTGCCGGCCAGCAAGGGGTCTCGGTCGCCTTCGACCTCGCCACCCATCGCGGCTATGACAGCGACCATCCGCGCGTCGAAGGCGATGTCGGCAAGGCCGGCGTGGCGATCGACAGTGTCGAGGACATGAAGATCCTGTTCGACGGCATTCCACTCGAAAAGATTTCCGTGTCGATGACGATGAACGGCGCCGTCATCCCGATTCTTGCCTCCTTCATCGTGGCGGGCGAGGAACAGGGCGTTTCGAGATCTGAACTTTCCGGGACCATCCAGAACGACATCCTCAAGGAGTTCATGGTCCGCAACACCTATATCTATCCGCCCGAACCCTCGATGCGGATCGTCGCCGACATCATCGAATATACGGCAAAGGAGATGCCGAAGTTCAACTCGATCTCCATCTCCGGCTATCACATGCAGGAGGCCGGCGCGACGCTGGTGCAGGAACTAGCCTTCACGCTGGCCGATGGCCGCGAATATGTCCGGGCAGCGATCGCCAAGGGCCTCAACGTCGATGATTTCGCCGGAAGGCTTTCGTTCTTCTTCGCGATCGGCATGAACTTCTTCATGGAGGCGGCGAAGCTGCGCGCCGCCCGGCTGCTCTGGACCCGCATCATGGAGGAGTTCCAGCCGAAGAAGGCGTCCTCGCTGATGCTGCGCACGCATTGCCAGACATCAGGCGTGTCGCTGCAGGAGCAAGATCCCTACAACAACATCGTCCGCACCGCCTTCGAGGCGATGTCAGCCGTGCTCGGCGGCACGCAGTCGCTGCACACCAATTCCTTCGACGAGGCGATTGCACTGCCGACGGAATTTTCCGCCCGCATCGCCCGCAACACCCAGCTTATCCTGCAGCACGAAACCGGCGTGACGAAAGTGGTCGATCCGCTCGCCGGCTCCTACTACGTCGAAAGCCTGACGAAGGAACTTGCCGACAAGGCCTGGGCGCTGATCGAGGAGGTCGAGGTGCTTGGCGGGATGACGAAGGCCGTCAACGAGGGACTGCCGAAGCGGCTGATCGAAGAGGCCGCGACCCGCCGCCAGGCGGCGATCGACAAGGGCGAGGAGGTCATCGTCGGCGTCAACAAATACCGCCTTGAGACCGAGGAAGAGATCGACATCCTGGCGATCGACAATGCGGCGGTCCGCAGCGCCCAGATCCGCCGGATCGAGGAAACGAAACGACGGCGTGATGGCGCGAAGGCCACTGAGGCGCTTGCTGCCCTTTCGGAGGTCGCCCGCAGCGGGCAAGGCAATCTTCTCGCCGCTGCCGTCGAGGCGGCGCGCGCACGCGCCACCGTCGGCGAGATATCGGATGCGATGCGGCAGGCCTTCGGCGATCACGCCGCAACGCCTGAGGTCATCAAGGACGTCTACGGCGATGCCTATCGCAGCGAGCCGGAGCTCGCCGTGCTGAAGACCCGCATGGCGGAGGTAACGGAAACAATGGGGCACAGGCCGAAGATCATGGTGGCCAAGCTCGGCCAGGACGGGCATGACCGCGGCGCCAAGGTGATCGCCTCGGCCTTCGGCGATATCGGCTTCGACGTGCTCGCCGGGCCGCTATTCCAGACGCCGGAAGAGGCTGCAGAAATGGCCCTTGGCGAAAGGGTCAACGTCGTCGGCGTTTCATCGCTCGCAGCCGGCCACAAGACGCTGCTGCCGCAGTTGATCGACAGGCTGAAGGAGCAGGGCGGCGAGAATATCATCGTCGTCTGCGGCGGCGTCATTCCCCGGCAGGACTATGAATTCCTGCAGGAACATGGCGTTGCCGCTGTGTTCGGCCCGGGAACAAATGTTCTCGAGGCCGCAAACTCGGTGCTGGATCTGCTTCAGGGCAGACGGCGAAACCAGTAGTTAGAGCAGCCCGCGCTTCGCGAGATTGCCCATCAGCGCCGAAATGCCAAATGTCCATGGCGGGCATTCGGTGGAGAGACGCACGGTGTTGACGAGCGTGCCGAGCCCCGCCGAGGAAATCTCGACAACATCGCCGATCTTGTGAGTGAAGCCCTGCTTCGATGCGTCGCGATCCTGCGTCGGTGCAAACAACGTGCCGAGAAACAACATGAAACCGTCAGGATACTGATGATGGGGCCCAAGCGTCTGTTTGACGAGATCGGTCGGATCGCGGCTGATCTGCGACATCGAGCTTTTGCCGTGCAGGACGAAACCATCCTCGCCTGACACCTTCAGGTCGAGCTCGGCCCTGCGCACGTCATCCAGGCCGTAACCGGCATCGAAAAGGCGGATGAAGGGTCCGATCGAGCAGGAAGCGTTGTTGTCCTTGGCCTTGCCGAGCAAGAGCGCCGAGCGGCCCTCGACGTCACGCAGATTGACGTCGTTGCCGAGCGTCACGCCTTTGATCTCTCCGCGGCCGTTGACTGCAAGCACGATTTCCGGTTCGGGATTATTCCAGGTGGAGATCGGATGCAGGCCGACATCGGCACCCCACCCAACGGAAGAGAGCACCGGCGCCTTGGTGAAGACCTCGGCATCGGGGCCGATGCCGACCTCGAGATATTGCGACCACATGCCCTCGTCGATCAGGGCCTGTTTGACCTTGGCGGCTTCAGGCGAACCGGCCTTGAGATTGGTGAGGCTGCCGCCGATCAGCGCACTGACGCGCTCACGGATAGACGCGGCGCGATCGGGGTTGCCGGCTGCCTTCTCCTCGATGACGCGCTCGATCATCGACTGCGCGAAGGTGACGCCGCAGGCCTTAACCGCCTGCAGGTCGACGGGCGCGAGAAGGTAGGAACGAGCGGCATCGGGTGCTCCGGTGCTGTTGGCGGCAATCTCTTCCAGCGTGCCGATCGCTTTGCCATTTGCGGCGCGGACGAAGGCCGCAGCGTCCTGCCTCTCCAGCAGCGCGCTCAGCGTCGGCGCCTCGCGCGAGGTGATATCGATGATCATTCCCTCGCGAAGCGTCACGATGCTCGGGCCGGCTACCTCGGGATTCCAGGAGCGGCCGACGAAAAGGCCGCCCGAAGCGGCGGCATCGAGAAGGGGACGAGACATGGTGATCCTCCGTTATAGGCAAGCGGGGAGCGCTCTTGAAGAATTTCGAGATCGTTGCCGCCCTCCAGCCCGGCTGCGGGCGAAATCGATCACATTCGTGGAGAAGGAGCAAGATAGGCGGGGGAAAAAGACTTTTGCCGGTTTGGATCGAAAGGACGGCCGCCGCCGGAATTCCGGTCAACAATGCGATAAATAACTATTTAGATACATAATAACGTTTATTTTACAAATGCTTAGATATAGGCACTGACGATTTCACCCCTCACCTCACCTTGACAGGAGCCAACTTTCGTTATCTGTTTTGGCCGACATGGAGGATGCCGGCGTCGGCCGGCCGCACGAAAATCCCAGGAGGATATTGCAGCGATGTTGAGATTTGCCGTCGTCGGAATCGACCATGGGCATACGTTCGATCACGTGAAGGGATTGCTCGCATCAGGCGGCGAGTTCGTTGGCTACTGCCCTCAGACCTCGGTACCGGCATTGCGCGAGACCTTCGAGAAGACTTATCCCGATGCGCCGCAGATCGACCGGGAGACGTTGTTCGCCGATCCGTCGATCGACGTCATCTGCATCGCGGCGATCCCGCGCGACCGCGCCGGTCTCGCCATCCGGGCGATGAGGGCCGGCAAGGACGTGATGACCGACAAGCCTGGTGTGACGACCTTCGCCCAGCTCGAGGAGGTCAGGAAGACCGTTGCCGAAACCGGCAAGATCTTCTCCATCTGCTTTTCCGAGCGCCATTGCGTGCGCTCCGCCGTCAAGGCCGGCAAGCTGGTAAAGGAAGGCGCGATCGGCAAGGTGATCCAGACCCTCGGCGTCGGCCCGCATCGGCTGCAACTGCCGACGCGGCCGGACTGGTTCTTCGATCCGGAAGCTTTCGGCGGAATCATTGTCGATATTGCCTCGCATCAGGTCGACCAGTTCCTGTTCTATACCGGCTCGACGTCGGGTGAGGTCATCGCCAGCTCGATCGGCAATTTCGGCATGCCCGACAAGCCCGCCTTCCAGGATTTTGGCGAGGTGCTGCTGCGCTCCGACAATGCAGCGGGTTATGTCCGCGTCGACTGGTTCACGCCGGAGGCGTTGCCCACATGGGGCGACGGACGCCTCACCATCCTCGGTACCGAAGGCTATATCGAGCTGCGAAAATATATCGATATCGCCGGCCGGCCGGGCAAAGATCACCTCTTCCTCGTCAACGGCAAGGAAATGACCCATATCGATTGCAGCGGCGAAAAACTCGATTATTTCGACGCTTTCACCGCCGACGTCGGCAATCGCACTCAGACGGCGATGACCCATGATCACGTTTTTGAAGTCTGCCGCCTTTCGCTCGAAGCCCAAGCGAAAGCCGCGCGCATCGGCGCCCGCTGAGGAGAATATCATGGCCAGGAAATTGCGCGTCGGGGTTATCGGCGCAGGCATCGCCTCGCGGCATCTGACCGGCTTCGGCTGGAACAAGGATCTCTTCGAGGTCCCGGTGCTCTGCTCGCTCGACGAGGAGCGCGGCAAGGCGCTTTGCGAAGAATTCGGGATCGGCGATTACACGCAGGATGCCGATTCTCTGTTTGCCCGCGACGATCTTGACATCATCGACATTTCGACGCCGCCGAGCTCGCATTTCGAACTCTGCCGCAAGGGTATCGAATCCGGCAAGCACGTGATCTGCGAGAAGCCGCTCTTCGGGTCGATCGCAGAGGTCGACGAGATGGAGCGCATCCTTGCCCGCTTCCCCGGCAGGAAGCTGATGCCGATCTTCCAGTATCGCTATGGCTCCGGCCTGCAGAAGCTGAAGCTGCTGATTGAGCAAGGCCTCGCCGGCAAGCCGTTCCTGACGACGATCGAGACACATTGGTGGCGTGGCCCGGATTATTACGCAGTGCCATGGCGCGGCAAATGGGCGACCGAGCTTGGCGGCGGACTTCTCGGCCACGCCATTCACGCCCATGACATGCTGAATTATGTGCACGGCCCGTGCGCCGAGGTGTTTTCCTATGGCGCGACACTGGTCAATCCGATCGAGGTGGAGGATACCGCTGCGCTTTCGGTGAAGATGCAAAACGGTTCGCTGGCGACGTTGTCGATGACGCTCGGTTCGCGCAAGGAGATTTCGCGGCTGCGCTTCTGCTTCAATGACCTCGTCGCCGAAAGCATCATCGAGCCTTATACGATGGGCCGCGATCCGTGGACGTTCGTCGCCGGGACAGAGGAACATCAGGCGCGGATCGATGAGGCGCTCGCTGGCTATGTGTCCGGCGAGGATGGCTACACCCGCCAGTTCGAGCTCTTCCACAAGGCGATCGTCGAGGATACAGATCCGCCGGTGACGCTGCAGGATGCCCGCAATTCACTGGAGTTGGTGACGGCAGCCTATTTCTCGCAGCGCACTGGCCGGCCGACGCCGATGCCGATCGCTGCCGATCATCCGCTCTACCGATCCTGGCTTCCGGAAGAGGAACGGCGCGCGGCTGGCGTCTGAGCAGGGAAGGGCGCTCCCATGCTGAAGTCCTTCGAGCATGTCGGCATGACGGTCAGCGACATGGATCGCGCCGTCGATTTTTACTGCGGCTTGCTCGGTCTGCGCCTGCATCTGCGCAAGGTGACGGCCGATGGCTCTGAAATCGCATTTCTCGATGCCGGCGGCGGCATGCTCGAGATCTTCGCGCCGGCTGGCGGGGCGGCAAGGGCGGTGGATGTGCCGGAGGGCACGGCCGGTCTGCGTCATCTGACCTTCCTGTTCGAAAGCGTCGAGGAAACATTCGTCCGGCTGGAACAGGCTGGCGTCGAGATCAAGGAGCGACCGCGCTTGGCTGTTAATGCCGAGGTGCTGCACAGGGTCGCTTTCGTGCGCGATCCGGATGGGATCCAGGTCGAGCTTGCCGAGAAACGATAAACGGCACCTAGCTGCTAGTTGCGGAAGGCGCTGGCGGGGATGCTCGTTACCAGTCGTATATCGCGGCGAAAATCCGAGGGCGACATGCCGGCGATGTGGCGGAAGGATTTGTTGAAGGCGCTGATCGAGCCGAAGCCGCTGTCCATCGCCACCTGCAGCACGTTGGCGCCTTCGCTCATCAGCATCGCCTGGGCGCGCGACAGCCTAAGCAGCGTCACATATTTGCTGAGCGTCATGCCGGTCGACCGCTTGAAAAGGTTCATGGCATACTTCGGATGCAGGTCGGCGGCGCGGGCAATATCGACCGAATCGATATCCTGCAGAAAGTTAGCGGCGATGAAATCGCACATGCGCGCAACGCTGCGCGAGGAATTGGGATGCGGCTGATCGCCTTCCAGGCTGACGGTCGTATTCGATGTCGTCATCGAATAGGGTTCGAGCGCGATGCGCTCGATGCGCAGCAGCAATTCATCGACGGCGTGCTGGGCCATGGCGGCATCGCCGGACTTGGAATAGCGGAACCAGCGGGCGAAGTTCTCGTTGTCGGCGGCATCAGTTGCCGAGGTCAGCAGCGTATCGCCCTTCATCAGCCGGCTGGAAATGCTGAGCGGCAGGCGCAGCCGGAAGAAATAGACGAGCGGCAGGTGGGCACCGGCATAGAGCGAATCATCTGAGGATTCGTCCATCTGATGCGGCTGTCCACCCCAGAAGAGGCACATTTCACCGGCATTCAGCCGGAATTCGTGGTCGCTCATCCGGTAACGCACACTGCCGCGCATGACATAGTTGATCTCGACCTGCGCGTGCCAGTGCGGCATGGCCATGACGAGCGGATGGGCGTGAAACATCTGCAGCGCCGTCGGCGAACCCTCGATGCTGCTGGCGCCGGGCCGGTAGATTGCACTCGTGCCGATCTTACTTTCCGCCAAATCCATATTCCTTTTTTAGGAGACAGCCGCTCCCTTGCAGTTAGTTTAATCGCGTTCGTGAAAGATCGGCAATTGAAAAGGGAGGATTTTCAATGCGCTTCAAACTTCTCGCTGCGACAGCGGCTGTCGCCTTGCTTGCTTCCGGCTCCGCCTTCGCTGAGTCGGCCAATCTCACCATCTGGAGCTGGAATGTCGCCGCGTCGGCATTGAAGTCCACGCTGCCAGGCTTCAACAAACAGTATCCCGATATCAAGGTCACCGTCGAGGATCTTGGAAATGGCCAGGTCTTCGACAAGATGCTCGCCGCCTGCGCCGCCGGCGGCGACGGTTTGCCCGATATTGTCAGTGTCGAGAATTTCGAGGCTGAAATCTTCTGGACCCGTTTCCCGGATTGCTTCGCCAACCTGAAGGAGCTCGGCTATACCCCAGACATCCAGGCAAAATTCCCCGATTTCAAGCGCACCGAGCTTGAAGTTGGCGATGTCGCTTACGCGATGCCGTGGGATTCCGGCCCTGTCGCCGTGTTCTATCGCCGCGATCTCTACGAAAAAGCAGGCGTCGATCCGAGCACCATCAGCACCTGGGACGATTTCATCGCCGCTGGCAAGAAGATTTCCGCCGCCAATCCCGGCGTCGTCATGGCGCAGGCAGATTTCAACGGTGACAGCGAATGGTTCCGCATGATCGCCAATGAACAGGGCTGCGGCTACTTCTCGACCGATGGCCAGAACATCACCATCAACCAGCCGGCCTGCGTCGCCTCGCTTCAAAAAGTGAAGGAAATGAAGGACGCCGGCACGCTGACAGCGGCCAACTGGGACGAAAAGATCCAGGCCAATACCGCCGGCAAGGCCGCGAGCCAGATGTATGGCGGCTGGTATGAGGGCACTGTGCGCTCCACCTCACCCGATCTCAAGGGCAAGTGGGGCGTCTACAAGATGCCGAGCCTGACAGCCGATGGCCCGCATGCCGCCAATCTCGGCGGTTCCTCGCTCGCCATCTCGGCAACGTCAGCAAACAAGGAAGCGGCCTGGAAATTCGTCAATTACGCCCTCGGCACCAACGAGGGACAGGTCACCATGCTGAAGGAATTCGGCCTGGTTCCGTCGCTGCTTTCGGCCGAGAAGGATCCCTTCGTCAGCGAAGCTCTGCCCTATTGGGGCGGCCAGAAGGTCTGGGCCGATATCCTGGCGACGCTGCCGAAGATCGTGCCCAGCCGCGGCACGGCCTTCCAGAGCGATGCCGAGGCCATCTTCAAAGCGACGCAGACGAAGTTCTTCGCCGGCGGTTACCCGGATGCCAAGGCGGCTCTTGATGATGCCGCCAAGCAGATCGCCTCTGCGACCGGCCTTCCGATCGCGCAATGAATGACGATGCCGGGCGCCTCGGCGCCCGGCTTTCCCCGGCCCGCAATGCGGCCGGTCATTCGTTCGTTTCGTGAGGAGGAGGCTGAATGCCGTTCAGAACCCGGAGCGCCTATGCGTTCCTCGCTCCCTATCTGCTGGTTTTCGCCGCCTTCTGGGTCTGGCCGATTATCGACTCGTTCCTGATTTCCTTCCAGAACACGCGCATCAACCCGTGGAAATTCAGTTTCCAGGCCAATTGGGGCCGGCTTTTCTACGATCCGGCCTTCTATAATGCACTTTACAACACGCTGATCATCCTGGTGATCCAGGTGCCTGTCATGATCGCGCTTGCGACCGTCATGGCCGTGCTGCTCAACTCGCCGCTACTCAAAGCGCGCCCGCTCTTCCGCTTCGCCTTCTTCGCGCCCGTCGTCGTCGGCGAAGTTGCCTATGCCGCGGTGTTCCGCCTGATGTTCAGCCTCGATTTCGGCATCATCAACAAGCTGATTTCAGCCATCGGCTTCAGTCCGGTGTCATGGTTCGACAATGCCAATGCCGCGATGGCGGTCATCATCCTCGCGGTCACGTGGCGCTGGGCGGGCTATAACGCCATCATCATTCTTGCCGGCCTGCAGGCGATTCCCGATGATGTCTACGAGGCGGCGACGCTCGACCGCGTGGGCAAGGTGCAGCAGTTCTTCCACATCACCCTGCCGCTCCTGAAACCGATCATCCTCTTCTGCGTGGTGCTCTCGGTCATCGGCACGATGCAGCTCTTCACAGAGCCTTTCCTCATCACCAATCGCGGCGGCCCCGGCGGCGGCACAGAGACGATGGGTCTCTTTCTCTACCGCCAAGGCTTCACTTCGCTCAACTTCGGCTATGCCTCGGCGATCGCCTACACGATGGCGGCCCTTGCCGTGACGATCTCGCTTCTCAATCTCTGGCTCGGGAGGGATCCGAAATGAAATCCAAATCGCAATCCCTCCTCCTGCGCCAGATCGCGCTGCATGCGGCGCTGGCGCCGCTTGCACTCATCTGGCTGTTTCCGCTCTGGATGATGTTCGTTTTCTCGACTATGCCCGACAACGGCATCTTCAGCCCTGAGATCGTACTCTGGCCTTCGACCAATTTCGTCGAGAACTTCAAAAACCTGCAGGCCGACACCGATTTCATTGGCGCGATGGTGATCTCCATCGGCGTCGCAATCATCTACACCTTCCTGTCCGTGTTCTTGACCTCGATGGCGGGCTGGGCTCTGGCGCGTTACCGTTTCGTCGGTCGCTCGATCGTCATCGCCATCATCCTCGGCACGATCACCCTGCCGTTCTCCGTGGTCGTCATCCCGCAGTTCATCATGGTGGCGCGCGAGTTTCGGCTGGCGAACACCTGGGTGGCGCTGATCGTGCCGCCGCTCTTCAACTCGCTCGGCGTGCTGTTCATGCGGCAATCCTTCTCGATGATGCCGGGCGAACTCTTCGATGCGGCCCGCGTCGAGGGCGTCAAGGAATGGCAGATCTTCCTGCGCATCGCCCTGCCGCTGGCGCGACCGACCATGGCTGCACTCGCGATCATTCTCTTCCTCGCCTCGTGGAACAACTATCTCTGGCCGCTGCTGATCAATTCCAAGCCAGGAATGATGACGGCGCCAGTGGCATTGGGAACGCTGATCGGCCTCACCAAAGTGTCGTGGGGCGGCATCATGGCGGGGGCCGTGCTGCTGACGGCACCGATCCTCGTCGTCTTCGTGGCCCTGCAACGCCATTTCATCGCCGGCATCGCGGCCGGCGCAATCAAATAATCTGGGAGGCCGCATGGCAGAGCTATCACTCAGCAATATCGTCAAGCGCTTCGGCGGCTTTGAGATCATTCACGGGGCCAATCTGGAGGTGAAAGACGGCGAATTCGTCGTCTTCGTCGGCCCGTCCGGTTGCGGCAAATCCACCCTGCTCAGGATGATCGCCGGCCTCGAGGATATTACCTCGGGCGAGCTTCGGATCGGCGGCAGGGTCGTCAATGACGTCGAGCCGGCCGACCGCGGCATCGCCATGGTGTTCCAGTCCTATGCGCTTTATCCGCACCTGACCGTCGAGGAGAACTTGAGCTTCGGCCTGCGCATGAACGGCAATCCGAAGGCCGACACCGAGCGGCGCGTGCGCCATGTCTCCGAGATCCTGCAGATCAACGAGCTGATGAAGCGGCGGCCGAAGCAGCTGTCCGGCGGCCAGCGCCAGCGCGTCGCGATCGGCCGCGCCATCGTGCGCGAACCGGAGGTCTTCCTGTTCGACGAGCCGCTATCGAACCTCGACGCCGAACTGCGCGTGCAGATGCGCGTCGAAATATCACGGCTGCACAAGCAGCTCGGCACGACGATGATCTACGTCACCCACGACCAGACGGAAGCGATGACGCTGGCCGACAGGATCGTCGTGCTGCGCGCCGGCAATATCGAGCAGATCGGCGCGCCGCTCGATCTTTACGACGATCCGGCCAATCAGTTCGTCGCCGGCTTCGTCGGCTCGCCGAAGATGAATTTCCTCAAGGCCATGGTGGTCGAGACGCAGCCGGGCATGGCGGTAATTGCGCTGGAGAGCGAGGGCAATACACGCCTCTCGCTGCCCATCGCCGATGGCGTCGAAGCCGGTGCGAAAGTGACGCTCGGCATCCGTCCCGAACATTTCGTCGATGCGGGCTCTGGCGATGCGAATCTCGTCGTCAATGTCGACGTCGCCGAACATCTCGGCAATACCAGCTACATCTATGCCGCCATTGGCGACGAGCAGCTGATCATCGAGCGGCCGGAGTCGCGCACGACAGGTGATCGCGAAACCCTGACGGTCGGCCTTCCCGCCAGCCGCACATTCCTTTTCGACAGCGCCGGCAGACGGCTTCGCTAAACCAATCCCAAGGCAGAAAGACGAAAGAGGACTTTCCATGACTTCCGATCAACCGATCCGTTGGGGCATCATCGGCCCCGGCACCATCGCCCGCACCTTTGCAGACGGCGTCGCCCATTCGCGCACCGGCAAACTGGTGGCGATCGCCACCCGCAATCCCGACAAGCCCGGACTTACCGAAAACTTCCCCGGCGCCCGCATCGTTAACGGCTACGAGGCGCTGCTTGCCGACAAGGAGGTCGACGCGGTCTATATCTCCACCCCTCACACCGGCCATGCCGAATGGGCGATCAAGGCCGCGCGCGCGGGCAAGCATATCCTCGTCGAGAAGCCGATCGCGCTTTCGGCCTATGACGCCGAAGCCGTCTATTACGAAGCCAAGAAGGCCGGCGTCTTTGCCGGCGAGGCCTTCATGTATCGCGTGCATCCGCAGACGGAAAAGCTGGTCGAGCTGATCAAGAGCGGGATCATCGGCACCGTCCGCATCATCCGCTCGAGTTTCGGTTTCAACATGGGCAGCTACAAGCCGGAGCACCGGCTTTTTGCCAATGATACCGCCGGCGGCGGCATTCTCGATGTTGGCGGCTATCCGGTCTCGATGGCGAGACTGATCGCTGGCGCCGCAGAGGGCAAGGCCTTCCTCGAACCGGAGAAGGTTTCGGGTGTCGCCTATCTCGGCCAGAGCGGCGTCGATGAATGGGCATCTGCGGTGCTCAAGTTCCCGAACGAGATCATCGCCGAAGTCTCCTGCTCGATCATGGCCCAGCAGGACAACGTCCTGCGCATCATCGGCTCCGAAGGCCGGATCGAGGTCGCGGACTTCTGGTTCGCCTCCGGTCACAAGGGCGGCGTCGGCAAGATCGAGATCTTCAAGGGCGGCAAGCAGGAAACCGTCGAAATCAAAGAAGACCGCTGGCTCTATTCCTTCGAGGCCGATGCGGCGGGCGATGCCATCCGCGCAGGCAAGACCGAGTTCACCTCTCCTGGCATGAGCTGGGCGGATTCGATCGGGAACCTGCGTGTGCTCGACCAGTGGCGCACCACGATCGGTCTTGAATATGGCGTCGAGAAAGCGGCCAAGCGCACGGCCAACATTGCCGGCGGCACCGTCAAACAGGGCAACAGCATTCCGCAGCGTCAGATCCCCGGCATTTCCAAACCGGCCTCGGTCGTCACCCTCGGCTTCGAGTTCTTCCCGAACTTCGCCTCTGCCTCGCTGACGCTCGATGCCTTCTACGAGGCCGGGGGCAATGCCTTCGACACGGCCTATGTCTATGGCGGCGGCAAGACGGAGACGATATTCGGTGACTGGCACACCAGCCGCAAGGTGCCACGCGAGGAGATCGTCCTGATCGGCAAGGGCGCCCATTCGCCGCTCTGCTATCCAGATATGATCGCAAAGCAGCTCGACCAGTCGCTTGCCCGGTTGAAGACCGACTATGTCGACGTCTATTTCATGCATCGCGACAATACCGACGTGCCTGTCGGCGAATTCGTCGATGCCATGGATGCCGAAGTCAAACGTGGCCGCATCCGCGGCATCTTCGGCGGCTCGAACTGGACGCGGGCGCGTTTCGACGAGGCGATCGCCTATGCCGAAAAGACCGGCAAGGCGGCGCCGGCAGCGCTCTCCAACAACTTCTCGCTTGCCGAGATGCTCGACCCGATCTGGGCCGGCTGCGTCGCGGCGTCCGACGACGACTGGAAAAAGTGGCTGAACGAGAAGCAGATCCCGAACTTTGCCTGGTCGAGCCAGGGTCGCGGCTTCTTCACCGACCGCGCCGGCCGCGACAAGCGCGATGACGAGGAGATCGTCCGCGTCTGGTATTCCGAGCGCAACTTCGGCCGCCGCGACCGCGCCATCGAGCTTGCCAACAAGCTTGGCCGCAATCCGATCCACATCGCGCTCGCCTATGTGATCGCCCAGCCGTTCCCGGTCATTCCACTAATCGGGCCACGCACCGTCGCCGAGCTGGAGGATAGTCTCTCGGCGCTCGACATCAAGCTGACGCCCGATCAGGTGAAGTGGCTGGAAGGCTGATAAATAGAGAAGGGCGCGGCTCGAACCCGCGCCCTTCCAACATCTACTTGCGCGGTTCGGACGCCTTCTTTTTGGCTGCGTCATCCATCAGCTCGTACCACATGGCGTTGAGGACGGCGAAGGCGGCTGCCAGCGGCAGGCCGAGAATCCATGCGAAATACCACATTGTTTTATCTCCCTCAGAGCAATTCCAGGAAAAGTGCGAAGCGGTTTTCCCAGGCAAAGCGCGGAGCGCTTTTGCCGGGAATTGCGCAAAATCAAAGGTTAGAGCGGTTCCATTGAACCGCTCTAGTAGGCGTGGCTATTCTTGTCGGTGATGGATTTCTCATCGACCTTGCCCCAAAGAACCTTGTAGACCCAGGCCGTGTAGGCAAAGATGATCGGCAGGAAAATCGCCGACACCACAAGCATGATGAACAGCGTCTGGTGGCTCGAAGACGCATCCCAGACCGTCAGGCTCGATCGCGGATCGAGCGAAGAGGGCAGGATGAACGGGAACATCGAGAGGCCGACCGTCGAGATGATCCCGAAGATCGCCAGCTTGCTGAAAAGCAACGTCATCACCTCGCGTCTTGCCCGCATGGCGATGAAGGCCAAGGCCGCGCCGGCAAAGCCGAGTACGGGCGCAATGATCATCCACGAATGGGCGCCGTAATTGGCAAGCCACGCGCCTTTTTCACTCGCCACGGTCTTCAGCAACGGGTTGGAAGGCCCAATCGGGCTGATGTCGCTGGTAATGCGATAGCCGCCGACGCCGATCCATAGGAAGAGACCGCCGAGGGCAAAGAGCACGATGGCCGCAAGGGCGGCGATGCTGCCATAGCTTCTGGCACGCTCGGCAACCGGTCCGCTCGCCTTCAGCATCAGCCAGGCCGCACCATGCATCGTCAGCATAGCGAGGGAAAGCAGGCCGCAAAGCAGCGCATAGGGATTGAGCAGAGCGAAGAACGAGCCTTCGTAGAATATCCGCATGTCGTCGGCAAACCGGAAGGGCACGCCCTGCAGCACGTTGCCGACGGCAACGCCGAAGATCAGCGACGGCACGAAGCCGCCGATGAAGAGCGCCCAGTCCCAGCCGTTGCGCCAGCGGGCGCTGTCCCGCTTCGACCGGTATTTGAAACCGACCGGGCGCAGGATGAGCGCGAAAAGGATCGCGAACATCGCGAGATAAAAGCCTGAGAAGGAAACCGCATAGAGCGGCGGCCAGGCGGCGAATATGGCGCCGCCGCCGAGGATCAGCCAGACTTGGTTGCCTTCCCATGTGGCGCCGACCGTATTGATCGCCACGCGCCGTTCCGTATCGGTCCTGGCGACGAAAGGCAGGAGCGTGCCGACGCCGAGGTCGAATCCCCCTGTCGTCGCGAATGCTATCAGCAAGACGCCGAGCAGCAGCCACCAGATGATCCGCAGGGTTTCATAGTCGATGAGTTCATGAAGGATCATGGCACGTCACTCCGCGGCAGGGACGAGGGTTTCGGAAATGAGACGGGCTTCCGGCTCGTCGTCCGGTTCCGGCCCTTGGCGGATCGCTTTGATCATCAGGCTCATCTCGATGACGATCAGCACCGTGTAGAGTGTCGCAAAACCGATGATGGTCAAAAGCACGGCGCTGGCTCCGAGGCTGGAGACGGCCGCCGCCGTCGGCAGCACGCCTTCGATCACCCAGGGCTGGCGGCCGAATTCGGCGACGACCCAGCCGAATTCGATCGCGACCCAAGGCAGCGGGATCGCCAGCACGGCAATCCTCAGCAGCAGCGGGTACTTGTCGAGATGGCGCCGCGCCGACAGCCAGAAGAAGGTGGCGGTCAGGAGGATGAAGAACATGCCGAGGCCGACCATGACGCGGAAGGACCAGAAGAGCGTCGGCACATGCGGGATCGTATCGCGCGCAGCTTGAACGATCTGCTCCTCGGTCGCCTGGCGCGGATCGTCGACGTAACGCTTCAGAAGAAGGGCATAGCCGAGATCGTGGCCAAGATCCTCGAAGGAGGTCCGCACTTCCTGCGCAACCTGATCCTGCGTCGGTGCTGCGCGGATCTGCATCAGCGCGTCATAAGCCTTGATACCGTCGCGGATGCGGGTTTCGGCCTGCTGTTCGAGCTTGTCGATGCCGGGAATTTCGGTCGTCAGCGACCGCGTGCCGATCAGGCCCATGACCCAGGGAATATGAACGGCGAAATGCGTTTCGCGCGCCTCTTGGTCCGGGAAGCCGAAGGCGGTGAAGGCGGCCGGAGCTGGCTCCGTCTTCCACATGCCCTCGATCGCGGCAAGCTTCATCTTCTGGTTTTCCGTCGCGAGATAACCGCTCTCGTCGCCGAGCACGACGACCGAGAGCGCCGAGGCAAGACCAAAGGAGGCGGCGACCGTCATCGAGCGCTTGGCAAGCTCGATATGCCTGCCCTTCAGCACATACCAGGCCGAGACGCCGAGGACGAAGACCGAGGCGCAGACGTAACCCGCCGATACCGTATGGACGAACTTCGCCTGGGCGACAGGGTTGAAGACGACGTCGAAGAAGCTCGTGATCTCCATGCGCATCGTCTGCGGATTCAGCGCCGATCCCACCGGGTTCTGCATCCAGCCATTGGCGATGAGAATCCAAAGTGCCGAGAAGTTCGAGCCGAGCGCCACCGCCCAAGTGGCGACGAGATGGCCCACCTTCGACAGCTTGTCCCAGCCGAAGAAGAACAGACCGACGAAAGTCGCCTCCAGGAAAAAGGCCATCAAGCCTTCGATCGCCAGCGGCGCGCCGAAGATGTCGCCGACATAATAGCTGTAGTAGCTCCAGTTCATGCCGAACTGGAATTCCATGACGATGCCGGTGGCGACGCCGAGCACAAAATTGATGCCGAACAGCGTGCCCCAGAATTTCGTCATCTGCCGCCAGATCTGGCGGCCGGTCATGACATAGACGGTTTCCATGATCGCGAGCAGCACGGACAGGCCGAGCGTCAGCGGCACGAACAGGAAGTGGTAAAGCGCCGTCAGCGCGAATTGGAAGCGCGAAAGCGCTACGATATCTAGTTCCATTGTCTTTCTCCCACGGTCCCACGGGGTACAGAGCGTTTCCCCAGGCGCCGGCCGGCGCCTGAGAACATGCAAGTTCACGCTCAGTCCGGCCGGAGCCGGTCGAGCGCCTTTTCGAACGCCGCCTCTCCGCGGCGCGAAACCTCTGAAATGCGGCCGCCTTCGATGACGGCGATGCGATCTGCGATCGCGGCCTCGCGACGAATATGCGTGGCGATGACCAGCGAGCGGCCTGCCGCCATGGTCGATAGCCGAGACAGCACATCGCGGGCAGTGACGCCGTCGAGGCCCTCTGTGGGTTCATCGAGCAGCCAGAGCGGCGTGTCGCGCAGGAAGAGCCGGGCCAGCGCCAGGCGTCGCGACTGGCCGCCGGAAAGGCCAAGACCGCTTTCGCCGAGCCTTGTGTCGATCCCCCGCGGCATGGCCTCGATATCGGCAAGCAGGCCGCCGGCGGCGAGCGCTTCGAAAAGACGAGCCTCGCTCGCATCCGGGTTCGCAAGGGCGAGGTTGCCGCGCAGGCTATCCTCGAACAGTTCCGTCCGCTGTATCAGCAGGGTTGCCGTCGTTGCGGCAACTGTTCCTGTCCTTGCCGGCAGCTCACCGGAAAGAAGGGCAAGCAGGCTCGACTTGCCGGCGCCGCTGCTGCCGATGACGGCCAGGCGTTCACCCTGCTTAAGCACGAGGTCGACGCCCGCGAGCGCCGGTACGGCGGAATTTTCATGAAAGGCGGAAACCTTCGTCAGCGAGAAGGCGTATCCGGGCGAAGGCGCCGCCAACGGTTGGGATGCCGTCACGATGGCAAGCCGCGGTGCGATGCGCCTTGCAGCAAGCAGCGTCCGCCCGAGTTCGAGGGCACCGCGGCGCAGGGCCGCGAAGGGTTCGACGGCCGCGAAGGCGACGAGAAGCCCAAGGGCTGCGACCGGCGCGGTAATCACCTTCGTCTCTGCAAGGGCAGCGACGGCAAGGAGAGATCCCGCCAACAGGAGGGTGGAAACCAGACCGAAGCCGAATGTCAGGCCGGCTTCGACTCGGTTCAGCCGGTCATCGGCACGGGCGGCGTAGCCGTCGGCCGCAGCGATAGCGCTCGTCTGCGCGGCAAGCCGTCCGGCCATCAGCAGATCCGTTTGGCCGGCGACGAGATCGATCGTCCGCGATCGCAGCGCCTCGATGCCGAAAGCACGCCGCCGGGTATGGATGCGCGCTGCCCGGCCGGCGATCAACGGCAGGCCAAGACCGGCGCTGGCGAGAAAGAGGCCGAAACACAGGCCAAACAGAGGATGCATGAGCCCCAGCACGACACTCGCGGCCAATGCTGCACCGATTGCGACCGCAGCCGGCACGAGAATGCGGAGATAGAGGGAGTCGAGCGCATCGATATCGGCGGTCAATCTGAAGAGCAGTCTTGCCGGACGATGAAGAAGAGCGCGGGCAGCACCCGGTTCGGCAAAGCCGCGAAACAGCCTTTCGCGAAGGGCGGCGAGCACGCCGAGCGTCGCTTCATGGGTTGCAAGCCTCTCACCATAGCGCGCCGCTGTGCGGACGATGGCGAGCAGGCGGATGCCGGCGGACGGTGCAAAAACGTCGAAGGTGACGGCGGCTGCAGCAGAAAGCCCGGCAAGCGAAGTGGCGGTGATGAACCAGCCGGAGAGGCCAAACAGTGCGATGCCGGCGGTGACGGTCGCCGCCGAAAGCGCTGCGCCGAGCAGCAGCGAACGCCGGCGCTCAGCAAGGAACAGGCGCAGGATCGGCTTGAGATCAGTGGTCAAGACGCTCATTCGGCGGCCTCCCTCATAACAACATCGGCATCGATGCGCAGAGTGCGATGCATGCGGGCGGCAAGCAGCGGATCGTGGGTCGCAACGATCAAGGTTCGTCCCCTGGCGAGTGAAAGCAGGCTCTCGGTGACCTCGGCGGCAGTCTCAGCGTCGAGATGTGCGGTCGGCTCGTCGGCCAGAATGATCTTCAGATGCCGATTGCAGGCTGCGCGCGCGATCGCAAGCCGTAGCGCCTCGCCGCCGGAAAGCCCAATGGCGGCTTCGCCCAACGGCCTGCTGCCATAGGCTTCGGCAACCCTTCCGAGTCTGGCCGTCTCCAGTGCCATCGACACATCGTCGCGTGCGATGCCGGGTCTGCCGAGTGCGACATTGGTGGCGATGGTGCCGGCAAAGACATGCGGCTTCTGGCCGATCCACGCCATGCCGCCGCGCAAGGCCGCGACACTGTCGTCCGTGAGCTCGGTCCCGCCGATGACGATGCGGCCGCCGGTTATGGGGGCCAGTCCTGCCATCAGCGAAAGAAGCGTCGATTTGCCGGAACCGCTCGCGCCGAGAAGTGCCAGATGTTCGCCGGCTGGGATATCGAGGTTGAAATCGTCGAGGACAAATGGTTCATCGTGCCCGTAGCGGAAGGCGAGATTGTCGATGCGGATTGCGGGTGCCGTAGCGTCTGCCGGCGCCGAAGCGTCAGTCGAGCCCCGAATGGACAAACCATCGGCAGCGAGGGCGTCCAAGGCTTTCAACGCCGCTTCGCCCGCCGCCCGGTCGTGCCAGACGGCCGAAAGTTCGCGCAGCGGCTCGAAGAAAGCCGGCGCCAGCAGCAGGATGAACAGTCCCTCGGTCAAGTCGAGCCGGCCTATCCAGGTACCGAAGCCGATCTCGCCGAGCAGGCTGAAGCCGACATAGACGGCAATCATCGCCACGCCGAGCGCGGCGAAAAGTTCGAGCACGGCCGCGGAGAGAAAGGCGATCTTCAGCACTGCCATGGTACGCGTGCGCAGCGAATCCGCCTCTGAACGCAGCCTGAGCGCGGTTGCATCCACCGCGTCGAGCGCGCGGATCGTCGCCAATCCGCGCAGCCGATCGAGCAGGAAGCCATTGAGGCCGCCGGTCGCGACGAGCTGCTTTTCGCTTGCAGCCTGGGCGCGCCAGCCGATCAGCGCCATGAAAACGGGGATCAGCGGCGCTGCGAACAGCAGGACCAGCGCGGCAATCCACGAGACGGGGAGGATGAAGGCAAGGATGACGAGCGGCACGAGGCTCGCCTTCAGCCGTGCCGGCTGAAAACGGGCAAGATAGGGTACGATGAGTTCGGCCTGTTCGCCGAGCACGCTTGCGGCCTTGCCGGAGGCCGGCCGAGTACGATCGAGCGGCGAGGATAGCGACAGTGTAGCGGCGGCAAGTTGCCGCCTCCGGCTGAGCTCGGTGCGGGCGGCATGAAAGGCGAGGCGGCCGCCAGCCGCATCGAGACAGCTTTTTGCAATCCCAAGAAGAAGAATGCCGAAGGCAGGCCAGAGGACGTCAGCCAATCCACCGCCACCGGCGATACGGCCGACCGAGACGGCCAGCAATCCGGCTTGAGGAATCCACAAGACGGCAGCCAGCGCCTGCAGCATCGCCGCTTTGCGGAGCCCGCCATTCGCAGCGCCGCCGCGGGACGAAACGGCATCGCCATCCCGCGGCCCAGCCTCTTGTCTGTCTCTCGCGTCGAAGAAAGCACTGCCCATGGCGCTAACTCTTGTTCGCAGGATTGGGCCGGCGGCTGCGGCCGAGCGAGATGACCCGGTCCTTGGCCTCCAGAAGCTTGGTCACTTTCGCACCCAGCGAGAGTAGCGTTGCCAGCCTTTCCGTTTCAAGTTGTTTTACGTCTTCATACCAATGCGTCAGCTGTTCGATCAGCGTGTGCATCTCGCCCATGCGCTCCTGCGCATATCGTTCGGCATCGCTAGCAGGGCGCTGCATCAGGATTTCGCGCAGAACGGACAGCGTCGGATCGACTTCGCGCTTCTTTCGCTCCTCGGCGAGTGTCCTCAATATATGCCAAACATCATCGGGGGTCGTGAAGAAATCGCGGCGATCGTCCGGTTTGTGCTTGAGAAGGACGAGGTTCCAGGCCTGCAATTCGCGCAGGCTCATCGAAACATTGGACCGCGAGATACTGAGGGAATCGGCGATCTCTTCGGCGCAAAGCGGCGCGGGAGAGACGAAGAGCAGCGCATAGATCTGGCCGACCGTGCGGTTGATACCCCAGCGGGAGCCCATTTCACCGAAATGGAGAACGAAGGACTGGACGAGAGGCGGAAGGTTCATTGCTATTTCCGTGACGTCTGTGATTTCAGAAATTTCTGAAATTACTATACTGACTTTCGCACCTCGCCGACAATCGGCAAGACGACCCCTGCGTCAATTTGGATGTCCGTTCGTTGATCGTGCGTCAGATATAGCCCGACGCCACATGGCCGGATTTGATTTGGGTCAAGTCCACATCAATTTGCCGCCACGAAAAAACGCCCGGCAATGCGCATGCCGGGCGTTCCGATCGGACTGTGAGATATAAGTGATGCCGAAGGCGGCCGGAAGGCTGCCAGGCCTAGATCAGGCCGGCCAGGATGCCGATGCCCGATATGGCGGCAATGCCGCCGGCGACGCGCGTCACGAAGGCACCCTGGCGTTCTCCAGCGCGACCCACGAGATAGCCAAGGCCCAGGCCGGCGAAATGCAGCAGTGCGGTGGCGATCATGAAACCGGCAGCATAGGCGGCGCCGGTCGCATTCTCCGGCATTTCGGCCCCGTGTGCGTGACCGTGAAAGATGGCGAATAGGCCGACGACTCCGAGCGCTGCGGCGAGCGGCGCCTTGACATTGAACGCCACAACGGCGCCGAGCACGACAACGGAAAGCGCGATACCGGTTTCAACGAAGGGAACATTGATGCCGGCAACGCCGAGGACACCGCCGAGCGCCATCACCAGAACGAAGGTCGTCGGCACGAGCCATGCGGCGCGGCCGCCGAGCTGAAAGGCGAAAACGCCGACCATCACCATGGCGAGGATATGATCGAGGCCAGATATCGGATGGGCAAAGCCATGGCTGAAGCCCGCCGCTTCGCCGATCGCAGGATGGGCGGAGGCAACGGCCGGAAGCGCTATGGCGGCCAAAGCAAGAAGGCCGCTCTTCGGTGCTGATTTCATTGCTCGATCCCCTCGTAGGTTTTCCGGTATGCGGCGGCTGCCGGCACCAGACATGGTTCAAAGACACGCGCTCAGGCTAGTTCAAGGAGCTTGCGTCGTCAACGAAAACCGTTTGAAATGCCAAGGCAATTCAAGTGCTTATCTGATAGGCAAATGCCGCTTTCGACAGCGCCGCCGCCTCGATGTGACGCATCGAAAGACCATGAGCTGGAAAGCGTCGCGCACAGACGCTATCAATCGAAGAGCCGAGGCGGCGCACACCGCTGCGATGGAGGAGATGTCCATGACGAATACCCAACGGCCGCTGGCGATCAGCGCGCCCGAGCCGCGTACGCTCGACCTGATCTTCAGCGACAAGGCGCGCGCCGAACTGCATGCGAAATACGAGATCGTCGAAGCCGATCCGGAGAATATCGCCGGTCTCGGTGACGAGATCCTCGGCCGGGCGCGCTACATCATCGGCCAGCCGCCGCTTTCGGCCGAAACGCTCGCCAGAATGACGGCTCTCCGCTCGATCCTCAACGTCGAGAGCAATCTTCTCAACAACATGCCCTATGACGTGCTCTTTGAGCGCGGTATCCATGTCGTGACGACCGGCCAGGTCTTTGCCGAGCCGGTCGCCGAAATCGGTCTCGGCTTTGCGCTGGCCCTGGCGCGCGGCATCGTCGATGCGGACGTCGCCTTCCGCGAGGGAAACGAGCTCTGGGGCGGGGAGGGCAATGCGAGTGCGCGGCTGATCGCCGGTTCCGAGATCGGCATCGTCGGGTTCGGTGATCTCGGCAAGGCGCTGCGCCGGGTGCTTTCCGGCTTCAGGGCGCGCATCAGAGTGTTCGATCCCTGGCTGCCGCGCTCGATCCTCGAGGAAAACGGCGTCGAACCTGCGTGCCTGGAGGACGTCCTGACGAAGAGCGATTTCGTCTTCGTCGTTGCGGCCGTCACCAGTGAAAACAAGGGCTTTCTCGGCGCTGAGGCCTTTGCCAGCATGCGCAGGGGCACGGCCTTCATTCTGCTCAGCCGCGCCGACGTCGTCGATTTCGATGCGCTGATGGCCGCCGTCTCGTCGGGCCATATCGTTGCGGCGAGCGACGTCTACCCCAAAGAGCCGCTGCCGTCCGGCCATCCGGTGCGTAGCCTGAAGGGCTTCATCCGCTCGGCGCACCGGGCCGGAGCGCTCGATAGCGCCTTCAAGAAGATGGGCGACATGGTGCTCGAAGACATGGACCTGATGGATCGCGGCCTGCCACCGATGCGCTGCAAGCGGGCGGAACGCGAGACGGTTTCCCGGATGCGTTCCAAACCGGTCGCGGTCAACTAGGTTAAACGCTGATCTGGCGCGCCGGTTAAGCGGCGCGCTGTTCGGTGCCCTGGATCGCGGCAAGCTTCCAGTCGGCACCCGATTTGCGCACGAAGGTCCACACCTCGGTACTTTCGCTCGGGCGGCGATCGTCGCCGGAAACGACGCGGCCGCTGTCGCGCTCGACCATGGCGTCGATCGAGGAATAACGCATGGCGAGCGTCGCATATTCCTGGCCGTCCTCACGCCACGCTTCGGCAATATCGCCTTGCAGCAGCTTGACGTCGGAGACGCGGTTGCGGACGCCGTTGGTGGCGTTTTCGCCGAGTTCCTCGGCAAGATAGGACATCGCCTCGGGCGTCGTCAGCCGGCGCAATGTGCCGTAATCCTCGGCACCATAAGCGGTCTGTACCTTCGTCAGCAGTTCCTCGAACTGATCGAGATCGGCCTGCGCCAGCCCGATCTCGTCGCTCGGGCGGTTACCGCGCGACTGCCCGCCGAACCCCGATCCGATCGCCGGGATCTGGAAGGATGAATTGCTCGGGGGCGACATATTAAAAGACTGCCCGTAGGATCGGCTCTGGCCACCAACGCCGTAGGAAGGCTGGCGGCGGTTGGCGAAATACCGCATGGCAAGCATGACTGCGCCGCCGATCAGGGCGATCTGCAGCAGCATGCCGAGGAAGCCGAAGCCGCCGCCGAAACCATGGCCGAGCAGCATGCCGAAAAGGCCGCCGGCGATCAGGCCGCCGATCATCGACCGGCCGAAGCCGCCGAAGAGGCCGGGACGCTGGGCATAGCCTGGCTGCTGCGTGTTATAGGGTGCGGTTGTCTGCGGGCGCGGCGTCATCGAGCGTTCGATCGGGGCAACCGGGGCAGGTGCCGTGCTGGTGACCGGAGGCGCGCTGAAAGTTCGCGTGCCCCGGCTTCCGAATCCGCCGAAGCTGCCGGCGCGGCGCGCATCGGCATCGCTGATGGTGGCAAAAACGGTAGCGCTCGTCAGTACGGCTATCGCCGCAATCTTGGCAAAACGCGAAACGGCACTCGGCATTCCTGATCTCCTGTCATGCGCAATCACGGCATGTCGAGATCCAATATAGGTACTCTTTCCGCTATGTGAAGTTCTTCGGCCCTATTACTGGCAGACGTCGACCCAGCTGGCGCCTGTCAGTTCGGCCAGCCGTCCGGTGGCAATGCGCACCGCCGAATTCGTCGAGCCTGCCGCCGGCACGACTTCCTCGAAGCGCTTCAACGAGACGTCGCAATAGATGGGCAGCGGCGCGGGCAGGCCGAACGGACAGACGCCGCCGACCGGATGACCCGTCACGGCCACGACCTCCTCCGCATCGAGCATGCGCCCCTTGGCTCCGAAGGTGTCCTTGAACTTGCGATTGTCGAGCCTCGCAGTGCCGCCGGCAACGACCAGCATCGTCCGCTCGCCGACGCGCAAGCAGATCGTCTTGGCGATCTGCGCCGGCTCGACGCCATGGGCTTCAGCGGCCAGCGCCACCGTCGAGGAGCTCTCGGCGGTTTCGATGATTTCGATATCGGGCGCGTAGGCGCTGAGGAAGGCGCGGACGGATTGAAGGCTCATGGGCGAGATACTTATGAAAACAATCGATCTGGGGTCGCATGTTGCGGTAATGCGCATCACTTCGTAACTTAATACATCAGAAATTTCAATCGCTTAGTTACAGAAAATCATTCATGACGCCCTCAAACCAACTGGATTGCTCCGGATTTCTAAGTCATGGATATTGCTGGAAAACTCAATGGAGACGCAGCATTTGTCCGTCGAGGTCAGGAAGTGAGCAAGCCCAACTATCAGGATATTGCCCGGCAGGCGGGCGTCGGAACCGCAACCGTCGAGCGCGTGCTGAATGGACGCGGCGGTGTGCGGCCCGAACTGGTCGAGAAGGTCATCCTTGCCGCTCGCGCCTTGAACTACCCACGCACGCTTCCGGACACGCATCGCGGTTTGCTGCGCATAGAAGTGCTGATGGTTCGGCCTGAAACGACCTTCTATCAGCGGCTCTCCAAAGCGTTCGAGAGGATCGCCGCGACCCTCGACCCACTCGCCGTCGTGCACCGCAGCTTTACCGAAGAGATGAAGCCGGAAGAGATTGCCCGCCGCATCCTGTCGACCGACCTTTCGCGTGCCGGCCTGATCCTTGCGGTGCCCAGCAGTCCGGTGATCAGGACAGCCGTGGAGAAGGTCATCGCCCAGGGGCTGCCGGTGGTTCATGTGGTCACCCGCGCTTCAGATCGCGCCGGCGAATTCGTCGGTATCGACAATTATGCAGCCGGCCGCACGGCGGCGCTCTTCATCAGCCGCATGGCCCGCCGGCCGGGCCCGGTTGCCGCCATCTGCCATCCGATCTATCAGGTTCACCGTGATCGCATCCGCGGTTTTTCGGACTATTTCCTGGAGCATCCCGGCGCCACCAGCTTCGAGTGGCTGGGCTTCGGCCTGGATGAGGAGCACTACAGCGCCGAACTCCTGTCGTCGGCGCTACGGATGTATCCGGATCTTGCCGGCCTCTACAATGCCGGCGGGGCCAATTCCGCGCTCATCGACGTCCTCCGGCGACAGGCGCGCGAGCGCAACATTTTCTTCGTCGGCCACGAACTCACCGATTACACGCGCAAAGCCCTGCAGGACGGCATCATGGATGTGGTTCTGGACCAGGCGCCTGAAGCGCAGGCCAGGCGGTCGCTCGATCTGATCCTGCGCCGTATCGGTCTCACCGATATCGAGCCGGATCGAACACCCATTCGTTTCATCACCATCACCAAGGAGGGGCTTTGATCTAATTTGATCAAGAACGGCTTCGGCTTTGCGGCAGCCTCCTGCTACTTTCCGATCAGAGAGGAGAGCCGGAACGTCGGTGGACGAGACCGGACAAGGCGCAGAACGCGCTCTCTTCAATTGAAATGCCTGTGCGGAAAGGCTTCCGCTCGGCTTGAAGGAGAGAGCAATGGACGATCTGAAATTCGGCACGCGCAACAAGCGCGGCGACTGGGCGCCGAACCAGCCTGCAGAGACCGCGCCGCTGTTTGCCTTTCCCCCGCGGCTGATGGCCATCCTGAAATGGCTGCCGCATTATTTCTTTCCCTGGAATGCGCTTTTTGCCGCTTCATCAGTCGCCTATTGGGCCTGGGTCATTCCGCCGGTGGAAACGATGAAAACCTTTGGCATCGGCTGGGTTGCCTGGCTTTATGCCGTGAATGCGATCTGCGTCCTGCTGTTCTACGGTGCATTCGAGCTGCATCTCTATGTGCTGAAGCGGCAGGAAAAGCGCTTCAAATACAATGGAAAGTTTCCGGCTGAACAAAAGAGCAAGGCTTTCTGGTTCGAAAGCCAGAACGTCGACAACGTATTGCGCACTTTTCTGTCGGGCGTGACGGTCTGGACGGCGATCGAGGCTGCCATGCTATGGGCCTATGCCAATGGCTACGCGCCCTGGCTGAGCTTTGCCGAACATACCTGGACGCTTGCCGTGGTTGCGCTCACCGTGCCCGTCATCCACGAATTCCACTTCTTCTGCATTCACCGGCTCATCCATACGCCCATCCTCTACAAATGGGTGCATTCGGTTCACCATAATTCAGTCAACCCTTCGCCCTGGTCGTCGCTGTCGATGCATCCGGTCGAGCACCTGCTCTATCTCGGAACGGCCTTCTACCATTTGATCCTGCCGTCCAACCCGATGCTTATGCTCTACCAGCTGCACTATGCGGGCTTCGGCGCCATTCCCGGTCATGTCGGCTTCGACAAGGTCGAGATCGGCGCGGAAAAGCTGATCGATAGCCACGCCTATGCGCATTACCTGCACCACAAATATTTCGAGGTGAATTACGGCGACGCGCTGATCCCGCTCGATAAGTGGTTCGGCACCTGGCACGACGGCTCGCCCGAGGGCGAAGCCCGCATGCAGGAACGCTACCGCCGCCGGAAGGAAAAACTTGCGGCCCGCAGGGCCGTCATGGAAGCCAAGGGAGTAGCCGAATGAACTGGATCACAGCCTGCAAACTCGATGACATCGAACAGGAAGGCGCCATCCGTTTCGATCACGGCAGCCGCACCTACGCCATCTACCGAGGTCCCGACGATAGCGTCTACTGCACCGCAGGTCTTTGCACTCACGAGGCGATCCATCTTTCCGATGGGCTGGTGATGGATTTCGAAGTGGAATGTCCCAAACATTCCGGCGCCTTCGACTACCGCACCGGCGAGGCGCTGAGGCTTCCCGCCTGCGAGAACTTGAAAACCTATCCGGCCGAGGTGATCGACGGAGAAGTTCGCCTGGCTCTCGCCTGAGCTGGCAACATCAGCAGGCCGGAGCGGCCTCCGGAATGCAATGGGCGGCCCGGCGCCCAATCGGAGGAAATCATGAAGTCTATTTGTGTGGCGGCCATCCTGGCCGCCCTGACGGCCAGTGCTGCCTCGGCCGAGACGATCGGCGTCTCGATGCAGAGTTTCGACAACAATTTTCAGACGCTGTTGCGCGAAGGCCTGAGCGCAAGAGCTTCTGAGGTGGGCGGGGTCAATCTCCAGATCGAGGATGCGCAGACCGACGTCTCCAAACAGCTCAACCAGGTGAACAACTTCATCGCAGCCGGCGTCGATGCGATTATCGTGACGCTGGCGGATACGTCTGCTGCACCTGGCATCAGCGAGGCGGCGCAAAAGGCCGGCATTCCGCTCGTCTATCTCAACCTTCAGCCGGACAATATCGACCGGCTTCCCGAGAAACAGGCCTATGTCGGCTCCAAGGAAACCGACTCTGGACGGCTGGGTGCCGAGGCCGCCTGCGCGCTCTTGAAGAAGAATGGAAAAGCAGGCGATGCGCAGGCCTACATCCTCATGGGAGATCTTGCCCACCAGGCCTCGCGCGACCGCACCTCATCGGTCAAGGAAACGCTTGCGGCCGGCGACTGCAAGGGTGTGACCATCGCCGACGAGCAGTCCGCCGCCTGGACGCGGACCAATGCAATGGATCTGACCACAAACTGGATCACATCAGGCCGGCCTATCGACGCGGTCTTTGCCAACAATGACGCGATGGCGATCGGCGCGATCCAGGCGCTCAAGGCCGCGGGGGTGTCGATGGACAGCGTGGTCGTCGTCGGTATCGACGCGACGCAGGATGCCCTGGCCGCCATGGCGACCGGCGATCTTGATGTGACGGTGTTCCAAAATGCCAAGGGGCAGTCCGCCGGTGCGCTGGATGCTGCCGTCGCGCTTGCCCGCGGTCATAGCGTCGACAAGCAGGTCATGGTGCCGTTCGAATTGGTCACGCCCACAAACATGGCCGAATACAAGCACCAGAATTGATTCTGCCTGGCCGGCGTCTCTTCCTCACGAGCGCCGGCCCTTTTTTGGAGAGCACCATGAACGGCATCGTCATCATCGGCGCGGGGGAATGCGGCACGCGCGCCGCATTCGCGCTGCGGGAAGCGGGATATTCCGGGTCCATCAATCTGGTCGGCGCCGAGCCCCATCTGCCATATGAACGGCCCCCGCTGTCGAAGCCCGCGAGCGGTGCGGTTCAGATGAAGCTGATCTGTACCGAAGATATGCTTAAGGCCGCCGGTATCACTTATATCAAAGGGCTGTCGGCCTTGAAGGTCGATACCGATGCCGGCACCGTAAGCCTGAGCGACGGACGAGTGTTGGCTTATGAAAAGCTGCTCTTCGCCACGGGCGCGCGGCCGAGGCGGCTTGCGTGCCCCGGCAGAGAGCGCGCGCTCGACTTTCGCAACCATGCCGATGCCGAGGCGATCTTTGCCAACGCCCATGCCGGCCGCAGCGTGGCCGTCATCGGCGGCGGCCTGATCGGCATGGAACTCGCCTCGGTCCTTCGCGGCAAAGATATCGCCGTCAGTGTCATCGAAGCGGCGCCGAAGCCCCTCGGGCGCGCCGTCCCTTCGCGATTTGCGGAAAAGCTGCATGCCAGGCACGTAGCCGAGAGCGTCGAATTTCACCTGAACCACGGCGTCGCTGAGATCACGGACGATGGCGTCATCCTGACCAACGGCCGCGCGGTTCGAGCCGATCTTGTTGTGAGCGCAATCGGCGTTGCTCCTGATATTGCGCTGGCACAAGAGGCCGGATTGTCGACGGGAAACGGAATCCTGACGGATGCCCATCTTCGAACCAGCAGCCCGAACGTTTTTGCTGCAGGCGACTGCGCTGCCGTGAGCCAGCCCGACGGAGGACACATGCGTTTCGAAACCTGGCGAAATGCAAGAGCCCAGGCCGAGACTGCGGCGTGCAACATGATCGGTGCCGGGGAAGCCTTTGCCATACTCCCCTGGTTCTGGTCCGATCAGTATGATCTCGGCCTTCAGGTGGTCGGGCTGCCGCAGCCGTCACATCAAAGCGTCCCCCGTGCCACCGCCGACGGCGAACTTGAATTCTATCTGGATGGCGGCAGGCTCGTGGCCGCAGCCGGTCTTGGCGTCGGCAACGGCCTCGCCAGGGATATCAAGCTTGCGGAGATGTTGATTGCAGCCGGCGTCAGTCCCGATCCGGTCGCCCTGACCGATCCGAAGCTGAACCTCAAGGCGCTCCTGAAAAGCGCAAGGGCCGCATGACACAGAAACTGCGGATCTTCCAGTCGCTCTGGGCCATGGAGCGAAGACATACGGATGGGTATGAGCGCAGCCTTGACGAAAACGTCGCGATGATCGCGGAGGCTGGCTTCGATGGCATCAGCGCACATTATACGAACCGGGCCGATGTCATCAGGCTGAATGAAACGATCCGGGGCACCGGATTGAAGGTCGAGGGTGTCTGCTTTCCCCGCCGTGTCGAGGATTTGCGTCAGCCGCTCGCTCTTGCCGCAGAATTTCCAGTCAGCCACATCAACCTGCAACCCGATATCCGCCCGCGTCGCATCGAGGACTGCCTGCCGCTCTTGGATGGCTGGATGGAGCTTGCCGATGATGCCGGCATTCCGGTGTTCATCGAGACCCATCGCGACAGGATGACGGCGGATCTGTTCTTCACCCTGGACCTGCTGGATCGGCGGCCCGACCTGCCATTGCTCGCAGACCTGTCGCATTTCCTCGTCGCGTCCGAATTTACCTATCCGGTCGCCGGGGAAAACCATGCCATGATCCATCGTATCCTGCGCAATGCCCGGGCTTTCCATGGCCGTGTCGCTTCGTGCGAGCAGGTGCAAATCGAAATTTCATTTCCTCACCATCGACCGTGGGTCGACCTGTTCCTTGAGTGGTGGGACTACGGCATGCGGCAGTGGCGCAATCGCGCGGCTTCGGATGCCGAACTGGTTTTTACATGCGAACTCGGACCAAAACCCTACGCGATCACCGGACGCGACGGCAACGACAGCACCGATCGATGGGCCGAAGCATTGTTGCTTCGGCAGATGCTTCGCGAACTCTGGGCCAGGATGACCTGACCTCTACCCCGTGGCTGTCGATAAGCCGCGCAGGGATGGTTTTCGCGTCGAAACCATCCCTGTCGGATATAATTTGCCCGGCGAAAACCACGAGGACTCAGATCTGTTCGTCGGACAAAGCGAGATCGCGGCGCAGCCATGATGGAAAGGGGTCGAGGCTGTTTGCCATGCGACGGTTCCATCGGGCAATGATGGTTGCGACAAGAATCTCTCGAAAGCTAAATCGCGAGCAAAGCTCGCTCATGGATGTCGCCAGGCTCTCGCCTGCGTGCTGATTGTTCATGATCAATCGCGGTCAGAATTCTGAACCGCCCTTCTTTCAAGTCTGAAGAGCGCAGCACCGGCTCGCGCGGCGTCGCCGTGCGCGGAGGCTGCGTGCGAAATACATGCCGTCTTCGGATGGTGAAGCTTGAAAGGTCTCGGATGTGATCGAGGGTAGGAAGCTTCGGAAAGCCTAAGCCAAAGAGGCGTTGGACGAAGAAATATCTGTCATTGCACGCCTCCGTTTCTGATTGGTTCCTGCACTACTATTAGCTGATTGGGAAAACGGAGGCAAGGGCACCTCGTTCGCGTCTCAACGGCCGCCACCCGGATCCCCGTCATTGCTGATTTCCAGCACGAACCGATGCGGTCTTTTCATCGGCAATTGACCCCGTCGAGAACATCGTCATAATAATTTTGCACACGTGCTCAATTTTGTCATTCGGTCGTTACGTTCAGTCCATAGAGCGGGACATGTCACGTTTTCGTGGGCTTTCCGAACGGCCGTCAAGCCACAGTGCTGACCCGTCAAGAGGCTTCACACTGTTCTTCCAGGGAGACGAAGAAGATGACCATTCTGCCGACGTTGAAATCCCTCACCATCGCGGCCACCATCCTGGCCTCGACCTCCGCATTCGCATTCGCCAAGGACGTCACCGTCAGCGTCTGGGCCGGCGGCACCGGTCCGAACGACGTCTACCGCCTCGACGCCATCGAGATCGCGGCCCAGCAGTTGCAGCGCCAAGCCGCCCTCAAGGGCGAGGACCTGAAGATCACCGTCGAGAAGAAAGCCTATTCCGGCTGGGACGACTTCAAGCAGGCTCTCACCCTTGCCGCCGAAGCCAAGACCGCCCCGAACATCGTCGTCAGTGGTCATGAAGACATCGCGCCTTGGTCGCAGGCAGGCCTCATCGTTCCGATCGAGGACTACGTCGATCTCGACGCCTGGCCGCTCAACGGCATCTACGAAAACCTGCTGAAAATCGCTTCCTACAACGGCACCGTCTACGGCATTCCGCAGGATGCCGAATCCCGCCCAATGTTCTTCTGGAAGCCTTATATGAAGGCGATCGGCTACAGCGACGCCGATCTCGACGCGCTGCCGCAGAGCGTCCAGGACGGCAAGTACACCATGAAGAACCTGCTCGAAGACGCCAAGAAGATGCAGGACAAGGGCCTCGTCCAGCCCGGCTACGGCTTCTATCCGCGCACCAGCAACGGTCCCGACTACTGGCAGTTCTATACCTCGTTCGGCGGCACGATGGAAGAAAACGGCAAGCTCGTCTTCGACAAGGCCGCCATGACCCGCACCTATCAGTTCTTCGCCGACGCCGTTAAGGCAGGGGTCACCAAGAAGAACCACATCGGCATGCCGGGCGATCAGTGGTGGAAGGAAGTCGCCACCGGCAAGGCCGGCATCTGGGACGGCGGCACCTGGCACTATGCCCGCCTCGTCAACCAGGAAGGCCTCAAGGACTTCTTCGGCAACGTGATCTTCACCCTGATCCCGGCCGGCGAAGGCGGCAAGGCCAACACGCTCACCCACCCGCTCGTCTACCTCCTGACCGCAGGTCACGACAAGGAAGATACCGATATCGCCGCCCAGCTGATCACGATCGCATCCGAGCCGCGCATCAACGCGCTGCACGCGGTCAAGTCGGCCCATCTCGGCATTTCCGAGGCGGAATCGGAAGTCGACTTCTACTCGGCTGACCGCTGGACCCGCGAAGCCACCGAGCGCCTGCTGCCGCATGCCAATGCAATGCCGAACAATTCCGATTTCGGCAAATATTGGAACATCATGTGGAAGAACCTCCAGGCATCCTGGACCGGCGAAAAGGCCGTCGACGCCGCCATCAGCGACGCCGAGAGCGAGCTGAAGAGCACGCTCGGCGACAAGATCGTCATCCGATAAGGTCCACACACTCTTCCGGGCGGCGGCGACCCCGCCGCCCGGTCGATCCCCGCGAGGAGGCTTTCATGAAATCGTCGAGAAAGCTCGGACTGGTGATGATCGCGCCCGCGGCGATCATGATCATCCTCTTCTTCCTATTGCCGGTCGTTCTGACGGCGGTCTTCTCGATGACCAACATGTCGACCGCGACCGGCATATCAGGCGGGGTCTACCAGATCGCCCCCAATTCGCTGATCACGCTGAAATCGGCAATGCCCGACATCGCCGCCGAATTGGCCGAACCGCGCTATGCGATCGACGAGGCGGGCCTCAAGGCCGTCGAAGGCCTCGGACTAGCACCAGGCATCGCTCAGGAATTGCGCGCCAAACACACCGGCGAGGTCTTCCCGACGCGACGCGAGGCCGAGCGCATGATCAAGGATCTTGCCGAACGGCCTTCGACGCGCGACGTCAAGCAGATTTCGGAACAGTTCAACCGCTCTGTCGTCAACACACGCTTCGACAGCAAGGAGCAGCTTTTTTCGTCGCTGGATAGCCTGGGGCTCAAGCTGACGCCGGAGCAAAAGGAAACCGTCGCCAAGGCCACCTATACCGGCTGGACCTGGACGACCGACAATTTCTCACGTCTGGCCACCTCGCCCGATATGGCGCGCGTGCTCCTGAATACGGCGCTCTACGTCGCTTTGGTTCTGACGCTCTTCAATGTCGGCTATGCGCTGCTGCTGGCGATCTGGACGCATTACATGCCGCCGACGCCGGCCTCGATCTTCCGTGGCATCTGGCTGCTGCCGCGCATCACCCCGGTCGTCATCTATGTGATGATGTGGAAATGGCTCGCCTGGGATACCGGCTTCATTTCGGTGCTGATGGGCAAGTTCGGCTACCACCCGAAGAACTATCTCCTCGACACCGCCTATAATGCCTGGTTCTTCGTCGTGCTGATCAACGGCTTCATCGGCGCCTCGATGGGCATGCTGGTCTTCTCCTCGGCGATGAAGGCCATTCCGAAGAGCCAGTTCTATGCGAGCGAAGTCGACGGCGCCTCGCGCTGGCAGCAGATCCGCTACATCATCCTGCCACAGATGCGCTGGCCGATCCTCTTCGTCACCTGCTACCAGACGCTGTCGCTGCTCGCCTCCTTCAACGAAATCCTGCTTGCCACCAATGGCGGGCCTGGTAATTCGACCGAGGTCTGGGCGCTCGCCGCCTATCACACCGCCCTCCGGAACTATGCCGGCAATCTTGAATACGGGCTGGGTGCGGCCATGGCGCTGGTGCTCGTCGTCATCGGCGTGACGCTGTCGCTTCTTTATCTGCGCGTCTTCAACTACGGCACGCTTGTCGCCAAGCCCCTGATCGAGGATTGACCATGGCCGAACAATCGCAGCCATCGGCAAATTACCGGAGCTGGCCCGTCATATCGGCGCTGACGATTGTCAGCCTGCCGCTGCTCCTGATGTATGTCTATCTCTTCCTCGACACGGTGACCGTGAAGCAGGCGGACGCGCTGCTGCCCTCCGGCTTCACGCTCCAGCATTGGCGCTTCCTCTGGCAGACGACAGCGGGTAAGGCCAACATCTGGCAGGTGACGCTGAATACGCTGCTGTTTTCGGCCTGCACCACCAGTCTCGTGCTCATCGTCTCGTCGATGGCGGGTTACGTTCTCTCGCGATTGAACGTGCCGGCGCGCGGCTTCTTCCTTGCCGGCGTCATGGTGCTGCATGCCTTCCCGTCGGTAACGCTGATCATCGCCATCTTCATCGTGCTGCAGATGATCGGCCTCTACAATTCGCTGATCGGCGTCATCCTGGTGAAGGCCGCGATCGACCTGCCGCTCGGCATCTGGCTGATGAAGGGCTTCTACGACACCGTACCGTGGGAAATCGAAATGGCCGGCGTCGTCGATGGCGCCTCGCGTTTCCGTGTTTGGAAGAGCCTCGTGCTGCCGCAGGTCCAGCCCGGCATCATGGCGCTCGGCCTGTTTTCCTTCCTCTCCGGCTGGGGCGAATTCATCCTGCCGCAGGTGCTGGCGCCGGGCAACGAAGTACAGGTGCTTTCGGTCTATCTCGCGGGCTTTCTCGCCGACGACAACAATTATGACTTCTACATGTTCAAGGCGGTCGGCATCTTCTACTTCCTCCCGGTTCTGATCGCTTACGCACTCTTCAACAAATACCTGATGAACATCTACGGCGGCGGGAGCAAAGGCTAATGCGCATCCTCCTCGACAATTTTTCGAAAAGCTTCGGCTCCACCAAAGTCATCGAGAACATGCAGCTCGAAGTCGGCAGCGGCGAGATGCTGGCGCTGCTCGGCCCGTCCGGCTGCGGCAAGTCGACGACGCTCTTTGCGGTCTGCGGCATTCACCGACCGACCGGCGGACGCATTCTCTTCGGCGATCGCGATGTCACCGACCTGCCGAGCCAGGCCCGCAATGTCGGCGTCGTCTTTCAGTCCTATGCGCTCTATCCGCACATGACGGTCGCCGAAAACATCGGCTTTCCCTTGAAGGTGAAGGGCGTCGCCGCGGCCGAGATCCGCAAGGAGGTCGACCGCATCGCGGCCCTCGTCCAGATCGGCAAGCTGATGGACCGCAAGCCAGCCCAGCTCTCCGGCGGCCAGCAGCAACGCGTGGCACTGGCGCGTGCGCTGATCCGCAAGCCCGACGTGCTGCTGCTAGATGAACCCCTCGCCAATCTCGACGCTAAACTCCGCCTCGAAATGCGTTCGGAAATCCGCCGCCTGCAGCGCGAGACCGGCATCACCGCCATCCTCGTCACCCATGACCAGGTGGAGGCGATGAGCATGTGCGACCGCATCGCCATCATGAAGGAAGGGGAGATCGTCCAGATCGCCACGCCGGCAGCGATGTATAACGATCCGAAGACCGCCTTCGTCGCCGGTTTCCTCGGCAATCCGCCGATCACCTTCCTGCGCGGCGTCCTTGACAAGGGTGCCTTTACGATCCCGGAAAGCGAAATCCGCGTACCGCTGCCCGGCAATGTCGGGGCCACCGAGGGCGCCAAGCTGATGCTCGGCGTGCGGCCGGAGCATTTTACGCCGGCGGGCGACGTCACGGTCTCCGGCAAGGTCACCTTTGCGGAAACGCAGGGCCGCGAGAACCTTTACGACGTGGCTCTTGCCGGCGGGCCACTGCTGCGCTCGATCCAGCCGGTGCGCAACGACATCCATGTCGGCGACGATGTTCGCTGGGCGATCGACAGCCGCGGCGTGCTCGTCTTCGACGAAAACGGCAGGAGGCTCTGATGACCCGCGATTTCTCCGCCTTCTTCGAACGTTACGGCTGGCCAAGGACCAAGGGCCGGTTGCCTTTCTGCATCGGCCATCGCGGCGCCAGCGGCCATGAGCGCGAAAATACGATAGCAGCCTTCCGGCGCGCCGCCGAACTCGGCGCTGAGATGTGGGAGCTCGACACGCAATTGACCAAAGACGGCGTGGTCGTCGTTTCGCATGACGACCATCTGGAACGCGTCTTCGGCATCGACCGGCGCATTTCCGAAATGACGGCGGCCGAACTCGCCGCGCTTGACGGCGTCGATGTGCCGAGTTTTTCCGAAGTGGCCGCTCTCGGCCGCGAGACCGGAACCGGCCTCTACGTCGAGCTCAAGGCGCCTGGGACCGGCCCGCTTTGCTGGCGCCACCTTGCCGAGGTGAACCAGCGCTTCGCCTGCCTCGGTTCCTTCGACACTGCGCAGGTGCGCGAACTCAGGGACGCCGGCTGCGATTTCCCGCTCTCGGTTCTGATCCGTGTCGGCCACGATCCTCATCTCCGCGGTGACGAGGCCGGCGCCGATATCCTGCATCTCTGCTGGGAGAGGGCAGGGGAACGCCCGCAAGATCTGGTGACCGAGGCGCTGATGGCTCGCGCCTTCGAGGCGGGCCGCGAGATCGTGCTCTGGCACGAAGAGCGGCGGCCTATTCTCCATGACATCATGAAGCTTCCGGTTCTCGGCATCTGCACGGATCTGCCCGATCTGATGCGATCGCCGGCAGAGAGGGAAAAAGCCGTTGCCAGACAAGGATAGGGGACCGCGCAAGGTAACGTCCTTCGACGTGGCGCGGGTCGCCGGGGTCTCGCGTGCCGCCGTGTCGCGCGCTTTCACACCGGATGCCAGCGTCTCCCCCAAGACCCGCGAGAAAGTCTATCAGGCTGCCAAGGAACTCGGCTACCGGGTGAACTATCTTGCTCGAAGCCTCACGAACAAACGCTCCGATCTCGTCGGCCTCGTCGCGGCCGGCCTCGATAATCCGTTCCGCACGTTGCAGATCGAGCATCTTGCAAAGGTGCTGCTCGCCCGCAACTTCCGGCCCATCCTGCTGCCGACCTCACAGGAGGCGGATACTTCGACTGTTATCGGCCAATTGCTGCATTACGCGGTCTCGGGCGTCATCGTCACCTCGGACGCTCCGCCGACCGAGATCTGCGAACAGTGCGCGGCCGAAGGCGTGCCGATCGTACTGATCAACAAGGGCAACGACATTCCCTTCGTCGACCGCATCATCTCCGATGACCGCATGGCCGGGCATCTGGCGGCAAGCCACCTGATCGACAGCGGCGTGAAAAAGCCCGCCGTGATGGCGGCCTCCGCGATATCCTATACGGCGCGCCGCCGCAGCGAGGCCTTCGTCGCACGCTGTAAGCAGCTCGGCGTCGAAGCGGAGTTTCTGCAGGTCAGGATCAATGATTACCGGAGCGGCTATGATGCGGCGGGCGAGCTTGCCGCCTCCGGCATCGATGGGCTGTTCTGCGCCAACGACTACATGGCCTGCGGCGTGATCGACCGCCTCATGCACGGTCGCGGCCGCGATGATGCGCCGCCGCTTGCGATCATCGGCCACGACGATATTCCGCAGGCAAGCTGGACCGCCTACGAACTTACGACCATCCGTCAACCCTGCGATCTCCAGGCCGAACAGACGGTCGATCTGCTGATGAGCCGGATCGCAGAACCGGATTTGACGGCGCGAGTCGAATTCACGCCGGTGACACTGATAAAAAGAAGGACTGCCTGATGAAACCCGCATTCGACGCCGCCGCCATCCGCGCACGGGCGGAGGTGGCGATCACCATCGCTCTAGAGGTCGGACGGGAAGCCGCCCGGTTCCGGCGCGACTCCAATCCCGGCACACTGGCCGTCGAGAACAAAGGATTGCAGGATTTCG
Source organism: Rhizobium sp. Pop5 (assembly GCF_024721175.1). NCBI lineage: Bacteria > Pseudomonadati > Pseudomonadota > Alphaproteobacteria > Hyphomicrobiales > Rhizobiaceae > Rhizobium > Rhizobium sp. Pop5. The sequence continues at coordinate 342,255 of NZ_CP099401.1, read as the reverse complement.
TCACCGTCGCCGACAGAAGGGCCGAGCAGGCTATCCGCGACGGGCTGCTGTCACGCTTTCCGGATGATACCTTCATGGGAGAGGAGAGCGGCGGGCAATCGGGCGGGACCGGCACCTGGGTTGTCGATCCGATCGATGGCACGACCAATTATATCAGGGGCTTCCGCCACTGGGGCGTCTCTATCGCCTTTGTTGCGAACGGCAAGGTCGAGATCGGCGTGGTCTACGACGGCGCCGAGGATAAGGTCTTCCACGCCGTCAGCGGCGGCGGCGCCTTCAAGGACGGCAGGCCCGTCCATGCGGCAGCGACATCAGATCCGGCCAATGCGCTCGTCATTCTCGGTCATTCCCGCAAGACAAGCTTTGACGATCATCTCGCACTCTCCAGGCGGCTCCACGAATGCGGCATGGATTATCGCCGCATGGGCGCTGCGGCCATCGATCTCGTCCGCGTCGCCGAAGGTACTGCCGATCTCTACTACGAACGCCATCTCAACGCGTGGGACATGCTCGCCGGCGCGCTGATCGCCAAGGAGGCCGGAGCAATGGTGGCAATGCCGCCGGTTGAAAGACTGCTTGCGGATGGCGGACCAGTCATTGCCCATTCGCCCGGCCTTGCCGACGAATTCGCCTTCATCCTCGATCTCGAAGGACTGGCGCCCGTTACCCGTTAATGCGCCGACGCCATGCGCGTTCGGTCGCCGGGGCCTCGTCGGTGGTGATCTGGTCCGGCTTGAGCGCCATCAGCGCCGAAAAGTTCAGCCATTCCTCCTCGCTGAACCCGGCCTCCGGATCCTTCAGGGTGAAGGTCCAGGCATCGACGCGTTTGCCGTGTTCCTGGCAAAGCGCGATCATATCGAGCCCTTCTTTGGCGGCATCCAGAACCAAGCGCCAGTGCAGATAGATCGTGTCCGGTTCGGTCGGACCGCCGAGGTCGGCACGCAATTCCGCCTCCACTGCCTTCCAGCCGCTGGCCTTCCAGATATCGTAGAGCTTGTCGGTGGGATCGATGCCGCGCAGCAGCTGCGGCAGCTTCTCCTTGACGGCAACGATGAGATCGAGGCTGCCGCCGCTGACAATCACCGATGCGGCGATATCCCGGAAATGCGCGGCAAGATGCTCGATGCCTTTGGAACCGATCGCTTCATAGTCGTCCTTCATGTCGAATTGCAGCAGTGCGTCCGGATGCGTCGATTGCATCATGGCGGCGAGATCTTCGCTGAGGATAAGCGGCCGGTCGCCCTCCTTCATCCTGATATCACGGAGGTCACCAATGCTCCTTTTGGCGATCGGTCCGTGGCCCGTCGTTTCACCTTCGAGCTCCCTGTCGTGCAGCACGACGAAGCCGCCATCGGCGCGCACGCGCAGATCAAGCTCCATTGAAGCGCCAGCTGCAAAACCCTCCGCCATCACCTCGGCTGAGAACAGCGGATCGGCAAACCGTTTGCGCAGCCGGTGCCATTTCAGCCGGGTGCGATGCCCCTCATGCGAAATCTCAAGGCCTTGAACATTCGCTACGTCAGTCATCTGCATCAGCCTCCGCGATGCCACTCTCCTGCCTTGACTGCCGCCGATTCTCAAGGGCCGAAAAATGCTTTCATCTGGATGCCGGACAGTTTTCGCCAGGCCGGCCGAACGTCAGCGGCCATAAGCCGCGGCGATCGCCTCGGAGGCGGTTGATATATCCGCGGAATGGCCGGCTTGCCTGAGGGCCGAGCCATAAGCCACCACATTCGGCAGCACCATCTGGAACGCGGCGCGCGGGCCGGTGTGGTTGAACCGTATCAGACGGGCTGGAACAGTTCCCACGCCTTCCGTCAAATCGACGCCCACGCGCGCGGCGGCTGCGACCAGCGAAGCGGGCGTGAGCGTTTCGGGTACAGGCACCGCCGTCACCAGGTTCGAGGCTTTTTCTGGCGGCACCCAAGCCCCGGCACCGAGTGCTGCAAGCCCCGCCTGTGTCGCCGATGCCGCCAGCGCGTGACGGGCGATAACGTTTTCCAGCCCTTCGGCCTCGATGCGGTCGAGCGCGCTTTCCAGCGCGAAGAATTCCAGCGGCGCCGGCGTTCCGGGCAGACCACGCCGGCCGCCGTCGAGCCACACCTTCAGATCGGCCAGCGACAGGATTGATTCGCGCGGCGCGCCGTCCCTCAGGATCAGCTCCCAGGCGCGGCGGCTGACGGAGAGTGCGGATATCCCAGCCGGACCGCCGAGCGCCTTCTGCGGGCCGATCACTGCGATGTCGATGCCGAGAGCATCGACGGAGAGTGGATGGCCGCCGACCGAGGCGACCGCATCGACGACGGTGACGATGCCGCGGGCACGTGCGAGCGCCAGGATCTCCGGCAAAGGATTGAGAATACCGCTCGCCGATTCCGCATGAACCAGCGCGAGCACATCGATGTGAGGAGCCGCGTTTAGTGCTTTGGCTACGGCTTCGATCTCAATCGGCAGGCCTGGTTCAGCAACCATTTCCCTGACCATCGCACCGCCTCGCCGCAACCATTGCCCGAACCAGCCGCCATAGGGGCTGGTGACGATATTGAGTGCCGAAAGGCCGGGGCGGGCAAGGCTGGCGGCCACGGCTTCCAGCGCGACGACGGCCTCGGCCTGGACGAACACGATGTCGTTCCGGCTGAGCAATATCCTGCCGATCCTGTCGGCAAGGGAGGCATAGCGCTCCGCGGGATAGGAGGGGACACCGTGCAGGGGATTCCAACCGGGATCGGGCATGACGACTGCTCCTTCAGGACGGTTCGGTCACGAGACGGGGGACGGCGGCAACAAGCGCACGGGCGGCATCGGATTGCGGCATGGCAACGACAGATGCAGCCGGACCGGTCTCCACGACCCGCCCGCCATCCATGACGGCAATGCGGTGGGAGACGGCGCGGACCACGGCAAGATCGTGCGAAATGAAGAGGCAGGCGATACCCGTTTCCCTCTGCAGGCAGACCAGAAGCTCGAGAACCCTGCCGCGCACGGTGACGTCGAGCGCCGAAACCGCTTCGTCGAGCACCAGCAGCGAGGGCCGCGTCGCAAGCGCCCGGGCAATCGCCACGCGCTGGCGCTGGCCGCCGGAAAGCGACCGGACAGGACGGCCTGCATAATCGGCGGGCAGACCGACGCGTTCGAGAAGCATCGCGATCTCGCTGGAACGCCCGCCGCTTGGGACGACGTCATGGATGCGCAGCGGATCGTCGAGCACAGCGCCCACGGTTGCCAGCGGATTGAAGGCGGCAAGCGGGTCCTGGAACACCATCTGCATGCGTGCCCGTTTGCGGCGAAGCGCGGCACCTTTAAGGGCAAGCCAGTCCTCTCCCTCGAAACGGATCGCACCAGTATCGGCGGCGAGAAGCCGAAGCAGGACGCGCGACAGCGTCGATTTTCCGCTGCCGGAGGCGCCGACGAGACCGAGGGTTTCCCCGGCTGCGATCGTCAGCGAAACATTGTCGAGGGCGGCAATCCGGCGGCCGGAGGAGGAAAAAGCTTTCGACACGTTCTCAACGGAAAGCAGCACATCGCTCATGAGGCCGCCTCCGCAATCAGTGGCGGCGTCGCAAGGTCGCGATGGCTAGCGATGAGCGCGGCGGTATAGTCGTTTTCCGGGGCCGACAGCACCGAACGAACTGGACCGGCCTCGACGAGCTTCGCATCGCGAAAGACGGCGATGCGGTCGACGAAGCCGGAAGCGAGCGCGATGTCATGGGTGATGAAGAGCAGCGTCATGCCGTCCTCACGCACCAGCCCGTCGAGCAGACGGACGATCTCGGCCTGGACCACGACGTCGAGCGCGCTCGTCGCCTCGTCGGCGATCAGCAGGGCAGGCCTGGCAGCGATTGCGGCCGCGATCGCCACGCGCTGACGCTGGCCACCCGAAAGCTGGTGCGGAAAGGCCCGCATCACCTTCTCAGGTTGGGGAATCCGCACCCGCCCGAGCAATTCCTCGGCTCTGGCATAGGCCTGTTTCCAGCCGAGACCGAGATGACGCATGGCGCCCTCGGCGATCTGCTCGCCGATCGTCAGCACGGGATTGAGACTGGAGCCCGGGTCCTGGAAGACGAAGCCGAAATCTCGGCCGGGGCGGGGCGGATGACCAAGCCCGGGCCAGAGCATCTCGCCGCCGACCTTTGCCTCCTGCGGCAGCAGGCCCGCGAGCGCCCGGGCGAACGTGCTCTTGCCGGAGCCGCTTTCGCCGATGATCGCCAGCCTTTCGCCGGTGAGGATATCGAGGTTGATGCAGTCGAGGGCGCCAGCGCCGCGCCCGTAGGTGACCGAAAGCTGCTTCAGGCTGCAGAAAATGCCGCTCATGCCGCCCTCACACCATTCTCGGCCAGCGCCTTGCCGAGGCCCTCGCTGAAAAGATGGACGCCGAGCACGGTCACGGCGAGTGCGCAGCCCGGGATGACGGAGAGATAGGATGCCGAACGCAGCACGCTGCGGCCCTCGGCGATCATCGAACCCCAGGTGGCGATATTGGGATTGCCGAGGCCAAGGAAGGAAAGTGCGGCTTCGGTGAGGACCGCGCCGGCGACGATGGTGGCGGAAAGCGCCAGCACCGGCGGCAGCGCGTTCGGCAGAATCTCCCGGAAGGCGATCTCGATCGGATGCATGCCGATCACTCTGGCCGACGCGACATAATCCTGCTCGCGGATTGAAAGCACCTGCGCCCGCGTCAGCCGGGCCGGATCGGCCCAGGCGCCGAGCGCAATGGCGAAGACGACGACAGGTGTCGAAACGCCGATAGTGCTGACGAAGGCAAGGGCGAGAAGGAAGCCCGGCACGATCTGGAAAGCGTCGACGACGCGCATCAAGGCCTCGTCGACGAACCCGCCGGCAAAGCCGGCCGCCATGCCGACGCAGACACCGAGAACCATGGCCGAAAAGGCTGCCGCAAGGCCGACGGCAAACGAAGTGCGCGCCCCGTAGAGCAGGCCGGCCAACACGTCGCGGCCAAGGCGATCGGTACCAAGCGGAAAGCCCGGATCCGTCAACGGCGCCAGCAACGCCCGGCCGGCGATTCTTAACGGATCACCCGGCGAAATGACGGGGGCAAGCAGCCCGGCCGACAGCAGGACGACAAGGATCGCAAGCCCGACCGCACCTTCCCACGTACTGAGGAGGCGCCGGAACCGGCTCATGCGTCGCCCTCCGAAGCGCCGATGCGCGGGTCGAGCGCGGCATAGACGAGATCGACGAGGAAATTGACCGAGATGACGAGGATGGCGCTGGTGACGACAATCCCCATCAAGAGCGGCGCATCACGGCCGTTGACTGCCTCCTGCGCCAGCCGCCCGAAGCCGGGAATGGCAAAGACGCTTTCGATCACCACGCTGCCGCCGAGCATGGCGGCCGATTGCAGCCCGAGCATGGTGACGAGCGGCAGCAGCGCGTTGCGCGCCACGTGACGCAGCACGATCCGGCTGCGCGACAGACCTTTGGCGCGGGCAAAGAGGACGAAATCGAGCTTCCAGGCCTCGGCCATGCCGCTGCGCATCACCCGCAGGAACAGAGCGAGATAGATCATGGCAAGCGCGCCGACCGGCAGAATCAGATGCTCTGCTATGTCGAGCGCGCGCGCAAATCCCGTCTTGCCGGACGCGATCGTTTCAATGCCGGCGATCGGAAACCAGCGCAGCTTCACGGAAAAGGCGATGCTGAGCACCAGGCCGAGCCAGAAGCTCGGAATGGCGTAGACGATCAACGAGCCGATCGACAGTATCCGATCCCGCAAACTACCCGGCCGCGCGCCTGCGAGAATGCCGAGCGCCGAGCCGAGGCTGAAGGAAAGCGCCGTGGCGCTGCCCATCAGCAGTAGTGTATTGGGCAGGCGCTCGGCAATCAGTTCGCCGACAGGCCTGTTGAAGGCGACCGACCAGCCGAGATCGAGCCGCGCCAGCGAGGAAAGATAGAGCCAGAGGCGCGCGAGCATGGACTGGTCCAGGCCGTAGCTCTCGCGCAGCGACTGGACCAGGGCCGCATCGCCGCCGCCGATCGAGCCGAGATAGGCGTCGACGGCATCGCCCGAGGCGGATTCGAGCAGGAAGAAGGTGAAGATCACCACGATCAACAGCACCGGAATGCTGCTGATCGCCCTGCGCCTCAGGAGGATGATGGCTCGTTTCACGCCGGAGAGCGCCTTTGGAACAGAATTGCCGCCGATCCTATCACGATTGCAGCGCAGTATCGCCCCAGTTCGAGACGGCCCAGCGCGGATTGTTCGAGACATTGAGCACGCTGTCGCGCGCGACGGTGATGAAGCCCCATTCCGCGACGTTGATCAGCGGCAGATCGGCGACAACAAGCTCCTGGAACTTGCGGTAGAGATCGGTGCGCGCCGCCGTATCGACGGTTTCCGACGCCTGTTTGATGATCTTGTCGAGCTCCGGATTGGCATAGCCGCCCTGGTTGGAGAAGGGCACGCCGGCAGGTGTACCGGACTGGACGAGAATGGTGGTGGAGATCGCCGGATCACCGCGGAAGACCGGCGGTCCGACGGCGAGATCGAAGTCGTGATCGGTATAAACAGCCTTCAGATGCGCGGCCGCATCGGCATTGACGATTTCTGCATCAATGCCGATGGCAGCCAGCGCCTGGCGGAGGTAATCGCCGAACTGACGGGTCTCGTTGAAATAGGGCGCGGGGCGGAGCTTCACCGTGAAGCGGTTGCCGTCCGCGCCCTTGATGTATCCGGCCTTGTCGAGAATATCATTGGCGGCAGCGGGGTTGAAATCATAGGTCGCGACATCGGAGGTGTAGAACTCCGGTGCATTTTTCGGCACCGGCCCGGTCGAGGCGGCGGCATAACCGAGGAAGATCGTGTCGACCACGAATTTCTTGTCGATGGCATGTGCGATCGCCTGGCGGACCCTGAGATCAGCCAGCTCCTTGCGGCGATGGTTGATCTCGACGACGAGCTGGTAGGTCAGGGCCTCGTAGCCTTTGGAGATCACTTTGATGCCGTCGACCTTCGAGATGCGGTCAAGATCGGCAAGCGGCACCGCAGAAAAGGCGGCCAGCTGGATTTCGTTCGCTTCGAGGGCTGCGCCGGCCGCCGCACGATCGGGCAGCACCCGGAAGACAATCTCGTCGAGTTTCGGCTGGTCCTTGTCCCAGTAGTTCTCGTTGCGCGTCAGCCGGTAGTATTCGCCGGGCTTGTATTCGGCAAACTTGAACGGGCCGGTACCAACAAGCGCGTTGTTAGCAGGATTGGTGGCAATATCGGCGCCGTCGAAAATATGTTTGGCGACGACGCTTGTCACGACAGGCAGCGCGTTGCGGATGAGCTGGAACGGGGTCGGCTTGGAGAAGCGGAAGACGGCGGTATAATCGTCAGGCGTATCGACGGCTTCGAGATTGGCGAAGACCAGACGGCCGAGATTCTGCAGAGGCTTCCAGACGTTGAGCGCGGAGAAGGCGACGTCGACAGAGGTGAACGGCTTGCCGTCATGCCAGGTCACACCATCGCGCAGCTTGAAGGTGACCGTGAGGCCGTCGGGCGAGCCCTCCCAGGAGGTGGCGAGACGAGGCGCAAGCCCGTCCTTGCCGTCGAACGACGCTTCGGCAAGCGGCTCGATCACCTTGCTTGCGACGAAGAAGACGCCGTTCGAGGCGACGATGGCGGGATTGAGGTTCTTCGGCTCGGAATCGGCCGCGACGACCAGCCGGCCGCCGCTTAGCGCGGCTTGCGCAAGGGCTTGCCGGGCGAGCGCCGTCGACGCGAGCAGCAGGGCGGTGCCCTTGAGCAGCGTACGCCGCGAGATTTCTGGAATGGTCATGCGCCCTCCTGATCGATCAAATTCCGTGTGCCCATATTCAGAGCGAAATACCGATTATTATAGAGATTAAATTCGAATGATCGGGCTCCGCGAGACATTTTTTGTCACCCAGCCATTATTCGCTCAGCCGCTGGCGGCGATGCGTGCGGGCTCGGCGAAGAGATTGCGATAACCGGCGCCCGGATGCGGCGCGGCAAGCCTGGGTCCCGCGCCCCCGAGCTTTTCACGCAACGTGCCCTTGGCATATTCTTTCTTGTAGACGCCGCGCTTTTGCAGTTCCGGCACCAGCAGATCGACGGCATCCTCGAAACTTTCCGGCGTCACGGCATAGGCGAGGTTGAAGCCGTCGACATCGGTGTCCTCGATCCATTCCTGCATCAGATCGGCGACCGTCTGCGGCGAGCCGACAAAGACAGGACCGAAACCGCCGACGCCGACCCAGTCAGCCATTTCGCGCACCGTCCATTCCTTGGTCGGATCAATCGTCGTGAAGGTCTCGACAGCCGATTGCACGGCATTGGTATGGCGGTGCCGCAGTACCTCATCCGGGCCGAACTGGCCGAAATCGATGCCGGTCCAGCCGGAGATCAGCGTCAGCGCGCCTTCGAAGGAGGCATATTTCCTGTATTCGTTAAACTTGCGCTGCGCCTCCGCATCCGTCTCGCCGAGGACCACGGTCTGCAGGTTGAAGGCGAGGATTTCGCGCGGATTGCGGCCGACACGTTCAGCCACCTCGCGGACATTGGCGACATAACGCTTCAGCACGGGTTTCGACGGGGAAGCGACGAAGATGCATTCGGCATGGGCGCCGGCAAAGTCCTTGCCGCGGCTGGAGGCGCCAGCCTGGTAGAGCACCGGTGTGCGCTGGGGGGAGGGTTCGCTCAAATGAATGCCGGGCACGTTGAAATGTTTGCCGGCATGGCGGATCGGGTGAACCTTGTCGGGATGGGTAAAGATGCCGGTCTTGCGGTCGCGCACGACCGCGCCGTCCTCCCAGCTGCCCTCCCAGAGCTTGTAGCAGACCTCGAGATATTCCTCGGCAAGATCGTAGCGATCGTCATGTTTCGTCTGCGCCGGCTGGCCGATATTGAGCGCGCCGCTGTTGAGATAGGAGGTGACAATATTCCAGCCGACGCGGCCCTTGGTCAGGTGGTCGAGCGTCGAGATGCGGCGGGCGAAGGTGTAGGGATGCTCGAAGGAGAGCGATGCCGTCAGGCCGAAGCCGAGATGCTCGGTCGCGTAGGCCATGGTCGGGATGAGCTGCAGCGGATCGTTGACCGGTACCTGCGCCGAATGGCGAAGGGCCGCATCGACATTGCCGTTCAGCACATCGTAGACGCCAAGCACGTCGGCGATGAACAGCCCGTCGAACTTGCCGCGCTCCAGCGTCTTCGCGAGATGCACCCAATAATCGAGATCCTTGTAGGTCCAGGATTTGTCTCGCGGATGGCGCCAGAGCCCCGGCGACTGGTGTCCGACGCAATTCATATCGAAGGCGTTCAGCCTGATTTCGCGGGTCATGTCTTTCTTCCTTGAAATTAGGGATTGCTGCGACCGAGGCCGTAGGTCAGCGCCAAGGCCCCCACGAGCACGGCGCCCTTGACGAAATCCTGGGTGTAGTAGGGGGCGTTCAGCATGGTGAGGCCGTTCAGGAGCACGCCGACGAAGACCGCGCCGGCGATGGTGCCGAGCACGTTCGGGCGCCGCAGGTTGAGTACGGCGAAGCCGATCAGTGCGGCGGCGACCGAATCCATCAGCAGCGAGCCACCGGAGGAGACGTCGCCACGCCCGACGCGGGCGGCAATCACGATGCCGCCGAGCGATGCCAGCGTGCCCGACAGGACATAGGCAAGCGTCTTCAGCCTGACCGTCGAGGCGCCGGCGAGGCGGGTGGCGACCTCGTTGCCGCCGGTCGCAAACAGCAGCCGGCCGATGCGGGTGCGCTCGGTCAGAATGAAGAGGAGAATGGCAACCGCAGCCATCAGCACCACGGCAACCGGCAGGGTACCGAAAATGCTGTAGCGGCCGATCAGCAGGAAGGCCGGGTCATAGGCGCCGGTCGCCTTCGATCCGTCCGGCAAGGTCAGGCCTGATGAAATCGACCGGCCCGCGGTCGGGATCAGTTGCAGGCCGGAAAGCAGGAACATCATCGCCAGTGTCGCCAACAGATCCGGCACCTTCAGGCGTACGATCAGGAAGGCGTTGGCAAGACCGACCAGGGCGCCGAAGGCGAGCACCAGCGGCACCGTCGCATAGGCATCGAGGTGCCAGACGATCATCGCATAACTCGCCGCCATCACGCTCGATGCGGCGACCGCGCCGATCGACAGGTCGAAACCGCCGACAGCCAGCGTGACGGTGACGCCGGCGCCGAGGATGGCGACGACCGAGACCGCCTGCAGGATGCTCATCAGATTGGCGATATTGATGAAGGCGGGCTCGGCGATGGTGAAACCGACGACGAGAGCCGCAAGCAGGATGAACACCGCGCCTGCCCGCAGGAACGCTCCGAGGGCAGCAAGGCGGCGGCTGTCGGTCTGCGGCGATACAGCTGGCCGCGTGCCGGCCTGCGGAAGAGTGTCGTCGTCGATCGTCGTCATGCGGATATTCCCTGAATGGCGGAAGGAGCGGCAATTCCGCCTGCAGCGGGTTCCAACAGGTGGCGGTCGATAACGAGGATGCGGTCGGCCACCTCATAGGCCTCCTCTGGGTCGGAGGTCGCGATCAGCGTCGCCCGGTCGGTGCGGGCGCGGATTGCCCGGATGATGTCGTGACGGGCGCCGACGTCGACGCCCTGGAAGGGTTCGTCGAGCAGCAGCAGCCGGCTCGGCTCCGCCTCCCAACGGGCGATCACCGCCTTCTGCTGGTTGCCGCCGGAGAGCGACCAGATCGAGGCGAGGGGACCCGCGGCCTTGATGCCAAGACGGATGATCGCCTGTTCGGCCTCGCGTCGTTCACGCCCGCCGACGAGGAAACCACCGGGATACCATTTGCCGAGATGCGGCAGGCTGATCGTCGCCGAAAGCGAATGACCCGGCCATGCCGGCGGCATGAGCGAGGAGCGATGCCGGTCCTCGGCCGCCATGACGACACCCGCTGCAATCGCTTCGGCCGGGCTTTTCGGCCGGTAGGGCCGGCCGTCGAGAAACATTGCGCCACGGCCAAGCGCCGTCACGCCGAAAATCGCCTGGAGCAGCCGGCTCTTGCCGGCGCCGAGCACGCCTGTTACCGCGACCACCTCGCCCTCATGCAGCGACAGATCGAAGGGCGCGCTTGCCGAGAGCAGGCTGATATCGCGCATTTCGAAAATCACAGGTCCGGTCGCCGGCCGCGCATCCGGCCGCGCCGCATCCAGTCTGCGGCCGATCATCGTCTCGATGGCACTCGAAAAATCGATCGGCCGCGAGAAGGTGGCGACGACCCGGCCGCCACGCATGACGAGCGCCCGGTCGGCGATGGCTTCCAGATCGGCCGTGCGATGCGAGATGTAGAGGATCGCCAAGCCGCGCTCGCGCAGCCTCAGCAGAACATCGAACAGGCGGCGGCTTTCCGCTCCGGAAAGGCTCGCCGTCGGCTCGTCGAGGATGAGAAGATCGGCGCGATTGGCAAGCGCCCGGGCAATCGCCACCAACTGACGGTCGGCACTTGTGAGTTCGCCGAAATCACGATCGAGCGGCAGGCTGAAGCCGGCTGCATCGAGCAACGCCTGTGCGGCGCGGCGGATGCTTCCGCGCGAAACGAAGAAGGGCGTGCCGCGGTCGGCGAAGCGGTTGAGGAGCAGGGCGTCGGCAACGGTCAGACCGGCCGCGCCGACGAGATCCGTCGATTGGTGCACGGTGACGACGCCAGCTTTTGCCGCCTCGGCCGGGCTGCGCGGCGAGAAGGGACGGCCATCGAGATGGATCGTGCCGCCATCGGCAGGCAGCACGCCCGACAGGATCTTCACCAGCGTCGATTTGCCCGCGCCATTCGCGCCCATCAGCGCCACGATCTCGCCGCGCTCTATCGAAAGATGAGCGCCGGCAAGCGCCTGCGTCGACCCAAAGCTGCGGGTCATATTGTCAACGTGAAGGAGCGGCATCGGCAAGGTCCGGGACTGCATTCGTACCCGAAGTGTGCCTCGTTCGAAGGGGCAAATTCCAGGCACGCAATTCCTCAGCGAGCAGCGCCCGGGAAACAAAGAATCTCCCGCGACCCGTAAAATCGGATCATTTAATCTACTAAAAACATAGAGATTATATCTAATAAATCGACGCGTCGCGAGGGCTGAACCTGTCAGACGACGCCTCCGATTGTTAGAAGGAACGCGACGATGAAATCCCTCGCACGGCTCGCCCTCTCCGCCGCCGTCATTCCGTTTATCTTCATTCAGGGCGCAAAAGCCGACGGTCTGTCGGGCGCTCCGGCCCCCTTCGACAAGGGCGGTGTCAAGGTGGCTCTGATCAGCTATATCTCGGCCGGCGATTTCTTCCAGGCCTACCAGGCAGGTGCGGAAACCCAGGCAAAGGCGCTGGATATCGACCTGCGTGTATTCCCCGGCCGGCAGGATGCCGCCGAACAGCGCGAGCAGATCCTTCAGGCGATCAATCTCGGCGTTTCCGGCATCGTCATCGACCACGGCCTACCGGAATCGCTTGGCGACGTGGTCCAGCAGGCACTCGACAAGGGCATCAAGGTCGTGGCCTTCGACGTCAATCTCAACAACCCGAAGATTCCGCAAGTCGAGCAAAGCGACCATGAGCTTGCTTCGCTGGCCCTCGACCAGGTGGTGAAGGACAACGGCAAGGAGTTTAAAGCGGGATACGTCTATGTCGCCGGCTTTGCACCGCTCGACCGCCGCAACGAAGTCTGGGACAAGTTCAAGTCGGAGAATAAGGGTGTTGTGGAAAAGGCCCGTTTCGGCAATGTCAGCGACACGACGGCAACCTCGACCGCCGATCAAGCGAAGGCCGCGCTGACCGCCAATCCCGATATAACGGTCGTCTTCGCTCCCTATGACGAATTTGCCCGCGGCGTGAAGCTCGCCGCCAACGATCTCGGCATCGCCAAGAAACTCAAGATCTATTCGGCCGACGTTTCCACAGCCGATATCCAGGAAATTACCGAGGAAGGCAGTCCGTGGGTCGCGACCGTGGCAACCAATCCGGCCGTCGTCGGCGCTGTTTCCATCCGCGCCGCAGCGCTCGAAATCGCCGGGCAGACGGTTCCCCATCAGATTACCGTGAAGCCGACGCTTCTGACGCAGGAAAGCCTGCGCGCGGCCGGCGTCAAGACGATCGAGGACCTGGCGGCCAAGATCCCGGCCTTCAGCACGAGCGATGCGGCAACCGCAAGCTGGATCCCGGACAAGCTGTTCTGAGATTTCAGCTCGATCCTTCCGGCGGAAGCGTAGGCCTCCCGCCGGATCATCTTTTTAAAGAATTGGAGTTCCGCCATGAGCCAATCCAATATCGTCTTCGCGGTGAGCCGCAACCCGACGCGAGAAGACCTCTTTGCGCGCGCCGAGGAGATCTCGGCCGATCTTTCCCGCCGCGCCGCAGACCTCGACCGCGAGGGCCGCCCGCCGCTTGCCGAGATCGTAAAGCTGAAAAATGCCGGCCTGCTCAACGCGCTGCATCCCGCCGAGATCGGCGGCGGCGGCCTCGATTGGGTCGACGGGCTGAGACTGGTGCGCATTCTCGCTCGCGGCGAGAGCTCGATCGGTCAGCTGCTCGGCTACCACTATGTCAACAGTCAATACATCTACTGGGCGCTCGACCCCGCGCGCGCCTACGCGCTGGGCAGCGAAACGGTGGCGAAGAATCTCTACTGGGGTGCCGCCGTCAATCCGCGCGATCCCGGGCTGGTGCTCACCCGCCGCGGCAACGGTTATGTGCTGAACGGGCGCAAGTCCTTCTCGACGGCAGCGCGTGTCTCCGACTACATCAACGCCAATGCGGCGCTCGACGACAAGATCGCCGGCTTTGCCGTGCCGACCAATCGCCCGGGCTACGTCGCCAATGACGATTGGGACAATATCGGCCAGCGCCTGTCGGACAGCGGCAGCGTCGAATTCCACGACTTCCCCGTCTATGAGGAGGATTTCGTCGGCGCGCCGGCCGCGCCCGATGCCGTCGCACCGGTGCTTTCAACCTTCAACACGCCGTTCATCCAGCTGGTCTTCGTCAACTTCTATCTCGGCACCGCCGAAGGCGCGCTCCAGGCGGCACTGGATTATGTCCGCACCACCACCCGGCCGTGGATCACCTCAGGCGTAGAGCGGGCGGCCGACGATCCTTATATCCTCGAACGGGTCGGCGAATTCACCGCGGCGCTGAAGGCCTCGGCAACCCTTGCCGACAGCGCAGCCGCTGCGGTGCAGGCGGGCCTTGCCAAGGGCCCGAAGGTGACTGCACGCGAGCGGGGCGACGCGGCGGCCGAAGCCTATGCCGCCAAGGTTCACGCCACCCATGTCTCGCTCGACATCACCTCACGCGTCTTCGAACTCACAGGTGCTCGCTCGACGGCGGACAAATACCGCTTCGACCGGTTCTGGCGCAATGTCCGCACCCACACGCTGCACGACCCGGTCTTTTACAAGGCAAGGGAAGTCGGCGAGTTCGTGCTGAACGATAAGATACCGGAGGTCAGCCTCTATAGCTGAGGCGACCACTCCCGCCAGGAAGCAAAACCCCACCGCCGGCGACGGCGGTGGGGTTTTTGTTCGAGGGATCGAATTTTAGAGCGCGCCGTTCTTCGGCGGCGTCACGCCGTTCAGATGGTAGTTGCCGACGACGTGGTATTTCCAGCGCACGGGATCGTGCAGCGTATGGGTGCGGGCATTGCGCCAGTGGCGGTCGAGATTGAGGCCGACCTGCACCGACGAGGTTCCGGCAAGCTCGAAGAGCGTATTCGCCGCCTCGATCGCGACCTCGGTTGTCAGAACCTTGGCGGCGGCAACGGCAAGTGTTGCCTCGATAACCTTTTGCTCCGTCGTCTCGACCTGCGCGGCATCGACCTTGTGGCCGGCCCGCTCCACCAGCGCCGTCGCGGCTTCGAGCCGGATGGCGATCTGCCCCACCTTGGCGATCGTCAGCGGATCGTCGGAGGCGCGGTCGAGGCCGCTGTCCATCCAGGGGCGCGATTTCGTTCTGACGAAATCCATCGTTTCGGCAAAAGCCGCCCGCGCGATGCCAAGATCGATGCCGGCGTGGATGATCTGGCCGACCGATCCGATCGTGGTCGGCCGTTCGAAGCCCTTGTGATGGAACACCACGGAATCGGCGCTGACATAGACGTTGTCGAGGACGGTCGTGCCGCTGCCGGTGGTGCGCTGGCCGAAGCCGTCCCAATCGTCGACGATCTCGACGCCCTCGGTGCCCTTCGGCACGAAGGCCATGGTCAGCCGGTCCTCCTCGTCGAGCGCGAAGATGGTAATCCAGTCGGCAAAGAGCACGCCTGTGGAATAAAATTTACGGCCGTTGATCCGGTAGCCCGGTCCGTCGCGGGTGATGCGCGTGTTGTAGTGGCCGACCGTCTTCGTGCCGCGCTCGGAAAGCGCGTTGCCGAAACGATCGCCGGCCAGCGCGCGGCCGAAGAAATAGCGTTGCTGCTCCTCGCTTCCGTCCGTCCTCAAGGCTTCGAGAATATAGAAATGGTTCTGGGGGATCTGGCCGATTGAACTGTCGGCCTCCGACAGGATCGCAGTGATCTCGGCAAGCACCGCATTGGAGACATCGAGCCCGCCATACTGGGCCGGGACGGTGACCGCCAGAAGGCCAGACTGCGCGAGAAGATCGAGTTCGGCAAAAGGCAGCACCCGGTCGGCGTCGCGCTCGGCGGCACGAGCAGCAAAGCCTTCCGCCAACCGGCGGGCGGTCGCGATCGCCTCCTCGTCGCTGCCAATGCGGGCGGCCACCGGCCGGATTTGGTCTGCTTGCCTGAGCACGGTATTCATCGATGTCTCCACTTCTGACGGTCCTATCGGTGAAAGAATTCGAGCGCCGAGATAAGAGCACAAATTCTATAGATGCGATAGAAAACGAAAAGTGTTTGCTTATCAGCTTTCGGCCGACGCGATTAAGTGGTGCGGTCGAGCTGTTCGCATGAGGACGTAAGTCGGGACGAATTGAAAATCCTGCGCAGAATTGCCGCTGCCGGCCTCGATTTGGTTTCCGCGGCCTCCTACGTAACCGATATCCGGTGCCCCACCGCAACGGTGCAGCAAGACCCCCCGGGGTAGGCGGCCGCCTTGCCCGATCCATGAGGAAAATCATGACCCGTTCACGGCAATTGCGCCTCGGCGCCTTCATGCGTCCCGTCAGCCTGCATACCGGCGCGTGGCGCTATCCAGGTTCCTACCCCGACGCCAATTTCAATTTCGCGCATCTGAAATCTTTCGCGCAGGCGCTGGAACGGGCGAAATTCGACGCCTTCTTCATGGCCGACCACCTCGCCGTGCTCAACATGCCGGTCGAGGCACTGAGGCGCAGCCATACCGTCACGTCCTTCGAGCCCTTCACGCTGCTCTCGGCACTGGCGGCGGTGACGGAGCGCATCGGCCTCGTCGCCACCGCCTCCACCACCTTCGACGAACCCTACCACATCGCCCGGCGCTTTGCCTCGCTCGACCATATCAGCGGCGGCCGCGCCGGCTGGAATATCGTCACGACGTCGAACCCCGACGCCGCGCTCAATTTCGGCCTCGATGAGCATATTGAACACGGCGAGCGTTATCATCGTGCGCGCGAGTTCTATGATGTCGTGACCGGCCTCTGGGACAGCTTCGCCGACGACGCTTTCATCCGCGACCGGGAAAGCGGTCTGTTCTTCGATCCGGAAAAGATGCATGTGCTCGCTCACAAGGGCGAGGAACTGAGCGTGCGCGGACCGCTCAACATTGCCCGTCCGCCGCAGGGCTGGCCCGTCATCGTCCAGGCCGGCCAGTCGGATCCGGGTCGCCAACTCGCGGCCGAAACCGCCGAGATGGTCTTCTGTTCGCCGCGCGATCTTGCAGCCGGCAAGGCGCTTTATGCCGATATCAAGGGTCGCATGGAAGCGATCGGCCGCAATCGCGACCATCTGAAGATCCTGCCCGCCGCCTTCGTTATCGTCGGAGACAGTATCGAGGAGGCGCGCGCCAAACGCGCTACCCTCGACAGCCTGGTGCACTACGACAGTGCCATCGCCTCGCTCTCGATCGCGCTCGGCCACGATGCCTCGGGTTTCGATCCCGACGCGCCGCTGCCGGCCGATATTCCCGAGACCAATGCAAGCAAGACCGGCCGGGCGCAGGTGTTGAAACTCGCCGCCGAGGAAAAGCTGACCGTTCGCCAGCTGGCGCAGCGTTACGGGGGCTATGCCGGCCTTGCCTTCGTCGGCACGCCGGCCAGCATCGCCGACGAGATGGAGCGATGGCTTGATGAGGAGGGCTCGGACGGCTTCAATGTCGTCTTCCCCTATCTGCCGCAAGGTCTCCTTGACGTCACCGAGCGGCTGGTTCCCGAGCTTCAGCGCCGCGGCTTGTTCCGTAGTGAATATGACGGCACGACGCTGCGCGAGCATCTCGGACTGCCGAGGCCGGAAAATCGGTTCTTTGTATCGGAAGCATGAGGCACTGCTGCGGGCGTCGCGACCGAAACGATATTCGTATCGGGGAGGATGCCGTTCAGAACTCGACGGTCCTGTCGCCGAAGCTCAAGCGCTGCGGCTCGAACTCCCTTTCCCCCGTCCTGGGATCGAATGCGTCACTTTCCCCCGGCACGAGTTCCAGCGGCCAGATGATGTTCCGGCCGCCATCGGGATAAAAATCCCGATAGGCCGGCATGTTGGCGAGGAGTAGCTGACCGAGTGCGACGCCGAGATCGTAGAGCGACATGCGAAAACAGCTGAGCGAGGGCTGCAGGAACCGGGCGCGCGGTGCATCGCGGAAGCCGATCACCGCAAGGTCGCGGCCGGGCAGAATGCCCGCTTCCATCAGGCGGCGGTAAAGGCCGATCGCCATCAGCTCGTAGATCAGGATCACCGCCGTTGGCCGCTCATCAAGCAGCAGCAGTTCATGGGCCGCCTGATAGCCGCCCTGTTCGCTCGTCTTGACACGGATGACGAGCGCCGGATCGAAGGCGATGCCGCGCCGTTCAAGTGCACGGCGATAGCTCTCGACAAAGACGTAACCGAGGTTGACCTCGCTCGAGGGCGTGGTGATGGCGATCCGGCGATGGCCACGCGCCACCAGCCGCTCGACAGCGCGTTCGGCGACACCTTCGAAATCGAGGTCGATCCAGGGAAAGCTGCTGGCCGAAAGGCTGCGGCCGACGGCAACGAAGGGGATCTTTGCCCGCGAGAGGAGATCGACCCGCCGATCGATGCGCTGCGTATTGGAGATGATCATCGCGTCGACGACGCGCCGCGCCACCATGCGCTTTAGATATTCGCGCGGATCCTCGTCGCTCGGACAAGGCAGCATGATGAGGTCGAGCTTATGGCGAGCAAAAACGCTCTGCAGGCCGCTGGTGACGCCGAGGAAGAAGTTGTCGGCATTTTCGACTGCCTCCTGGCTCGATTCGATCATCAAGCCAATCACCTTCGTCTCACCCTGCCGAAGACTTCGCCCCGATTGATTGGCGACGTAGCCGAGTTCCTCTGCCGCCGCCAGCACGCGCCGGCGGGTTTCCTCGTTCACGTCAGGCTTGCCGTTCAGCGCACGGGAGACCGTGCCGATCGAAATATCAAGGTGTTCGGCAAGCTGACGTATGCCTTTCATTGCTGACGATTTTCCTCCGGTCCGCACTTTCGCAATCGACCTCTATTGACATCGCAAAATGTTTCCGCCTACATTCGTAAACGTTTACGGGATGCGTGTCACCAGGAGAGTTGGCGCCATTCCTTCGGAGGAAATCGTGAAATTCAGAGCCATTCTGTGCGGGTGCGGAGCTATGTCCAAGGGTTGGTTGCGCGCCATTGCGTCCAACCCTCTTCTGGCCGAATCCATCGCCATCGTCGGCCTCGTCGACCTGAGCCGGGAAACGGCTGAGAAGCTCGCCGCCGAGTTCGGTCTCAAGGACGCCGTCATTGGTTCGGATCTCTCCGACATCATCGCCGAGACGAAGGCCGATCTGGTCTTCGACATCGTCATTCCCTCCGCGCGTCATAATGTCGTTTCCACGGCGCTCAAGGCCGGCTGCCACGTGCTCAGCGAAAAGCCGATGGCGGCTTCGCTTGCCGAAGGTGCCGCATTGATCGATCTTGCGACGGAGACCGGCCGCATTCATGCCGTCATCCAGAACCGCCGATTCATATCCGGCGTCCGTCGCCTGCGCCGTTTCGTGGAAAGCGGTGCGATCGGCGAACTCACCGGCATCCATTGCGACTTCTTCCTCGCGCCGCACTTCGGCGGTTTCCGCGATGAGATGGACAATGTGCTTCTTCTCGACATGGCGATTCATACCTTCGATGCGGCGCGCTATGTGGCCGACAGGAAGCCGCTCGCCGTCTACTGCGTCGAGCGCAATCCGAAGGGTTCCTGGTACAGGCACGGCGCCTCGGCCAATGCCATCTTCGAATTCTCCGACGACATCGTTTTCACCTACCGCGGCTCATGGTGCGCCGAGGGCGAGCGCACCAGCTGGGAAAGCCAGTGGCGGCTTGTCGGCTCGAAGGGAATGCTCACCTGGGACGGCGAGGAGACCTTCAAGGCGGCCATCGCCGGCGAAGAGCCCGGCCTTCTGCGCGGCGCTGCCTCCGTAAACGTTCCCGGTCCGGAGCGGGACGAGGAAACTCACGGCCACGCGAGCGTCATCGCCGACTTCATTGCGGCGATCCGCACCGGCAAGCAGCCCGAAACCGTCAATTCCGACAATATCAGAAGCCTAGCCATGGTCTTCGGCGCGATCGAAAGCGCCAAGAGCGGCCGGCGCATCGAAATTTCAGCATAGGATGAAGTGACGTGAGCAACCCTGCAAAATCCATTCGCATCGGCACCATGGTCAGCGGCAACAAGGGCGATGCCGCCGCGCGCATCGGCCAGATTGCCGGCCTGGGCTTCGAGAGCTTCGAACCCTTCTTCTGGCAGACGACGAAGGGCCAGAACCTCGCAGAACTCGGCAAACGCTGCCTCGATGCGATCGGCGACCGCGATATCACCATTTCGACGCTCGGCATGTTCGGCAACCCGCTGGAAGAAGACGCGATCGACCTGGAGACGTTGCAGGGCTGGAAAGACTGCATCGACAACGCCCATCACTTCGGCGCCACCTGCGTCGCCGGCTTCACCGGACGCATTCGCGGCAAGCCGCTGACCGACAGCCTGCCGCGCTACAAGCAAATCTGGAGCGAGCTCGCCAAGCGCGCCGCCGACAAGGGCGTCAGGATCGCCTTCGAGAATTGCGCCATGGACGGCAACTGGGCGAGCGGCGACTGGAACATCGCGCACAATCCCGATGCCTGGGAACTGATGTTCAACGAGACGCCGGATGAGCATATCGGGCTGGAGTGGGAACCATGCCATCAGATGGTCTACCTGATCGACCCCCTGCCGCAGATCCGCAAATGGGCGCACAAGATCTTCCACGTCCATGGCAAGGACGCGACCATCCGCTGGGAAGTCATCAAGGAACACGGCATCTTCGGCAAGGAGAAGTTCGTCTTCATGCGCACGCCGGGCTTTGGCGACAGCAACTGGACCGACATTATTTCCGAACTGCGCCTTGCCGGCTGGTCGGGCTCGATCGACATCGAAGGCTGGCATGACCCGGTCTATCGCGACGAACTTGAGATGACTGGCCAGGTCTACGCGTTGAACCATCTCAAGCATGCCCGGGGCGGCGAATTCGTCGTCGATCCGGTCTGATAATATCGTGACCGGCAAGGAGGAATTGCCGGCCCACGGGGATAACCACAAAGGAGGAGAACCATGGCTATCCGCAAATATGCAATTCTCGGCGCTCTGGCGCTCGCAGGCGTCTCGCTCTTCGGCCTATCCGCCAAGGCGGAAGACGTCAAGCTGACGCTCTGGTCGCTTGACAAGGACACCCAGCCGGCGCCGACACTGGTCAAGCAATTCAATGACCAACATAACGGCATCACCATCGAATATCGGGTGATCCAGTTCGACGACGTCGTCACCGAAGCCATGCGCGCCTACGCGACCGGCCAGGCACCCGATATCATCGCCGTCGACAATCCCGAGCACGCGCTCTTCTCGTCGCGCGGCGCCTTCCTTGATCTCACCGACATGATCAAGAACTCGAAGGTCATCAAGCCCGAAAACTACTTCCCCGGACCGCTGAAGTCGGTCGAGTGGGATGGCAAATATTTCGGTGTCCCGAAGGCGACGAACACGATCGCCCTCTACTACAACAAGGATATGTTCAAGGCGAAGGGCCTCGATCCGAATAAGCCGCCGCAGACCTGGGACGAACTGGTCGAAGATGCGCGCAAGCTGACTGATCCCGCCAAGAACGTCTACGGCCTTGCCTTCTCGGCCAAGGCCAACGAGGAGGGCACCTTCCAGTTCCTCCCCTGGGCCCAGATGGGCGGCGGCAGCTACGAGCACATCAATGCCGACGGCGCGGTTAAGGCACTCGGGATCTGGAAGACGATCATCGACGACAAGCTCGCTTCTCCCGACACGCTGACCCGCGGCCAGTGGGATTCCACAGGCACCTTCAACTCCGGCAACGCCGCAATGGCGATCTCGGGTCCCTGGGAACTCGACCGTATGCTGCAGGAAGCGAAATTCGACTGGGGCGTTACCCTGCTTCCGATCCCCAAGGAAGGGGCTGAACGCTCCTCGGCCATGGGCGACTTCAACTGGGCAATCTTCGCCTCGAGCAAACATCCGGCCGAAGCCTTCAAGGCGCTCGAATATTTTGCCTCGCAGGACGACAAGATGTTCAAGAACTTCGGCCAGCTTCCGGCTCGCTCCGACATCTCGATCCCCGAGACCGGCCAGCCGCTGAAGGATGCCGCCCTCAAGGTCTTCCTCGAACAGCTGAAATACGCGAAGCCCCGCGGCCCGCATCCGCAATGGCCGAAGATCTCCAAGGCGATCCAGGACGCCATCCAGGCGGCGCTGACCGGCCAGATGAGCCCGAAGGACGCGCTCGACCAGGCCGCGGACAAGATCAAGGCTGTGTTGGGGTGAGGAGCGGTTCGGCGCAGCCGAAGCAATCGATCCAGTGAATCGATTGCAGCGACGAACGCCCGAAGCATAAGCGCAGGGCCGGGGGCGCCACTTGCTCCCTGTCCTCTCCCCTTCGGCAATCCGTACCTGGGTCGAGCCGCGTGTCTCGACCCGTCCTTCGGACCCTCCGCTGGGGAGAAGGAGTAATTCAACCATTTCCTCCCGGCAGGGGCCGTCTTCCGCATCATGCGCCAGGCGGCCCCGTTCGGAGCATCGGAGGACTCATGAAGAGGATCCTGACGAGCGTCAGGGACGGCCGCGGTTTCGACATCGTGCTGGTCGCATTTCCCCTTGGCTTTCTGTTTCTGATGGCGGGGCTGCCGCTCATCTACAATGTCGTGATGAGCTTCCAGGAGGTCGACATGTTCAGCCTCGGCACCTTCTCGCGTCCCTTTGTCGGCTTCAAGAATTACACCGACCTCTTCGCGCAGCCCGAAACACTGCCGATCCTCTACAACACCATCATCTTCGTCACCGGCTCCATCGCCGGCCAGTTCCTGATCGGTTTCGGCCTGGCACTGTTCTTCTGGGTCAATTTTCCCGGCGCCTCGTGGATGCGCGGCCTGTTCCTCGTCTCGTGGATCATGCCCGGTCTCGTCGTCGGCGCCATCTGGAACTGGATTCTTTCGGGCGATTTCGGCGTGCTGAATTTCATTCTGAAGGAAAGCGGCATCATCTCCGCCAACATTTTCTGGCGCTCGGACCCGCATTATTCGCTCTATGCCGTCATCATCGCCAATATCTGGCTCGGCACCTCGTTCAATATGATCCTGCTGTCCGTCGGTCTCGCCGGCATTCCGGCAGATCTCTACGAGGCGGCCGAACTCGACGGCGCCAATGTCTGGCAGCGTTTCTGGACGATCACGCTGCCTATGATGCGCTCGACCATCGGCGCCATTGTCTCGCTCGGCCTGATCTTCACCCTGCAGCAGTTCGACCTTTTTGCCGCGATCACCTCGGGCGGGCCGAACAATTCGTCGAACGTCACGCAATACTGGGCCTGGGATCTCTCCTTCCGGCAATATGACTTCGCCAAGGGCGCGACGATCTCCGTCATCATGATCGTCTTCGTCATGTTCGCGTCCGTCGTCTATGTCCGGTCCACACGCCACGAGGTGCGCGGATGAATACGACCAACCGCGACCGCCTGATGCTCGCAATATCGATCGTGATGGCGGCGATCTATCTCTTCCCGCTCTACTGGATGTACATCACGGCGCTGAAAAGCGGCTCGGAGATGTTCGCGACGCCGCCGAGCTTCTGGCCGGCAGCACCCCAATGGAGTACCTATTCCTATGTCTGGGAAAGCCGCGACATGGGCCGCTATCTCTGGAATTCGCTGGTCATCGCTCTCGGCTCCATGGCGCTCATCGCTCTGCTCGGCGTCGGCTGCGCCTATGTGCTCGCCAGATACCGCAATGTCTGGGTCGATGTGGGCCTGTTCCTGATCCTGATGCTGCAGGTTCTGCCTGCCTCGCTGATGATCACGCCGATCTTCGTCGGTTTCTCGCAGATCGGCATGCTTTCTTATCCGCGCCTTGCCGTCATCATCGCGATTGCGGCAAAGAGCATGCCCTTCTTCGTCGTCCTGGTGCGCGCCACTTTCATGAGCGTTCCCCAGGAACTGGAGGAGGCGGCTCTCGTCGACGGCAATTCGCGCGTCGGCGCCTTCTTCAACATCGTGCTGCCGCTTGCCCGCAACGGCATCCTTGTCAGCGCCATCCTGATCTTCATGCAGGCCTTCGGCGAATTCGTCTATTCGAAGTCGATGATCCAGGCGGCCGAGCTTCAGCCGGCAAGTGTCGGCCTCAACTCCTTCATGGGGCCGAACACCAACGAGTGGAACAACATCATGGCCTACGCCACGATGTACGTGACGCCGATCCTTGCCATCTTCGTTCTCTTGCAGCGCCGCATCGTATCCGGCCTCACCTCTGGAGCCCTCAAATGACCACGCAGATCGAGCTCAGAGGCGTCAACAAATATTACGGCGCCTTCCATGCCCTGAAAAACATCGACCTGTCGATCGACAAGGGCACCTTCGTCGCACTTGTCGGCCCCTCGGGCTGCGGCAAGTCCACGCTGCTGCGCTCGCTTGCCGGACTCGAAAGCATTTCGACCGGCGATCTCAGGATTGCCGGCGAGCTGATGAACGGCGTGCCGCCGCGCAAGCGCGATGTCGCCATGGTCTTCCAGTCCTATGCGCTTTATCCCCACATGACGGTCGAGGAGAACCTGACCTACAGCCTGCGCATCCGCGGCACCGCCAAAGCCGAAGCTAAAAAGGCGGCCGAGGACGTGGCGGCAACGACAGGTCTTTCGCATCTCCTGAAGCGCTATCCGCGCGAGCTTTCCGGCGGCCAGCGCCAGCGCGTCGCCATGAGCCGCGCCATCATCCGCCATCCCAAGGCCTTCCTGTTCGACGAGCCGCTCTCCAACCTCGACGCGGCGTTGCGCGTTCACATGCGCAAGGAAATCCGGGCGCTGCACGACCGGCTGAACGCGACCTTCGTTTACGTCACGCACGACCAGGTCGAAGCGATGACGATGGCAGACCATGTGGTGGTGATGCGCGACGGTATCATCGAACAGCAGGGCGCGCCGCTTGATCTCTACGACCGGCCGGCAAACCGTTTCGTCGCGGGCTTCATCGGTTCGCCAGCGATGAATTTCATTCCCGCGATCGTCGCTGAAGACGGCAAGAGCCTGATCCTGGATTTCGGCGCGGTGAAGCAGAAACTTGCGATAGCACGTGCCGTCGAGCCGGGACGGAAGCTCGTTGCCGGTATCCGGCCGGAGCATATCGAGGTCGTGGCACCCGGCCACGGCAGCTTCGACGTGCCGATCGCCTTCGTCGAATCGACCGGCTCGTCGACCTTCATCGTCGCGGCGACCCAGCCAGAACTGACGATCGTCGAGACGCGGCGCGACAGGGTCAAGATCGGAGACATAATCGGCCTTTCGGTCGATCCGGCCCAGGTCCATCTCTTTGACGCATCGACCGAGCGGCTGATATGATATCCCGTGGGCGAGGGGTGCGGCCAGCTTCATAAAACCATCATCGGCCTCTGCGAAGGGAGTGGTTCCGCACGATTCACTCCCGTCACATTTGCCGCATCCGGATTTTCAACATGACATCCTCCCCGATATCAGCGCGTCTTTCCCCCAATGCTTCGGCCCGCCTCGTCGTGCTTGCCGAAACGGCGCTGAAGGCGGGGGACACCGCCCGGGCCTCGCTGCGGCGGCGAACGTCTCAGGAAATGCTCGCCAAGGCGCCGCGTGACTATCAGACCGAGATCGATGTCGCCGTCGAGCGGATCATCGTCGAGGAGGTGAGCAGAGCCTTTCCTGACTATGCCATCCAGGGCGAGGAAGCCGTCGGCAACCGTACGGCCGGGCCGGAGACGCCGGTCATCTACATCGACCCGATCGACGGCACCACCAACTATGCCTGGGGCCTCCCGCATTTCGGCATGACGATTGCGATCGCCGAAGGCGGCAGGCTCGTCGCCGGCGTCGTTTATGACGCCATGCAGGACGAGCTCTTCAGCGCGGAGATCGGCGGCGGCGCCTATCTCAACGGCGAGCGCATCCGCTGCGCCGATGTCGCCGACATCGAAAACGTACTGATCGGCGCCGGGTTGCCGATCCCCGGCCAGGTCAAGGCGGTCTCGGAAGAGACCTATTTCGACGCGATCAAGCGCCTGATGGCCAATACGGCAGGCGTGCGCCGCCTCGGCTCGGCGGCCCTGTCGATCGCCTATGTGGCCTGCGGCCGGCTGGACGGCTTCTTCGAGGACGGGCTCTCGATCCATGATTTCGGAGCTTCGGCGCTGATGGTCGAAGAGGCCGGCGGCATCGTCACCCGTTTTTCCGGTGCGGGAGTCGACGGACGCGGCGATATTCTTGCGGCCAGCAAGGCAGTCCATCCTTGGCTCAGGGAAGGTTTCTCGAATAAGGCGTAATTGGCTTAGACCGGCAGCAGCCGTCCGGCCTCGGCATCGCTCGTTGCCGGCAGCGACTGATGGACGAGCGCGTTGTCGCGGAAGACGAAAAAGCTGGAGAAATTCGGCTCAACTTTCGTTCCGGCCTGGATCCGCACATCGGGCGGCACCATCGCCTTCAGGCGAGTGCCATCGGCAAGATCGACATCGACCATCTTGTGGGTGCCGAAATCGGTCGTGCGATGGACTGTCGCGGCATCCGCCCGATCGGAAGGACGGATCGTCAGAGCCTCGGGACGGGCGGCAAGCGTTACCCGCCCATCCTCGACGGGAACGGCAAGCGGAAAGAGCGCATGCTCGCAGACGCCGTTTCTGGTGCGGCTCTCGACGAAATTCATCGAGCCGATGAAGCCTGCGACGAAGGCCGTCCGCGGCTGCCGGTAGATGGTGCTCGGCGGCGCGATCTGTTCGGTGCGCCCGTCGCGCATGACGACGATGCGGTCGGCAAGCGCCAGGGCCTCGTCCTGGCCGTGGGTGACGAAGAGTGTGGTGATGCCGAGGCGTTGCTGGATATCGCGCACCTCCTCCCGCAGCCGTTCGCGCAAGTGTTGATCGAGGCTGGCAAAGGGCTCGTCGAGCAACAGGATCTTCGGCTCGAGCACCAGCGAGCGGGCAAGCGCGACACGCTGCTGCTGTCCGCCCGACAGCTGCGTCGTCATCCGACGCCCGTAGTCAGCGAGGCCGACCAGCGCTAAGGCACTCTCCACGCGCTCACGGATTTCGGATTTCGACAGCCGGCGAAGTTTCAGCCCGAAGGCGATGTTGTTGAAGACGTCCATATGCGTCCAGAGCGCGTGGCTCTGAAACACCATGCCGGTCGGGCGCCTCTCGGGCGGCAGGTTCGTCATATCCTTCGCATCGATGCGGATCGTGCCGCCGCTCGGGCGTTCGAAACCGCCGATCATCCTGAGAAGCGTCGACTTGCCGGAACCGGACGGGCCGAGCAGGCATACGAGCTCGCCGTCGCCGACTTCGAGCGAGAAGTCGCGAACGGCAAAGCTGGTCCCGAACAGCTTCGAAACGCCCTCGATCGCCAGATGTGCCATTCTCAAATCCTTCCCTGAATCGATGCGTGGCGTGTCACGCGCCAAAGCCTCTTGCAAAGGCACCGGTGCCGACCACGCGGCGCGCAAACATCAGCGCAATGAAAGACGGCACCCAGAGCATGACGGAGAGCACGGCGCCGTACTGCACGACGATCTGATTGTTGATAAAGCTGATCATCAGCACCGGCATGGTGCGGATCTCAGGGGCGCCGATCAGCCAGGCGCCTTCGGTCTCGTAGAAAGTGCCGACGAACGTCAGAAGCAGAGCTGCTGATATCGTCGGTGCGGCCTGCGGCAGCGTGATCGACCAGAAGACGCGCAGCGGCGCAGCACCCGCATCACGCGCCGCTTCTTCCATGCGCCGATCGACATTCTGGAAGGCAGCGACCGGGATCCAGATCATCAGCATCAGCGTGCCGACCAGCTGAATCAGCACGACGCCCCAGAAGGTGCTAATCAGCCCGAGCTGCAGAAAGATGCCGGCAATGGCGACCAGCAGGCCGAATTTCGGAAAGGCATGCGATGCAAGGAACGACAGGAACAGGATGTTCCTGCCGGGGAAGCGCATGCGCGCGAAGGCGTAAGCCGCGGGAAGGCAGATGATTGCGGAAAGAAAGGTCACCGTCGCCGTCAGCCGCAGGCTGAGGAAGAGAGCGTCCCAGACATCGCCCCGCGCCAGCGTCTGGCCCCAGAATCGCAGACCAAACTGCTGCGGGATCAGCGAGGGATAACGCCAGACCTCGGTGAAGGCCCATGTTCCCACAACGATGAGCGGCAGCGCGATGAACAGCGTCAACAGGCATGCGAAGAGCATGCCTATCCAATCGAAGCGGAGGGCGGTGACGGATCTGCTCACGCTCATGGCCTGGCCTCGCGGTTGCGGGCGATCGACCTGATATAGAAGATGCCGAAGACCAGGCAGAATCCGAAGGTGATGACGGCCTGTGTCATGGCGTTCAACGGGTCATTCATATCGGCGAAAGTGCGCTGCATGAACGGTCCCATCATTTCAGGCGATGCAGGACCGAGCACATAGGGAAGGGTGAAGGCGGAGAAGATGCCGAGCACGGCGAAGGACGCGGTGACCAGCAGCGAGTTTCCCATGCGCGGCAGAATGATCGAGACGAAGACCCGAAGCGGCCTTGCGCCGACATCGCGGGCGGCCTCGATGGCGCTGTTCGAAACGGAGGAGAGCCCGGCTGTCAGCATCAGCACCGTGAGCGGAAGATTGTCCCAGACGAGACCGATGACCGGCCCCCAGGGCGTCAGATAGGGCGTGCGCAGTTTGGGCATGCCGATTGAATTCAGCAGCAGATCGACGGTGCCGTTCGGCCCGATTGTCCTGATCAGCGCATAGGCGAGGATGATCGACGGCACGAACATCGGGAAGATCGCCAGCCCCTGCACGTAAGCCGCCAGGCGCCCCTGTGAGAAACGGAGGTAAAGCGCAATCGGAAGACCGATCGCGAGAAGCAGGATGCCGCAGACGGCGGTGGTCCAGAGCGTCACCCACAGATTGCTGAGGCTGTACCCGTCGGTGAAGAAGAAGCGGTAGGAGGCAAGCGAAAATTCGGTCGCTCCGTCAGGCCCGCGAACGAAGATCGTGCCGACGACCGCCGAAAAGATCGGAAAGATGATCAGCCATGCGAGCAGGAAGACCGGCAGGGCGACAAGGAGGAGCCCGATTGAGCTCCCCCTGTTGATGGACCGATGACGGCGCAAAACCGCCGGCGCAGTGTCAGTGGACATCAGGTACGGCTGATGCCGGGAGCGACGCTACGGTACCAGCCGTCATTGATCGCCTTTTCCCAATCGCCGCCCGGGAAGGTCGGGATGGTCGACGGAATGACGTCGGCATATTTCTTGCGCAGATCCTCGGAAATGTGATCCCAGGAGACGGCGGGGAAGCCGCCGATCTGGGTAATGATCGCTTCCTGCATTTCTTTCGTCAGCATGAAGGCGGCGAGCTTCAGCGCCGCATCCCTGTTGGCGCCGTTCGAGAACACCGTGATGCTGGAGAAACCGCCGCAAAGGGCGAGATCGGTAAGCTGCACCAGGCCGGTGGTCTCAGGCAATACGCCCTGCGCGATCGCCTGCAGCACCTGATCCGACCAGACCGGCACCATGGTAACGACGCCCTGAGCGAGCAGCTGGATCGACTGAGTGTTGCCGGAGGTATAGGCGCCCTTGTCGTAGAGCGAGGGAGCGAGATCGGTGAGGATCTTCCAGGCCGGCGTCAGCGCCTCGGTGCCGAAGTCGGCAGCGTAATTGTCGATCTTGAACTTCTTCGGATCGCGGCCGTTGGCCTCATGGATCGCGCGGCGGACGAAGTTGCCGCCCGAGCCGCCTTTGTCCGGGCGGTTGTAGATGAACTGGCCCGGATTGGCCTTGATCCATGTGGTGAGCTGTTCCCAGCTCTTCGGCGCATCCTTCGGATCGAGCTTGGTCTTGTCATAGGCGACCAGGACCTGCGAACCGCGATAGGGAAGGGAGTAGGAGGTATCGAGGGCAAGCGGATTGATATGGTCGTAGCCTTCGATGTTCTCGGCCGAGAATTTGACCCAGAGGCCGGCGTCGATGCCGCCGGACGGCAGGCGCGGATCGAACTGCTCGAACAGGTCGGCCTGCGGATCGGTCTTCGTCTTCAGTGCCGCAAGCGCGCGGTCGGCGATGGCGCGAAGGCCGTTATTGTCGCCGGCATCCGTCACCTTCAGGGCAACACCGGGAAGGGCCTTTTCGAAGGCCGGTCGGATAATGTTGTTCCAGAGGTCGATGATGTTGGCATCAGAACCGCTATAGAGGTCGATCGTGCCGGCAGCGGCCGATGCGAAACGCGGAAGCGCCAGAAGACCGGCCGCAGCCGACGAAGTGATCAGAAATTCACGCCTGTTCATAACCCATCTCCATCAGGTGTCGAGGCTCCGCCTCTGCGGATTGTCGAAGGCTTTGCTAGCCCCGGCGCGTAACATCGACATGACAGAAACGGGGCCGTCGAAGGGAAATTGCACAGCTGTGCTAATTTCCGCCGTATGGAAATCGGCGGCAGGAGACACTATCTCTCGGGAAACAAGGAGATATCAAATGAGCGAAGAACGTGCAGTGCTCGCCGGCGGTTGCTTCTGGGGCATGCAGGACCTCATCCGCCGATATAACGGCGTGATTTCGACCCGCGTCGGCTATACCGGCGGCGATGTGCCGAACGCCACGTACCGCAACCACGGAACCCACGCCGAGGCGATCGAGATCATCTTCGATCCATCAAGGATCAGCTATCGCGACATCCTTGAATTCTTCTTCCAGATCCACGACCCGACCACGCGCAACCGCCAGGGCAACGATGTCGGCATGAGCTATCGCTCGGCGATCTTCTACGTCAGCCCCGAACAGGAGCGTGTCGCGAGGGATACGATCGCTGACGTCGACGCCTCGGGCCTATGGCCCGGCAAGGTCGTCACCGAAGTCGTACCGGCCAGCGATTTCTGGGAAGCCGAACCCGAGCACCAGGACTATCTCGAGCGCATCCCGAACGGCTACACATGCCACTTCGTCCGGCCCAACTGGAAACTACCGGCCCGCCAGAAGATCGCCTGACGCTGTTCATGCATGCCGGTTTCAAGGGCCGGCATGCATGATGTCACCAACCGCTTTTTGGAGCGGCTTTGAACGGATCTCGGCACTTTCAAGGGGCGGTGTGCCTCGCGATCGCGCGCACCATCTCATCGATATCGCGATCGTGAATTTCATGTCCTCCGCCGGCAATCCGGTGCAGTTCGGCGTTCGCAACGACACGAGTGAAGGCCTCTCCATGCTCGATAGGGAATAGCGGATCGGATGTGCCGTGGATTGCGAGAACCGGTACCTCCAATCGCGACGCATGGAGCTTGGCGCCCTCATCCCCGCCCAACAGCATGAAGTGGTTTGTCGCGCTGACAAAGGACGGCGCGCGTTCCATGTCACGCGCGATCAGGGCCTTCGACGCCTCGGCATCGTGAGCATGCCTCGTGCCGGCAAGCATGGCTGAGTCGCGCCGCAGGAAATCGGCAATGGCTTCAAGGTCGGACCAGTCGATCGTTTCCGCAGCCGCGGAGTGTTCCTTATAGGCTGCGGTGGAGGAGGGCAGGCCGCCGACCCCGACCGGCGACGAGCTAATCAGGGTGAGGGTCCGCACACGCCCGGTATGGCGCAATGCGGCCTCCTGCACGACGAAACCGCCCATCGACATGCCCACCAGATGCGCGGCTTCAATCCGGTAGCCATCGAGAATAGCGATGGCATCGTCAGACAGATCGCGGAACGAATAGCCGGGTTTGGCTGGTGGATAGTGCGTGGAAAGGCCGGTGTCCCGCTGGTCGTAGCGGATGACGTAACGCCCCTGGGCGGCCAGTCCCTCGCAGAATCTTTCCGGCCACCACAGCATCGAAGACATCACCCCCATGATCAGCAGGACGGGCGGCTGGGCCGGATTGCCGAAGGCCTGGGTTTGCAATTCTGCATCCTTGCGTTCGACAATCTTTTCAGTGATGAGAAGCGATTTTAGAGGTTCCATGACCGCGCCATCCGATTGCAATTTGAAACTGGTTCTATCTTGCATAACTGATCCTGATATGCAATCTGTTTTCGAGGAAATCGAAACCGTCAGGTTGAGGGAGAGCGAGTGATGGCGTTGGATCGTGCCGACTTTTACGACGCAGAACTGGCGCGGCATAATCAGCACCTTCGGGTTGCCGCGAATGTCGGTGCGGATGATCGGGTGCTCGACATCGGCTGCGGCGCGGGGCAAACGACACGTGAGGCCGCCCGCGCTGCGGCTGAGGGAGAAGCGGTCGGCGTGGATACCTCCGGGGAGATGCTCGAGATCGCGAGGCGACGGAGCGCCGCGGAAGGGTTGCGGAATGCGGTGTTCGAACAGGGCGACGCACAATCCCACGCGTTTCCGACGGCCCGTTTCGATCTCTGCATCAGCCGGTTCGGCGTGATGTTCTTTGCCGACCCGGCGGCGGCCTTTGCCAATATCGGCCGGGCGCTACGTCCGGACGCACGCCTTGCATGGATGGTGTGGCAAAGCGCGGAGCGTAACCAGTGGTCCGGCGCCATCCGGCAAGCCCTGGCGCCTGCAACTGCGGTTTCCGCAGGCGCTCCCAATCCGTTTTCGCTTGGCGATCCTGCCGTTGCGACCGGCCTTCTGCGCGCCGGCGGCTTTACCGCGATCGACTTTATCGACGTGCGAGAGCCGGTCTTCTACGGAGCGGACGTCGATGCGGCATTGGAGGCGCTCAGCAGCCTTTATCTTGTGACGGACGCGCTCGCGCAGACGAATGAACCGCCCGACAATCCGCGCCAGCGGCTGCGCGATTTGCTCGAGGCGCACGCGACCCCGGAAGGCGTATTTTTCGACTCCCACGCGTGGATCATCACCGCCCGCCGAGCCGTCGCGTAGCCCGCAGATTGATCGCCGGCGAAAATCCGCCGATGCGCGTCAGTGAAGAAATAGCCCCCGGGAAAGATCTTGCCGAAGCCGGCGCGCTGAAGCATCTTGGTGCCGTTCATGGCTCTGCGTCGCCAGCACCATGAACCGGCTATCTGCGGCATGCCCTGAAGCACGATATCCAGGGATGCCGCAGAATCTTCGGGGTGGGGAAATGAAAACGGGTGAGGAAGAGGACGCCTCGCGGCGACCGATCGCGAGCCGGTCGTCGTCCTGGGCGATCGGCATGAGCGCATGGCTGGCGCGCATCGGCGTGACGCCGAACAGCATTTCGCTTTTCTCGATCCTTTTTGCCGCCATCGGCGCGGCGCTCATCCTGGTCACGATGCATCCGATCGCCATGGTCTTCGCCGCGATATCAGTACAGCTGCGGCTGGTCTGCAATCTGCTTGACGGGATGGTCGCGATCGAAGGCGGCAAGAAAACCAAGAGCGGGCCGATCTACAACGAATTCCCCGACCGCATCGCCGACAGCCTGCTTCTCGTCGCGGCCGGCTATGCCTGCAGCTTTGCCTGGCTCGGCTGGCTCTCGGCGCTGCTTGCCGCGCTCACCGCCTATATCAGGGTCTTCGGCGGGTCGGTCGGCCTTCCCCAGGACTTCAGCGGCATCATGGCAAAGCAGCGCCGTATGGCGGTGCTGACGGCGGGCCTTGTCGCCCAGAGCATCGAGACCTTGGTCTCGCCCAGCCACTGGTCGCTGCTCATCGCCTCCATCATCATCGCGGCCGGAAGCCTCGTCACCTGCATCACGCGCACGATAAGCCTCAACCGCTCCCTGGAGAGCCTATGATTGCCATCATCCGTCGTCTTCTCGTGCTGTTCGTCCGTATCATGGTCGGCGCCCGAAGCGAGTGGCGGGGCTGCGTGCCCGACACGCGCCGCCGCATCTATTTCGCCAATCACAACAGCCATGTCGATACCGTCGCCGTCATGGCCGCCCTGCCATGGCCGGTCCGCCGGATGACCCATCCTGTCGCGGCGCGCGATTATTGGGGAACGAGCCCGTTACGCCGCTTCATCGCCGAGAAAGGCCTGCGCGCCGTCCTGATAGACCGCAAGCCTCTGCCGGACAGCAATCCGCTGGAACCGCTCGAGCGGCTGCTCGAAGAGGGTCGTTCGATCCTGATCTTTCCCGAGGGGACGAGAAGCGCCAACGATGAGGTCGCCCCGTTCCGCAGCGGCATCTATCGCCTCGCCTGCCGTTTCCCCGATGTTGATCTCGTGCCGATCCATCTCGACAATCTTCAGCGCATCCTGCCCAAGGGAAGCTGGCTGATTGTCCCGATCACCTGCACGGCACGCTTCGGCAAGCCGCTGCGCGTCGAACCAGGCGAAGGAAAGGACGCATTCCTGGCCCGCGCCCGTGCAGCGGTTATCGAGCTTGCGGACGGAGTGCGCATCGCATGACCAGCCTTTTCTCCATCGTACTTGCCGCAATCCTCGGCCTGCTTGCGGTCGCCTCTGCCATCGGTTTCACCCTGCAACGGCGCGCGACCGAGCCCGGCTCCGTCGCCACCGTCCACAACCTCAATGCCCGCATCCGCTCATGGTGGATCATGGTCGCCGTCTTCGGCGGCGCGATCCTGCTCGGCGATACCGCGGTGGTCATCCTGTTCGGATTCCTGTCCTTCATGGCGCTTCGCGAATTCTGGACGCTGACGCCGTCGCGGCGCGGCGATCACCTGGCGCTGTTCCTGTCCTTCTTCGTCGTCCTGCCGGTGCAATATGTGCTGCTCGGAACGCTATGGTACGGCCTGTTTTCGATCTTTATTCCGGTCTATGCCTTCCTGATCCTGCCGGCGGTGGCGACCCTGACGGGTGACGTCAACGAATTCCTGGCGCGAACCGCCAAGGTGCAATGGGGATTGATGCTGACGGTCTATTCGATCAGCCACGCACCGGCCCTCATGATGCTGCAGACCGGCACGCCGTCCGCGCTTCTTCTCATCTATCTCGTCATCGTCGTGCAGCTCAGCGACGTTTTCCAGTATGTCTGGGGCAAGCTCATGGGAAGGCACCGCTTCTCGCCGAACATCAGCCCGTCGAAGACGCTCGAAGGCCTGATCGGCGGCGGCGCATCGGCCATCCTTGTCGGAACGCTGCTCTATCGCCTGACGCCGTTTTCGCCCTTGCAGGCGGCAGCCATCAGCACGGTCATCGTCGTTGCTGGCTTCTTCGGCGGCTTCGTGCTCTCGGCGATCAAACGCGATCTCAACGCCAAGGACTGGGGCTACGTGATCGAGGGCCATGGCGGCGTGCTCGACCGCCTGGATTCCATCACCTTCGCAGCGCCGCTGTTCTTCCACATCGTCCGCTACTGGTACACCACCTGAGACAGCCTCGACATTGCCCTTTCGTTCAAAACCGGTCGATGTCCTCGAGGCTCTCGAACAGCTGCCGCTGAATGTCACGTTCCTGCCTGCCGATCGCCGTCATCAACTTGCCCATGGTGCCGCGCAAACCATGAAGCTGGTCCACCAGATCCATGACGACATCGACGCCGGCTTCGTTGACGCCCATATTGCCCATGAGATCCAGAATCAGCCGGGCCCGGGCGACGTCGACGTCGCGAAACTGCCGCGCTCCGCTCGAGGTCTCCGGGATCAGCCAACCCTGCTCGACCCAGAAATCGAGCTGGACAACATCGATTTTCAAGTAAAGACGGAATTCGAGATCATCCATGATCAGGCCTCCATGTTCTTTCTCGGATCGTAGGGATTTGCCGCCGCCCATTCCTCGACGAGGGATTTCAGCCGTTCATCGGGGCTGTCGGGCAGCACGATCTTCAGCGAAACGTAAACATCGCCATGGCCGCCGCCACGTTTGGCAACACCCTTGCCCTTGAGGCGCAGGACCTTGCCGGTGTTGGAGTGCGGCGGCAGCGTCAGATTGACAGGCCCGGAAGGCGTGGGCGCGCGAACCTTGCCGCCGAGGACGGCCTCCGAAAGCGAAATCGGCAATTCCAGGCGAATGTCGTCGCCGTCACGGGTGAAGAAGCGGTGCGGACGAACACGGATGTCGATGAGGGCATCGCCTGCCGGCCCGCCTCCGATACCTTGCTCACCCTTGCCGCGCAGCCGCAGGGTCTGGCCGTCACGGGTTCCCGGCGGGATCTGCACCTCGAGCGCGGGGCCGTCGGGGAGCTTGATCTCAGTCCTGGTGCCGTTGACGGCGTCGAGAAAGGCGACGTCCATGGAGAAATGCCGGTCCTGACCATGACTGCGGGACCGTCCGCCGCCGGCGCGGCGCGAAAAGAAACTCGCAAAGAGATCATCGGCGTCGCCAAAATCGGCGAAACCGGCACTGTTGTGGTAGGGATCTTCGGGACCACTGGCCGAGGCATAGTCGCGGTAATAGCTGCGTTGCGCCCGCTCGGCGCCGGTCATGTCGATCTCGCCGCGATCGAAACGGCCGCGCTTTTCCTCGTCGCCCAAAATCTCGTAAGCGGTCGAAATCTCCTTGAACTTTTCCTCGGCCTTTTTGTCGCCGGGGTTAAGGTCGGGGTGAAGCTTCTTGGCGAGTTTGCGGAACGCGCTTTGAATGTCCTTCTGTGTCGCATCCCGTTTTACGCCCAGAAGCTCATAGGGATCCTGGCTCATGCATATCTCCGGTCAGGGCAGCAGATGCTGCCGGTTGGCTTGCCGAAGATATAGGTTCGCGGGCCGCCGCCGGGGAGGGGAGGGTTAGAACAGCGTCGCGTCTTCCTCGACCTGACCGGGACGCCGATCGATGAGAACCGAGCATCCGGCGTGACGCACGACCTTTTCGACGATCGAGGAGAAGACATAATCGGTGATGTCGGCCACATGGGATGAAAGCAGGATGAGATCGGCCGACTTTTCCCTGGCGGCCGATACCAGCAGGGAGGCGGCAACGCCGACGCGGATCTCGACCGTCGCCGGAATCGCGAGTTCCTTGCAGAGCGACACGAGTTTCTTCTCGGCCTCGGCGATGGCAGCCGTTTCGAATTCTTCGGGAAGGTCCGTCAGATGGCGGCGCGGAATGTTCTCGACGACATGCATGACGACGATGCTGCCGCCTTCGTCCACCAGCGCCGCAGCCCGGCGCAAGAGCCGGTTCGCCGTCTCGCGGGAACCCATGCCGATGGCGCAGATGATCGTCCGATACATGCAATCAATACCTTCGAATAGGAATGGCTTCGCAGATCATACCGCTATCGGCTGCGCCTGCTTTGACCGATATCAAGCAGAAACTTTGCAACATCGCAACGGCGACGCGCGGCAAGCCAGCAGTGGGCGCCTTCCCGAAGCGGCGCCTGAAGCGGCTGTTTTCCTCAGGTTTGCCAAGGCTGTGACGATTGCGTGAAACCGCACCAACACCGCTGACAAAACCTCATCGCCTCTGCTATGTCAGGAAAAATGCGGCAACCCCAACCTGCGCCGCACTCTGTCTAAGCAATCCCAGGAGTTTGAAAGATGAGCGGTTCTCCCGAGTACGCACCCCCGAAGGTCTGGACCTGGAACAAGGCGAACGGCGGCCAGTTCGCCAGCATCAATCGCCCGATCGCAGGGCCGACCCATGAGAAGGAGCTTCCGATCGGCCGGCATCCACTGCAGCTCTATTCGCTCGGCACACCGAACGGCCAGAAGGTCACGATCATGCTCGAGGAACTGCTGGCCCTTGGCCATAGCGGTGCGGAATACGACGCCTGGCTGATCCGGATCGGCGATGGCGATCAGTTCGGAAGCGATTTCGTCAAGATCAATCCCAATTCGAAGATCCCGGCGCTGATGGACCGCAGCGGCGAAAAGCCGATCCGCGTCTTCGAATCCGGCGCCATCCTCACCTATCTCGCCGAAAAGTTCGGCGCCTTCCTGCCAACCGAGCCGGGCGAACGCGCCGAATGCCTCTCCTGGCTGTTCTGGCAGATGGGAAGCGCACCCTATCTCGGCGGCGGCTTCGGCCATTTCTACGCCTATGCGCCTGTCAAGATCGAATATGCGATCGACCGCTTCGCCATGGAAGTGAAGCGTCAGCTCGACGTACTCGATCGTCGCCTCGCCGAAAGCGAATATCTGGCAGGCAGCCACTATACGATCGCCGATATTGCCGTCTGGCCGTGGTATGGCGGCCTTGTGAAGGGCTGGACCTACGGTGCGGCCGAATTCCTGCAGGTCGAGGACTACAAGAACGTGCTGCGCTGGGCCGACGCCATCCATAGCAGGCCGGCCGTGCAGCGCGGCCGGATGGTCAACCGCCTCTCCGGCGATCCCTCGAGCCAGTTGCACGAACGTCACGACGCCAGCGACTTCGACACCAGAACGCAGGACAAGCTCGCGGCGGCCGAGTAAGCAATTTCGGCGATCATGCCGAAGGCCGGCACCGGCCTTCGGCACCAAGCCGATCCGCGGTGTGGGCGCCTATCGGCGCACGAGCCATCTCTTGGCGACCCGGCAAGCCATCGTATAGGCTGGGTCGAAGACGTTGCCGACATCGTAGCGCACGACCTGACCCAGGAGATGGCTGGCCGCAGTCCTGTCGAGGCCGTAATCGGCTGCCAGCCAATTCAACATTTCACTGGTGGCATGCTGGAGTGCCTGATCGAGGGGCCGGGCATTGCCGATGGTGAAAATGTCTTCGGCGGTTTGGCCGCGCGGCCAGACCAGCCCGGCCTTCTTTTCCACCGTCAGCCGCACCGTGACTTCGAACGTCGTTTCGACGCCGGTTCCGACGATCTCGCCATCCCCCTGCACGGCATGACAGTCGCCAAGGAAGAAAAGGGCGCCGGGTACAGATACCGGAAACCGGACCGTGGTCCCCGGACCGAACAGCCGGTAATCCATGTTACCGCCATATTCGCCGCTGGTCGCGGTCGATATCGCCTGGCCGAGGCTGGGGGCTACGCCGAAACAGCCGATCATCGGGGCGAGAGGCAGGACGAAATCTTCAAGGCTGCCGACCGGCTCGGAAAGCCGGACGGTCATTGCCTCGCGGTCGATCTTCCAGATGGCCATATCGCGCGGCGGCAGCTCGCGAACCATCTCGGGATCGACGACATTGGCGGCGACCACGCTGCGGGTAAAGCCTGTCTCCCTGGTCGGGATCATGCTGATGATCTCGACCTTCAGAGCATCGCCGGGCTCCGCGCCCTCCACGAATATCGGGCCGTTCATCGGGTTGGGACCGGATGCCTGCCTTATGCCGTCCTTGTCATATCCGATAGCATCGAGCGTCTCAGTGACGACGGTATCGCCGTCGGCGATATGCAGGGCCGGTGGAAGAGAACCAATGACGTTGTGAAAGCTCGTCGGAATGAAGCGATGAGTGGTCATGATACAGCTCTCCCTCGTTTCGAATCTGGTAGGCCTGCCGCTGAACGGCGCGGCGGAAAGCTGAAGATAGATCAGAGATCACTTGGAATGCCAATGTCCGCGGCACCACCAGGGCGCCGGGAACCGTCCGGGACCGGACGCAAACATGCGTCATCCGCGCCGGGCGGCTCGACATGAGGCATAGCAGGCCGCGATTAGGACTCGTCGTGCTGGGCGCGCAGATCGGCGACGACGCGGCGGTTCTGCACTTTGCACGAGCGCTCCGTGCAGTCGCGGACTTC
Source organism: Rhizobium sp. Pop5 (assembly GCF_024721175.1). Taxonomy (NCBI): domain Bacteria; kingdom Pseudomonadati; phylum Pseudomonadota; class Alphaproteobacteria; order Hyphomicrobiales; family Rhizobiaceae; genus Rhizobium; species Rhizobium sp. Pop5. The sequence continues at coordinate 303,207 of NZ_CP099401.1, read as the reverse complement.
CCGGTCGTTGCCGTAACCCCGGGCCCACATGCGGCGGGCATCCACACCCTTCGAAGCGAGATAGGCCATCGCCGCATCGGCGCGCTGTTGCGACAATGTTTTCATCTTGGATTCCGAACCGGAATCGTCGGCAAATCCCTGCAGCTTGATCAGCCAGGTGGGGTTCCTGTTGAGCCAGGCGGCCTGATTGTCCAATGTTGCCATGGCGACGGAATCGAGCTTGGCGGAATCTTGCGTAAAGTAGATCCGCCGGCCGACATTGAGGATAAAATCCTCTTCGCTGCCGGTCTTGACGTTCTCGAAACCAGGCGCGGGATCGTTGGTCTGGCCGGTCATCGGCGCCGCGGGAGGTTCTTCCACGGAAGCGATATCGGTCGTGCTGCAGGCGGTGAGCACCAAAAGCATGGCCGCAGCAAGGAGGCGGCTCTTATATACGGTCGAAGCAGACATCAGGGCATGTTCCTCATTCGACCGCGGTTACTTCGGTGGCTGGAGGCGCCTGGTCGGCAATATGCGGCAGGACCTGAACGGCGGTGCCGATCGGGCAACGCTGGTAGAGATCGATGGCATCCTCGTTGAACATGCGGATGCAGCCGCTGGAAGCATCCTTGCCGATGCTCCAGGGTTCCAGCGTGCCGTGAAAGCGATAGCCGGTGTCGACGCCGTCGCGATGCAGATACATGGCGCGGGGCCCCAGCGGATTCTTCGGCGAGCCTCCGTCCACGAATTCAGGCAGTTCGGGATGGCGCTTGCGCATTTCCGGCGGCGGCGTCCAGCGCGGCCAAAGCGATTTAGCGTCGATCGTGGCGCGGCCGAACCATTTGAAGCCTTCCTTGCCGACGCCGACGCCGTAACGGATGGCCGTCTTGTTCTCCATGATCAGATAGAGAAAATGGTGCCTGGTATCGACAACGACAGTGCCGATCGGCTCTGTGCTGAAATATTTGACCACCTGGCGATGCCACTGCTTGTCAATTTTGGCGAAGTTCGTCGCTCGAAACGTCACACCGTTGTCGACAGCGGTGCCGGCAAAATAGGAAGACGCCTGAGCGAATGCCGGTTTCTGGAGAGCGCCGGCGCCAAGTAACGCCAAACCGCCAAACAAAATATCCCTGCGGGTCCACTCCATCGGCAATATCCCCCCAAAGCCAAGCAGCGAAATGGCAGTAAATCAGATTTTTCAATTGCCACAACTGAAAACTCCCGGGCGCCGACGCTTTTGCGGAACCAACAGCTGAGGAGCATCTCCCTGATCACGCTGCACACATTCGCGCGGCCATATTCTTATGGCTTCAAATCAACGGCTTGGTGTGTTTCACGGAGTTCGGCCAAGGTCTTGCCGACGCAAGTGCCGCCGCCCTTACCGCCGACAGCCTTCGCCTGGCCATCGAGGGTGATCGTTCCGGCAATCCGATCGGATGCTACATAGGTCGCCACACCGTCCTTAGAGACGCGCGACAGGTAAAAAGCGTGATAGGTTTCCATGTATTTGCACTGGATGACCAGGGGAAACTGCTTGAATGGATCGTCTTGCGCCTGGACGATGGAGAAGGGAAAGACCGTGAGGGATAACAGGCTTGCAACGACTGTTCCGGTCAGTCCGTTTGATTTTCGGCGGGATGCGTGCGCCATTGCTCAATCCTTCTTCTTAAATCAATCTTGCGAAATCCGCTGCCGCTAGCCCGTCAGCACGATGAGTGCATCGCGGTCGAGAAGGCGGACAATGCGTTGCAGTTTGCCGTTCAGGCGTAGGATGCGTTTTTCGCGGAGCTTGGTGAAACAGCGGGCGACGGTTTCGACCGTCAGCCCGAGATAATCGGCAATATCGCTGCGCGACATCATCATATCGAACTCGCAATCCCCCGGATGACGATCGGCCATTTCGCAGACGAAGGCAGCGACCCGCTTCAGCGCGCTTTGCTCGGTCATGACGAGCTGCTTGTGCTGCGCCTTTGCAAGGTTCGTCAGGGCAATGTGAAGAAGATCGACGGGAACGGCGGTGTTCTGATTGGCGCGAAAGGGCCTGATGCGGGTTTCGCAGACAGCCTCTGCGAAATCGGTGCGAATGTTGCCCGTTTCCAGCCCGAACCATTCGCCCGTGCCGCAGAAGGACAGAATATATCGCTGTCCGCTTGGTGTCAGGCGGTAGACCCGGACCGCGCCCGCTTCGACCTGATAGATCGCAAAGGCGTATTCGCCTTCGCTATAGATTGGCTCGTCAGCCTTGAGTCTGATCGAGTGATCCTTGACCGCTCCCGCGGGCGCGCCGTAGCGGCGGCCGGGAATCGCGGTGTGATTAACGATCGCGTGGTCTTGAAGCATCGGCGTCGCCCCCATCCGCATCAGCATAAGCAAACGCCATCCGCCCCGGTATTCGAGATACCCCTTACGTATTGTTACGGAAGCCCGGAGCCATCGGCAGGTGTATAAGGCTATGCCGCTGTTGAGTGCGATACGAAGGTATCGCAGGAGGTCTTGATGGCATCGGAAGAGGAAGGGGTCCGCCACACACCTCAAGACCCAGCGGCCGTGCGCGAGCAGCTCGACCGGATACTCGCCAGTCCGGAATTTCATGCCCCCGAGCGCGGGCGGCGTTTCCTGCAATACATCGTAGAAGAGATGCTGGAAGGACGCGGCGAACAACTCAAGGCCTATACGATTGCACAGGCGGTTTTGGGACGCGAGGCCTCCTTCGATGCGCAGAATGATCCGGTTGTTCGCATCGAGGCAGGGCGTATCCGTCGCGCGCTCGAACGATATTACCTCGTCTCGGGAGGCAGTGACGCAATCCGGATCACGATCCCCAAAGGGGGCTATTCCCCCCACTTTTCCAGCAACGAAGACCGCCCGAATGCAGGCGAAGCGACCAGTTCGCTGAACCGCGCAAACAAGCAACGCAGCCGTCAGCGACCGATCGCCTATCGCGATTTCCTGCTGCCAATCGGCCTGCCTGCGCTATTCGGCGCGATTGCCGTACTGGCTATCATCCGCCCCCTCGAAGCTTATCTTTCTCCGCCAAAGGCGTCGCCGGGCTCCGCCGCGTCCACGCTCGAGAGCAAGACCAGGATTATCATTGAACCCTTCGCGGTCCTCGGCGGCACCGCCCAAGGGATGGATTTGGCGAAGGGATTGGCTGACCAACTGATTGCGAAGTTCATGAAAGTGGAAAATCTCGTCGTACTTGCGCCGGGCCGCTCCAACACCGAA
>NZ_CP099400.1:300000-402072 GCF_024721175.1 Rhizobium sp. Pop5 | reverse complement strand
ATCTGTCGTCGATACGCTAATGTTGTCCAAAACACCCAATCCTTTTCGATGCGCTTTTCTGTCAACATAGCGTCAAAAAGCGTATCGAAAATGACACGATTCGGTATTTGCGGCAACAATGGGGGCCCGGGCGCCTTCTCTTCGGGCCAGTTGGCCGCGGCCAACTCCCCCTCACCCTTGCAGCGCCGCAGTTTTTTCGGCAAGACCGGCATGACTCACGGGAGCATCCGCTTGAAATACGTCAATATCATCGGCATCGGCACGGGCAACCCGGAGCACGTCACCATACAGGCGATCAACGCCATGAACGCGGCCGAGGTTGTCTTCCTGCCCCGCAAAGGCGCCGGCAAGGAGGACCTTGCCGAGATAAGGCGCGAGATCTGCGCGCGGTACATCACGCGGCCGAATGTCAGGATCGTCGAGTTCGATGTCCCGCAGAGACAGACGGCAGACGGAACCTATGTGCAAAGCGTCGATACCTGGCACGGCGAGATCGCCCGCATCTATGGAGAGCTGATCTCGGCCCTTGCCTATGACGGCCGCGGCGCCTTTCTCGTTTGGGGCGATCCCAGCCTTTACGACAGCACGATCCGGATCATCGAGCGCGCGCGGCAGGAAACCGGGCTGGATTTCGAGTACGGCGTCGTTCCCGGGATCACCAGCATCCAGGCATTGGCGGCCAGCCACAAAATCCCGGTCAACCTCGTCGGCAAGCCGGTCGAGATCACCACGGGACGCCGGCTCGCGCGGGATGGACTTCAAGGCGACAGCACGATCGTCATGCTCGATGGCGAACAGGCATTTGCGAAGATCGAGGATCCTGAAGCCGAGATCTTCTGGGGCGCTTATCTCGGCACCAAGGACGAAATCATCCGATCGGGACGGCTCGGCGATGTCGCAGCCGAGATTCAGGCGCTCCGAAGCGAGGCCAGGCAGCGGCATGGCTGGATCATGGACATCTATCTCCTGCGCAAGGGCCAGGATTTCGAGGAATAGCCGGGCCGTTCCATCATGCTTTGCCGCGCCGGCGACGATCATGTAAGAAATGCTCAGAGGGTTGAGAATGGGCATTGAGGCCGCAACGGCGATCGACAAAGGTGGTGAGGCGGATCCGAACGGTCGCCCGGCTCAGAAGATCCGCGCCCGCGGCGCCTGCCCGGCCCTGTCAGCGCCCATGTCGACCGGCGACGGATTGCTCGTGCGGCTGCGACCGGCAGGCGGCGTGCTGACGGTTTCCCAATTCGCGGCCCTTGCTCACTCCGCCGCAGCAAACGGAAACGGTATTCTCGAGATCACCGCGCGCGGCAATCTGCAGATCCGCGGGCTGCGAGCCGAAACCGTAGGGCCGCTCGCTGCCGATATCGATGCCGCCGGGATCATCGTGCCAAACGGGCCGGCGATCGAGACCTCACCATTGCACGGCATCGACCCGGAAGAGACGAGCGATCCGGCGATCATGGAAACTGCATTGCGCACCAAGCTAGGCGATCTCATCGCCTCGCCGCGGCTCGCGCCAAAACTCTCGCTTATCGTTGACGGCGGCGGAGTATTCAGCTTGTCGGCACTTTCCGCCGATATCCGTGTCATCGCGCAACCTCGCGCTCATTGGCTTGTCGCAATCAATGGCGACGGCGAGACTGCAATGCCAATCGCGATCGGTCCGGCCGAGGCGGCAATCGCGGCCGTCGGCGAAATTCTGAGCCTGCTGGTAGACCTCGGGCAGGGTGGGCGGGCGCGGTGCATCGACCTGGCGCTTCTGCGGGCGCGTTTTCCCAATATGGACGGCACCCATTTCATTCCGTCACGAGCAGCAAAGATGCCGCTTTGCGGCCTGCACACGCTTGCGGACGGCAAGACAGTGCTCGGTGTCAGACCGGAATTCGGACAAATGAGGGCACCCGATCTGATCGCGCTACTCGATTTGGCAAAGACCGCTGGTGCAACGGCGATCCGGCTTGCGCCCGGTCGTGGTTTCTTCTTGATCGGGCTTCCAGAAGAGACCGTGGCGGCCATACAGATCGCGGCCGCCCGGTACGGCTTCAGCGCGCAACCCGACGAAAACAGCGAGCATATCGCCGCCTGCGCCGGCGCAGGCGCCTGCGGCTCCGCTTTCTACGAAACGAGAACCCTGGCGCGCCGCATCATCGCAGCAGCGCCTGCCCTCTTTGATGGTTCACTGACGCTACATCTCTCCGGCTGTCCCAAGGGCTGCGCCCATGCCCGGCCGGCGCTGACCCTGACGGGCTCGGCTGAAGGTTACGGTCTCATCCTCAACGGGCTTGCGTATGATCAGCCCGATGAACGGATCGCTGGCGGTCGGATCGATTTCGCTATAGAGAGGCTCGCCCGGTCCATCGAAGACAACAGAGGCGCTGGCGAATCGGCTGCCGCCTGCCTTACACGGCTTGGCGCAACCGGCGTTTCGAAGGCGCTGCGACAGGAATAGGAATGCCAGACTACGATTATATCCGCAGCGGCGACGCGATCTATGAGCGTTCTTTCGCCATCATCCGCGCCGAAGCCGATCTTTCGCGTTTCACCGAAGATCAGGCCGAAATTGCCGTGCGCATGATCCATGCCTGCGGACTGGTGGAAGCAGCGCAGCATTTTGTTTTTTCCGCCGATTTCGTCGGTACCGCGCGCGATGCGCTGAAGGCCGGGGCACCGATCTTTTGCGACGCGGAAATGGTATCCCATGGCGTCACACGCGCTCGGTTGCCGGCGCTGAACGACGTCGTCTGCACGCTACGAGATCCTGAGACGCCGGAGCTTGCGCGTGAGATCGGCAATACGCGCTCTGCCGCCGCCATGCATCTCTGGCTCGATCGGCTTGGCGGAAGCATTGTCGCGATCGGCAATGCGCCGACCGCGCTCTTCCATCTGCTCGAACTCCTGCGCGATGGTGCCCCGAAACCGGCTGCAATCCTCGGCATGCCCGTCGGTTTTGTCGGAGCGGCGGAATCGAAGGATGCGCTGGCGGAAAATTCTTATGGCGTCCCCTTCGCCATCGTGCGCGGACGGCTCGGCGGTAGCGCCATGACGGCTGCTGCCATCAACGCGCTGGCGAGGCCGGGCCTATGACGACATCAGGCCGCCTCATCGGCGTCGGCACGGGTCCCGGCGATCCCGAGCTTCTGACCCTCAAGGCAGTCCGCGCTATCGAAGGCGCTGATGTCGTCGCTTATTTCGCCAAGCAGGGCAGGGGAGGCAACGGCAAGGCGATTGTCGAACCGCTGCTGAAGCCGGGCGTGACACTGCTGCCGCTCTACTATCCCGTGACCACCGAGATCGACAAGAACGACGAGCGCTATCAGCGCCTGATCACGGAGTTCTACGACCAGTCTGCCAAATCAGTCGCCGGGTATCTCGATGCCGGACGGACCGTTGCGGTTCTCAGCGAAGGCGATCCGCTTTTCTACGGCTCTTACATGCATCTGCATGTCAGACTTTCCACCCGCTATCCCACGGAAGTGATCCCCGGCATCAGCGCCATGTCAGGCTGCTGGTCGCTGGCCGGCATGCCGCTCGTCCAGGGCGACGACGTGCTTTCCGTACTGCCCGGTACGATGGCCGAGACCGAATTGACCCGGCGCCTCGCCGATACGCAGGCCGCCGTCATCATGAAGGTCGGTCGCAATCTCCCGAAGATCCGCCGGGCGCTGGCGACAGCCGGCCGTCTTGCGGAGGCCGTCTATGTCGAGCGCGGCACCATGGCGAATGCGGCGATGGAAAAGCTTGCCGACAGATCCGAAGGCGATGCGCCATATTTTTCGCTTGTGCTGGTGCCGGGTTGGGAGAGCAGCCGATGAGTGGCAGGCTTTTCGTGATCGGCACTGGGCCTGGAAATCCCGAGCAGATGACGCCGGAGGCGCTGGCGGCCGTCGAGGCAGCGACGGATTTCTTCGGCTATGGGCCTTATCTCGATAGGCTGCAGCTCCGCCCCGATCAGCTGCGGCATGCTTCGGATAATCGCGAGGAGCTCGATAGGGCAGGGGCCGCTCTCGCGATGGCAGCGGATGGCGCGAAAGTCTGCGTCGTTTCCGGCGGCGATCCCGGTGTCTTCGCCATGGCCGCCGCCGTCTGTGAAGCAATCGAGAATGGGCCGGCCGCCTGGCGTGCGGTCGACGTCACCGTGCTCCCCGGTGTCACGGCGATGCTGGCGGTGGCGGCAAGAGCCGGTGCGCCGCTTGGCCACGATTTCTGCGCAATATCGCTTTCGGACAACCTAAAGCCTTGGAATATCATTGAAAACCGTCTTGAACTGGCGGCGAAAGCGGGCTTTGTCATTGCCCTCTATAACCCGATCAGCCGGGCGCGGCCCTGGCAACTCGGCGAGGCCTTCAAGCTGTTGCGCCACCATCTGCCGGCAAAAACCCCCGTCATTTTCGGCCGCGCAGCCGGGAGGGAAAACGAGCGCATCGCGGTGCAACCGCTGTCGGAGGCGGATGCGTCGATAGCCGATATGGCGACCTGCATCATCATCGGCTCCGCTGAAACGCGGATCGTCGAGCGGCCCGGCAAGCTGGACCTCGTTTATACGCCGCGTTTCATGGCGGGAGAAAAGAGGTGATCGATCGCCACAAGCGCCGCCTCGACAGTTTCGACAACGGTGACGGCCGGGGCCGATGCCCGAACGACCATCATCACTTCGATGCCGAGCAAGCGAGCGGCCTCGATCTTCGCGTAGATGGCAGCGCCGCCGCTGTTCTTGGCAATGATGACGTCGATATGGTGTTGTTTGAGCAAGGTGCACTCGCGCTCCAGGGTGAACGGGCCGCGATCAAGCACGTAGTCGACATTGGCAAGCACAAGCCGCGGTTCGACGGGATCGACGCTGCGGATGAGATAGTAGTGTTGCGGCGCGGATTCCGCGTGATGGGCTCCCTGCCGGCCCGTCGCCAGGAAGACACGGCGGGGGGGGGGCCGAGCGCTGCGATGGCAGCCAGAATGCTTTTCACCTCCTGCCAGCGATCGCCCGGCTGGCGTTGCCATTCAGGACGCCGCAGAGCGATCGCAGGAATGGAGGCGGTCTCGGCCGCGATGGCGGCATTGGCCGAAATTCGTTCAGCGAAAGGGTGCGTGGCGTCGATCAGCAGCCCATATTCGCCGATTTCCAGGAAGTCGGCCAGCGCCGCAGCACCGCCGAAACCGCCGATGCGGACCGGAACCGGCTGTGCGGCCGGTTTTTCAGTGCGGCCTGCAAGCGAGAGAAGAACATCGCAATCGTCCCGCACCGCGAGCGCTTCGGCGAGCAGACGCGCCTCGCTGGTGCCGCCGAGAATGAGGATGCGGGGGTCTTCCCATGTCTGATCTTTCTCCCCCTTCCGGCCAGCGCTGGCTGACTATTATCGGCATCGGCGAAGATGGTCCAGCAGGGCTGGGCGAGGAAGCGAAGAGGCTGATTGCGGCCGCACCCGCCGTCTTCGGGGGAGCGCGGCACCATGCGCTCGCCGCCTCGCTGATATCAGGCAAAAAGCTCCCCTGGCAGAGCCCGTTCGAACGCTCGGTCGAGGCCATCCTCGAAAGACGCGGCACGCCGGTCGTCGTGCTTGCTTCAGGCGATCCGTTTCTCTACGGCGTCGGCGCGACGCTCTCGCGCTATGTGGCGGAGGAGGAGATGCACACCATTCCCGCGCCGTCCGCCTTCAGCCTTGCCGCCTCCCACCTCGGATGGCCATTGCAGGACGCGACGACGATCTCGCTGCATGGAAGGCCGATCGAGCTGATCCGGCCGCACCTGCACCCCGGACGGCGGATCATTGCGCTGACCTCGGATGAAAAGGGACCTGGCGAGCTCGCCGCCCTGCTTGCCGCTGCCGGTTTCGGTCAGTCGCAGCTTACGGTGCTCGAGGCGCTGGGTGGTCCGCGGGAACGGCAGAGGCGGACCATCCCAACGGCTTTCGATCTCGTTGACATCGATCCCCTGAACGTTTGCGCGCTTGAGATTTCGGCAGGGGAGGGGGCTCGCATCCTGCCTTTTGTCGCGGGTCTCGAGGATGATCTGTTCGAGCACGACGGCCAAATTACCAAACGCGAAATCAGGGCGATGACGCTTTCGGCGCTTGCACCGCGTCACGGCGAACTGCTGTGGGATATCGGCGCGGGCTCCGGATCGATCGGCATCGAATGGATGCTGGCCGATCCCAGCCTGAAGACGATCGCCGTCGAGCAATCGCCGGAGCGGGCGGCGCGTGTCGCCCGCAATGCATCCGCCTTCGGCGTGCCGCATCTCGCCATCGTCGAAGGGTCAGCCCCCGATGCGCTGCACGGTTTGCCTGAACCGGATGCGGTCTTCCTCGGCGGCGGTGGCAGCGAACCTGGCGTGATGGACGCCGCGATTGCCGCGCTGAAGCGGGGAGGGCGGCTTGTTGCCAATGCCGTGACGCTGGAGATGGAAGCAGTGCTGCTCTCAGAACACGCAAAACGCGGCGGCTCGCTGACACGGATCGAAATATCGCGCGCGGGGCCCGTGGGGCGCATGGGCGGCTGGCGGCCGGCGATGCCGGTGATGCAGTGGCGCTGGACGAAAGGATAAAGGGATGACGGTGCATTTTATCGGCGCGGGGCCCGGGGCAGCGGATCTGATCACGGTGCGCGGCCGCGATCTGATCGCCCGGTGCCCGGTCTGCCTCTATGCCGGCTCGATCGTCTCGCCTGAACTGCTGCAATATTGCCCGCCTGGTGCACGCATCATCGATACTGCCCCTATGTCGCTCGATGAGATCGAGGCGGAATATCTTCGCGCTGCTGCCGCCGGCCAGGATGTCGCCCGGCTGCACTCCGGCGATCTCTCCGTCTGGAGCGCGGTTGCCGAGCAGGTGCGCCGGCTGCAAAAGCACGGGATCGCCTATACGATGACACCCGGCGTTCCGGCCTTTGCTGCAGCGGCCGCAGCACTAGGACGTGAACTGACAATCCCTGCCGTAGCCCAAAGCCTGGTCCTCACCCGCGTTTCCGGCCGGGCTTCACCGATGCCGAACGAAGAGACGCTCGCCAAATTCGGCGCGACTGGCGCCACGCTGGCGATCCATCTGGCGATCCATGCACTGAAAGAGGTAGTCACGGAATTGACGCCGCTTTACGGCGCCGACTGCCCGGTCGTCATCGTCGTCAAGGCCTCCTGGGCGGACGAACGCATCCTGCGCGGCACGCTTTCCGATATCCGGGCAAAGGTTGCGGCCGAACCGATCGAACGCACGGCAATCATCTTCGTCGGCCCGTCGCTCGCGGCGGAAGATTTCCGCGAGAGTTCGCTCTATGATCCGGCCTATCAGCGCCGGTTCAGGGGCAGGGAATAGCTTCAAAAAGATTGGCCGCGCTGGTGGCGCGGCCGCTTGGATGGCAACAGTAAGCGAGCTTGCTCTGCTTCAAACCCGCGCTCCCAGATAATCCATGCTGGCGCGAAGCGCACCGGCCGGATCCTTGACCGCATGGACTTCTGCCGCGAAGGGTTCGAAGGAGAACGGCCCCTGATAGCCCGCCTGCAGCAGCGCCTTGATCTGCCCGGCATTGTCGAGCCGGTCGTCATCATCCACGAGCACACGATGGGAATCGCGCATGTCGGCAACGGACACGGAAGGATCGCTGACGCCTGAGATGTGCACGAGACCGACGAGATCAGGGAAGGTCGCCGCCTCGCCGGCAAGGTGATGATGGAAGGTGTCATAGACGAGCTTGAACGTCGATTGCGCCCCAAGCTCCTTAATCGCTTCGGCCGCCTCGGTCTTCGACCGCAGCGAGCAGATCTCGAAACCGAGCGGCTCGACGAGACCGACAATGCCGGCCTTATCGAGCATCGGCTTCAGCGCAGACAGAGCCTCGCGTAGGTTGGCCTGCCGTTCGCCATCGGCGCAGCCGGTGCCGTCGTTCTTGGGAACGAGGACGAGCGCCTTGGCGCCGGATGCGCGGGCATAGTCGATCAATTCTTGCGCTTCCTTGGCGCGCGTGTCGTTCCATTCGTTGAAACGCTGCAGGGCGTTGATCGAAATGATCGTCAGACCATGGCGGGCGGCTGCTTGTCTGATCGCTTCCGGCTTGGTGCCGTCGAGAATTGCATTGCCGGGAAGGTCGTTGCGGATCTCGACGGAGTCGATGCCGAGCGCCTTTGCCAGTGCGAAGAAATCACCAATGGCAAGCGACGGGGCGGCCATATGGTTGAGCGCAAAGCGGATCGAAGTCATGACGAATATCTCCTCCTGATCTCCGCGCCACGGCGGAGCAGTCCTCGTGAATGGGCGTGGGAATCTCTATCGGAATTCGCCCGGCAATCCATCCGTCATCGCCCGCGCCGGCTCTCATTTCTGAAAGAATTTCAGCAATAATGATAGTATTCCATCATTTCTCAGATGTTCTCTGAGATATGAATATCGAAGGGCAGGAAGAACTGGCCGGGAACGGCCGTTTCGCTGTTTTCGATCGCACTCGTCATCAGTGCCATCAGTTCCTTGCACAGTGCGGGCAGGGGGGTGCCGATCGCCATGGCTACGATATCGTCGGCAAGCCCGGCTTTGCTGTCGGGCGTCAGCTCGTTGACCACAAGAACGATCTTGCCGCCGAGATTTTCCTCACGGATCGCCGAGATCGCGCCCTCCATGCCACCGCCGCAGACATAAAGGCCGACAAGATCGGGATGCTTCTGCAGCAGCGTCAGCGTCGCCTCATGGGTGATCTCTGGAGTATCCAGGTTGATCAATGTATCGATGACGTCGAATTCCGGCGCGTTTTCACGAAAATAGGAACGAAAACCGATTTCGCGCAGCTCATGTCCGTGAAAACGGTGGCTGCCGACGAAACAGGCGACCTTGCCCGGCACACGGGCAGTCTTGGCGATCACCCAGGCTGCTGTGCGGCCGACCTTGCGGTTGTTGACGCCAATATAGGCATTGCGCACCCCTGAGGCGAAGTCGGAAAGCAGCGAAAAGACGGGAATGTCTCTTTCCCTCAGTTCCTCGATTGCCGCCGTCACCGCAGGATAGTCTGGAGCGACGAGAGCGATAGCCTGATTGCGGGCGCCGAGAGCCTTGAGCTTCTCGACGATCGCCGCCGGTGTCGAAGCGGAGGGATAGTCGATCTGGATCTGGAGACGGGCGGTGGTCACGGCGCGCGCCGCCGCTTCGATCTCGCGGGCGAAAGCCTGATAGAAGGGCTGCATCGGCTTCTGCAGCAGAAAGGCGAGCCTATATTGCGGCAGATCCTCGAACACGCGTTGCCGGATAAGCCCGACGGCATGATAACCGATCGCCTGCGCCGCATCATAGACCCGCCGCGCCGTCTCCTCCCGCACCCGGTGGCGGGCATTGAGAACGCGGTCGACGGTGGCGACGCTGACGCCTGAGGCGCGGGCGAGATCGGATATGGTGGGGCGGCGCATGGCTTTCCTGATGGATTCAATCATTGATGCAAGCCATTCCTGATGGTTTTTGATAGAATATATCAAGCCTGCATTGAGCGCCCTCGAAAGTCAACTTATTCTCCTCGGCAACAGCATAGCGGGAGGCGGTTGATGGCGATCCAGACGACGAAACGTGACTACGACCTGCTCGGCGAAAGCGGCCGCACCGCCGTCGAGACGGGGCTGGCGGCAGCCGAATGGTATCACACCGATATTCCGCGCAAGGAGATGAAGACGCTGATGCAGCGTTCCGATGCACCGGCGATCCGTGACACCATCATCTGGCTCGGCAGCATGGTGGTCCTTGCCGGGCTCGGCATTTATTTCTGGGGTTCCTGGATCGCGCTGCCCTTCTTCCTCGCTTATGGCGTGCTCTACGGCTCGGCCTCCGACAGCCGCTGGCACGAATGCGGTCACGGCACCGCCTTCAAGACGCGCTGGATGAACGACGCCGTCTATCAGATCGCCTGCTTCATGATCATGCGCAATCCGGTGACCTGGCGCTGGAGTCACACGCGCCATCATACCGATACCGTCATTGTGGGCCGTGATCCTGAGATCGCCGTGATGCGGCCGCCGGATCTCCTCCGGCTGATCCTCAATTTCTTCGGCGTTCTCGACGTATGGCACGCGGTCGTCGACATGCTGCGCAATGCCTTCGGCGTCATCAGCGCCGCGGAGAAGACCTTCATTCCTGAGATGGAGCAGCCGAAGGCGATCCGCTTCGCCCGCATCTGGCTCGCCATCTATGTCGTCACGATCGCAATAGCGATCGCCACTGGTTCCATCCTGCCGCTGATGCTGATCGGTCTACCGCGCCTCTATGGCGCCTGGCACCATGTGCTCACCGGGCTGCTGCAGCATGGCGGCCTTGCCGACAATGTGATCGACCACCGGCTGAACAGCCGCACGGTCTATATGAACCCGGTCAGCCGCTTCATCTACTGGAACATGAACTACCACGTAGAACATCACATGTTTCCGATGGTGCCCTACCACGCGCTGCCCAGGCTGCATGCGATGATCAAGCATGACTTGCCGGCGCCGAACCCGTCGATCTGGTCCGGCTATCGCGAGATGATCCCGGCCTTCCTTCGTCAGTTGCGCAATGAGGACTATTTTCTGAGACGCGAACTGCCGGCGACGGCACGGCCCTATCGCGAAGAATTCCACAACGAACTGGCCCCGGCGGCACAATAATCACGATCGAGGGAGGATAAGATGAGCGGAAACTGGATCGAAGTCTGCGGCAAGGACGAGATCGACGAAGAGGATGTCATCCGCTTCGATCATGGCGGGCGCACCTTTGCGGTCTACCGCAGCCCGGATGACGAATTCTTCGCCACCGACGGGCTTTGCACGCACGAACATATCCACCTCGCCGACGGGCTTGTCATGGATGAGATCATCGAGTGTCCGAAACATAATGGCCGCTTCAACTATAAGACGGGCGAAGCCAAGGGTGCGCCGGTCTGCGTCAATCTCAAGACCTACCCGGTAAAGATCGAAGGCGGCAGTGTCTTCATCTCGGTCTGAAGGAGGCTGATGTGGCTCATTTCGTCATCATCGGAGCCGGCGAATGCGGTGCACGCGCCGCCTTCGCCTTGCGGGAAAAGGGTTTTGCCGGCGAGATAACGCTTGTCGGTGCCGAGCCTCTCCATCCTTATGAGCGGCCGCCGCTTTCGAAGGCGGTATCCGCCGATGCGTCCGATCCGAAATTCATCGCCACGTTGGAAAAATACGTCGACAGCGGCATACGGTTGCTGACCGGCGTCGAGGCGAGGGATCTCAACACCGCATCCAGGACCGTCTCGCTGTCCGGCGGCACGACGCTCTCCTATGACAAACTTCTGCTTGCGACGGGCGCGAGCGCTCGTTCGTTTCCGGGCGCTCCGACTGACAGCCCGCATATCCGCTCGCTGAGAACGCATCACGATGCGGCAGCGCTACGCGATGCGATGAAGCCCGAACGGCATATCGCCATCATCGGCGGCGGCTTTATCGGACTGGAACTTGCGGCAACCGCACGGCTGCTCGGCGCCGAGGTCACAGTCGTCGAAGGGCTAGAACGCGTGCTAAAGCGCGGCGTACCTGAAGAAATCGCCCATCTCCTCACAAAGCGCCATCGCGCCGAAGGCGTCGATATCCGCTGCGGCGTCTCTATAGCAGCGCTGACCGAGGAAGGCGGAAAGGCCGTGATCAGATTGTCGACTGGCGAGGTCATGGAAGCCGATCTCGCCCTCGTCGGCATCGGTGCGCGGCCGAATGTCGAACTCGCCGAAAAGGCCGGGCTCGCAATCGACAACGGCATTGCCGTCGACACCTATCTCCGGACTTCAGCAGCTGACGTTTTTGCAGCTGGCGACTGCTGCTCCTTTCCGCTGCCGATCTATGGCCGCCGGCGGGTGCGGCTCGAATCCTGGCGGAACGCCCAGGAGCAGGGCACATTGGCCGCGGCCAATATGCTCGGCCTCGACGAAGCCGTTTCATCAGTGCCGTGGTTCTGGTCGGATCAATACGACATGACGCTGCAGATATCAGGCCTTGCCGAAGGGGCCGTCCTGCATCTGCGCCGCGACCTCGGCCCAGGCGCCTTCATTCTCTTCCACCTCGACGCCCATGGCCGGCTGATCGCCGCGAGCGGCATCGGGCCGGGCAATGTCGTAGCGCGCGACATCAGGCTCGCGGAAATGCTGATCGCAGCCCGCGCCCGTCCCGATCCGGGCGCGCTGACATCAAGCGACATCAAGCTGAAATCCCTCTTGGCCCCCTGAGCCGCCTCTCTTTTAAGGACTTGACGATGAAGAAACACAAGCGCGCGACCGTCGCCGATCTGCTGGCGGAAAAGGGCAAGCGCCCGCTCACCATGTTGCGCGTCACCACTCTGGAGGAGGCGGAAGCCGCCGAAAAGGCGGGGATCGACATGGTCTCGGTGCCGCCCTCTCTGCTTGGCCCGGTCTTTCGCGAGATCGCGCCCACGCCCTTTGCCATTCCGGGGCTCGAATATGGTGACCATGTCTCGGCGGAAGACTATCTTCGCGCCGCTTTCGCGGCACTCAAGTCTGGAGGTGATGCGGTCTATTGCGCCGCAAGCCTGCAAACGATCCGGCGCTTGCGCGACGAGGGCATTCCCGTCTGCGGTCATCTCGGGCTGATCCCTTCGAAGGCGACCTGGACAGGCGGCTTCCGCGCGGTCGGCAAGACGGCGGCGAGTGCGGCCGAGATCTGGCGCCAGACCAAGGCGCTGGAAGAGGCCGGCGCCTTCGCCGCCGAAATCGAAGTGGTGCCGGGGGAAGTCGCTGCCGCCATCAGCGTCAACACGTCGATGCTGATGATCTCCATGGGCGCGGGCACAGGCTGCGATGCCCAATACCTCTTCGCCGACGACGTGCTCGGCGCCAATCGCGACCACTATCCGCGCCACGCCAAGGTCTACCGCAACTTCGCCGCCGAATACGACAGGCTGCAGCGCGAGCGCATCGCCGCCTTTACGGAGTTCGCAGACGATGTCCGGAGTGGCGCTTATCCGGAAAAGCGCCATCTCGTCGGCATCGATGAGGCGGAATTGAAGATATTTCTGGAGCAGTTGAAGACGGGCAATAGCTGAGCGCAACTACGCTGAGTGCCTCCATCATGTGGGAAGCGCCGCGTTGGCGCTTCTCCTCCATTGATTCCGCCCAGGCCTGTGTCAGGAATGACTCTGCTCGATTCATTCGAAACGGAGTATTCGGCCCCCCTGTGACAATCGGCTTTGCGCATGCGGAATTGATTGCGGTGCTCGTCGCGGTGACGGGTGATGAGCCGCGTGTCATGACCATTCGGTCCGGCGATGCGCTGCCATCAGGCCCCTTCGAAATGGGGCATCGCACGCTGCAATCCGGCCTGCGCGAATGGGTGCAGGAGCAGACCGAGCATCCGGTCGGCTATCTCGAACAGCTCTATACCTTCGCCGACCGCGACCGAAACAACGACATCCCAGGCGGGCGGACGATCTCGATCAGCTATCTCGGCCTCGTCAACGAGCAGTCGGGCGCCGGCCGGCCGGGATGGCACGGCTGGTACGAATATTTCCCCTGGGAAGATCATCGGGAGGGCCGGCCGGCTGTGCTCGAGGAGGTCATGACGCGCCTCAGGAACTGGGCCGATGCCGATCCGGCGCGGCGCGACCACCGGCATCGCCGGGCGGATTTCACCTTCGGCCTCGACGGCGGTGGCTGGAACGAGGATCTGGCGCTGCAACGCTATGAACTGCTCTACGAAGCAAGGCTCGTGGCCGAAGCGGGATGCGCAGCGGAAGCCAATCTCGGCCGCGCCATGTTTGCCGATCACCGCCGTATTCTGGCAACCGGCATTGCAAGGCTGCGCGCCAAGATCAAATATCGTCCCGTGGTCTTCGAACTGATGCCTGACAGTTTCACGCTGCTGAGGCTCCAGCGCACCATAGAAGCACTCGCCGGGCTGACATTGCACAAGCAGAATTTCCGCCGCCTGATCGAACAGCAGGAGCTGGTCGAGGAAACTGGCGGAACGGAAAGTGAAACCGGCGGCCGGCCGGCCAAGCTCTTCCGCTTCCGCCACACGGTGCTCGAAGAACGCGCGCTCGCAGGAACGAAATTACCGCTCTCTCGCAATTGACATATGCTCACCATGAGAATATCTCTTTGCACACGATATGCTCAAATCGAGCATAATAAGGAGCCGGTCATGAATCACGCTGTTTCCGCATCCTCGCTCTACGACCGCGTCAGCCGCGTCATCCCGAAAGCCGAATGGATGATGTTCGCGAACGACGTCGATGCGATCCTCGAGCTTAAGCGTCGCCGCAATGCTGTCATTCTCGCGCATAACTACCAGACGCCGGAGATCTTCCATGGCGTGGCCGATATCGTCGGCGACAGTCTGGCGCTCGCCCGCAAGGCGATCGAAGTCGACGCCGATGTGATCGTGCTTGCCGGGGTGCATTTCATGGCAGAGACAGCCAAACTTCTGAACCCCGAGAAGACGGTGCTGATCCCCGATCTCGGCGCCGGCTGCTCGCTGGCGGATCTGATCACGCCTGAAGACATAGCGCTGTTGCGCCAGGCCCATCCCGGCGTACCCGTCATCACCTACGTCAATACGTCAGCCGCGGTGAAGGCTGCCTCCGACATCTGCTGCACCTCGGGTAATGCCAAGCAGGTTGTTGAATCGCTTGGTGTCCCGAAAGTACTGATGATCCCGGACGAATATCTGGCGCGCAACGTCGCCCGCGAAACCGATGTCGAGATCATCGCCTGGCATGGACATTGCGAGGTGCATGAACTCTTCACCGCAGACGATGTGCGCCAGCTGCGCGAAAACCATCCCGGCGTGACGGTGCTCGCGCATCCGGAATGTCCGCCTGACGTGGTGGCGGAAGCCGATTTCGCCGGCTCGACCGCCGTAATGTCCGACTACGTCGGCAAGCAAAAGCCGGCGCGGGTCGTGCTGCTCACTGAGTGTTCGATGAGCGACAATGTCGCCGTGCACCATCCCGAGGTCGAGTTCATTCGGCCCTGCAATCTCTGCCCGCATATGAAGCGGATTACGCTCGCCAATATCCGTGCCGCGCTCGAAGAAAACCGTCACGAGGTCACTGTCGACCCCGCGATCGCCGTTGCCGCACGCCGCGCTGTCGAAAGGATGCTCGCGATATGACCGAGATCCTCGAACAGTTGGCAGGGCGCACCGTCATCGTCGGCAGCGGCCTCGCCGGACTTATGACCGCCCTGACACTCGCGCCCGAGCCTTCCGTCATCGTGACCCGCGCAGCACTCGGCGCGGAAACGTCGAGCGCATGGGCACAAGGCGGCATCGCCGCCAGCATGGGCGTGGACGACCGCGCCGAACTGCATCTTGCCGACACGCTTGCCGCCGGCGACGGTCTCTGCGACCCGGCGGTCGCCGCCGGCATTATCGCCGAAGCACCGGCGGCGATTGCCGCGCTCGAACAGGCCGGCGTGCGTTTCGACAGGAATGCCGCGGGCGAGCTTTCGCTCGGGCTTGAAGCCGCCCATAGCCGCCACCGCATCGTCCATGCCGAAGGCGACGGCTCCGGCGCGGCGATCATCGCCGCACTCGTGCGGGCGGTGATACAAACGCCTTCGATCACCGTTCTCGAAGGCTTCGAGGCCCGGCGGATTCTGATGAACGGCAAGCGTGTGGCGGGCCTGCATTGCGCGACCGCGAGCGGCGCCGCCGTCCTTCGGACATCGAGGGTGGTGCTCGCCACCGGCGGCATCGGCGGGCTTTATGATGCGACCACCAATCCGATGGGCAATTTCGGCCAGGGGATCGCGCTTGCGGCAAGAGCGGGTGCCGTTCTCGCCGATATGGAGTTTGTGCAGTTCCATCCGACAGCGCTCGATTCACGCCGCCGGCCGCTGGCGCTCGTCAGCGAGGCGGTGCGCGGGGAGGGGGCTTTCCTCCTCAACGAAAAGGGCGAACGCTTCATGGCCCGCATAACAGGCGCCGAACTTGCGCCGCGTGACGTGGTGGCGCGGGCGATCAGCGCCGAGATCGCCCGTGGCGGCAAGGTCTTCCTCGATGCCCGCGACGCTCTCGGTAGTCGGTTCGCTGCGCGCTTCCCCGTCATCGCTGCCCTGTGCGGCGAGGCGGGCATCGATCCGGCGACAGACCTCATCCCTGTGCGCCCGGCCGTTCATTACCACATGGGCGGTGTTGCGACGGATGCGAACGGCCGCAGCTCGGTGCCCGGTCTCTGGGTGGCCGGGGAAGCGGCGTCGACGGGTCTGCACGGTGCAAATCGGCTCGCGAGCAACTCGCTGCTGGAAGCGGCCGTAATGGGCATGCGGGCGGCGCGCGACATCTCCGGCGCGCCGGCAAGTGGTGCCGGCTGCACTATCGCCGGGAAGCTGCCGGCGCCGGCCGATGCATCACTCATCCGGCCAATCGTCTCGCGCCATCTCGGCGTGCTGCGCAACGCCGGCGCCTTGCAGGGAGCGATCGCCTCACTGTTGCCGCTTGCCGAAGGCGACGGTGCCGCCGCCGATCCTGCCATCGTCGCGCTGCTGATCGCCGTTTTTGCCAGCTTGCGGATGGAATCGCGTGGTGCCCATGCCCGCACCGATTTCCCGCTGAAACTTGCCAATGCAGGCCGGCGACAGATGAACCTTTCCCAAGCGCTGGAGATCGCCCGCGCAACATCTCCCTATTCGCTTGCAAGGAGTGCCTGAGATGAACCTCGTCCCTCTTCCGCGCCTGATCGTCGAACCTCTGGTGCGCGCAGCCCTTCTCGAAGATCTCGGCCTTGCCGGCGACATTACCTCGGCATCGGTCATTCCGGAGCATCATCGCTCGACAGTAGTGATGGCCGCCCGGCAGCCGGGGGTGATCGCCGGCCTCGATGCGGCCCAACTCGCCTTTTCCCTCGTCGATCCCGAAATCGTCATGCGCCGCCATCTCAAGGACGGCGATGCAGTCAAGCCTGGCGATGTGATCGCCACCATCGAAGGTCCCTCGCGCGGGCTGCTTACCGCCGAGCGCACCGCGCTGAATTTTCTCGGCCACCTCTCGGGCATTGCAACCGTTACGTCTGAGATTGCGGCCACCATCAGTGGCACCAAAGCGTCCGTCGCCTGCACGCGCAAAACGACACCGGGGCTCAGGGCGCTGGAAAAATATGCGGTGCGGGCCGGCGGCGGCATGAACCACCGTTTCGCGCTCTATGACGCGGTGCTGATCAAGGACAACCACGTCGCTATCGCCGGTGGCATCGCCGAGGCAATCCGCCGGGCGCGGGCCGGCGTCGGCCATATGGTAAAGATCGAGGTCGAGGTCGATACGCTCGATCAGTTGCGTGAGGCGATGGAGGTCGGCGTCGATGCCGTCCTGCTCGACAACATGACGCCGGACCAGCTTCGCGAAGCCGTTGCGATTGTCGCCGGCCGCGCCATCACCGAAGCATCCGGCCGTGTCACCCCAACAACCGCCACCGCGATCGCGGCATCAGGCGTCGACCTCATTTCTGTCGGCTGGCTGACGCACAGCGCGCCGGTGCTCGATATCGGATTGGATTTCGTCGAGGCTGCGATCACAATGGAAGCAAGCGCAAAACGGATCGCCCAGGCGCTATGATGCCTTGGCTGCCGAACTGATTTTCGACCTTCGCCGACGGCGATCGCCGGCTTGAAGAGAAGTAATGCGCCAGAATGAGGCACCTCGCACAGCGCGCATCAAGTGTCGATAAAGCATTTTCCTCCACAGATGGCATGAGAAGATGCAATTATTCGATGAAATTTCTCATTTTTATAGCAAAGCCGCTATGCGAGACGCTCTTATAGCTCTAACATGCTATTAACCGGCCGGCGCGTCAGCGCGCCGTGGCTTCAGGGGTGAGAAGCGAGATGCAAGGGACATCGGGAGAGGTATCGACGAACAGGCTCTGCCTGCTCGGAAGACCGCGATTGATGGCGGCAGGGAGAGAGCTCCCCTTGCCGGAGAAGTCTTATTTTCTCCTCGCCATGCTCGCCGCAGAAGCCAATCTCGAACTCGACCGCGAAACGATCAGGCGGCAGCTCTGGCAATCGGAGCTTCCGGAAAAGCGGGCAGGGAGCCTCCGCCAGCTGCTCGCGCGCATCGAACAGAGCATCCCCGCCGACCTTCCGCCGCTCCTCGCCACCACCAGAACCCATATCGGGCTTGCGGACGGCTGGGAAGTCGACGTCCGCATCCTGAAGCAGAAAGGGCCGCTCGCGCCCGAAGACAGCGAAATCCTCAACGGCGAATTGCTGGAAGGCGCCAAGTCGCCGACGCAGGGTGCGGAGGACTGGCTGACCTTCGAGCGTCAGCGTATCGACGAGTTACGCTCGACCCATCTCACCCGACTGGTCGAGACATCGGAAGACAGGTCGGATGAAGAGCAGGTCGCGCTTGCAAAGCGTCTGCTGGAACTCGACCCCGCCAGCGAGACCGCCTATCGCGCCTTGATGCGCCTTCATGTCAGGATGCACGACCCGGCTGCGGCGCGTCAGGCGTATCTGAAGTGCAAGAGCCAGCTCAAGGACGATTTCGATACCGAGCCGGAAGAAAGCACCACGGCGCTCGCCCGCGAACTCGGCCTGATCCCGGCTGCGCAGGCTGCCGCTGCGGAGCGTCCCGCGGCGCCCGGCATGTTCGCCGACATGCTCGGCCAGCCGCGCATCATCATCCTGCCGCCAGAAAGCATCTTCACCGATCCGCTGATGGAGCGCGTCGGCAGAGCGCTTCTCGAAGACGTCACCATCGGGTTGAGCCAGCAGCGCGGCTTCAAGGTGATTGCGGCGCATACGAGCTTGGAGATCCTCAGCCGCTCGGTCGATCCCTCGCGCGCCGTACCCGGCCCGCTGGATCTCAGCTTCGACTACGCAGTCTACGTCACCATTCAGGGTCGCGACGAGGATGTCTATGCGACCTGCCGCCTGACACGGACGACAACCTCGGAGGTGATCTGGGCGCTGGAATTGCCGCTGGTGATGCAGAAGATCAGCGAATCCTTTGCGCATCTGACGCGGCGGATCGTCTCCTCGCTCGCCGATACGATCGAGCGCCACGAGCTGGCGATGCCGATCGGTGATGCGCCGGCCTCAGCCTATCGTCTCTACCTGGAAGGCAAGCGGCTGATCTCCCGGACAGATCTGCAGCACCTGCGTCAGGCACGCAAATGGTTCAAATCCTCGCTCAACCGTTATGAGCATTTCTCGGCGGCCCATGCCGGAGTCTCACGCGCGCTCGGCATGGAATGGCTGATCCGCGGCATGCAGGATACGGAGTTGCTCCAGGAGGCGAATGGGGCTGCTCGGCTGGCACAGCAAACTGATCCGAACAGTGGCCGGGCCTATCGCGAGCTCGGCTTCGTCGCGCTTTACCGCCGCCGTTTCGACGAAAGCCTGGAATATTTTCAGCAGGCTCAGGACCTCAACCCCAACGATGCGGATATCCTTGCGGACTATGCCGACGCTCTGTGCCACAATGGCGATTTCGACAAGGCGCTTGAGCTGAACCAAGCCGCTTTCAGATTGAATCCGCTGCCGCCAGACTATTACTACTGGAATCTGGGCGGCATTCATTTCGACCGCGAAGACTATGGAAAAACGATCGAGGCGCTTGAGCCGGTAAAGTCCAAGCAGGCGACCGCTCGATTGCTCGCCGCCGCCCATGCCATGGCAGGGGATATGAAAAAGGCGGAAAGCTACACGAAGATCGTTCTGGAAAACTTCCCCGATTTCCGCAGTGAGGATATTCGGCATTTCGTCCCGGATCGCCATCCCCGGTACACGGAAGCGCTGATTCATGGCCTGCAACTGGCCGGACTTCCTTGATCCATTGCATTTTAACTAAGCCTGTAACGCTTAAATGACGCAGGGGATGATCCTCTCCAACGGCTAACGGCGGCGTCCCGCCGCCTGTCTATTGGAGATGGAAAATGAAGACCAGTGTTGAAACCAACGCAGCAATTCTCTCCCAGCCGCGCTTCTCGGCCGCAGCCAAGGCGGCAATGAAGCAGGACGAACTGAGCATCGCTCCTAACGCCCTCGAAAACCTGACGCATGCTCTGAAATTCCGCTAAGGACGAGATTGCATGTCCGCTTTCGCCGATCTTGAGACGCTTGCCGGTGACCTCAAACGATCATCGGCCGGCGTCAGCGAATATCATGACCGCGCGGTCACGCCGGCTCAGACCTTGGCAGCGATCAGGCCGCACCTGCGTGAATTCGGCGTTACGCGCGTCGGCCTGCTGACCGCGCTCGATGTCCTGAACATTCCGGTCGCCTTCGCGACGCGGCCGAACAGCCATACGCTCTCGGTCTTTCAGGGCAAAGGCATCGACAATGATGCCGCCATGACCTCGGCGGCCATGGAGGCAATCGAGACACGGATCGCGGAAATTCCGCCGTCCGACCTGACGCTGGCGACGGTTGAGAGCATGCGGGCGGAGCGCGCTGCCATGATCGATCTGGACAGTGTGGCACGCTGCGCGCCGGACGAGATCGGCAGTCACCCTATCCCCTGGTGCTCCGGCCTCGACATCCTTTCCGGCAACAGCGTTTTCGTGCCCTGGTGGCTCGTCGGTCTCGACCATCGCGGCGAGAGGCCGCCGGGCTTCGAGCAGTCGAGCGACGGGCTTGCCTCCGGCAACACGCCCTCCGAGGCGGTGTTGCATGGGCTTTGCGAACTGGTGGAGCGCGACGCCTGGGCCTTGACCCAATTGAAATCGCCTGAAAGCCTGAAGGAGAGTCGCATCGACCCCGCCTCCTTCGACGATGCGGTCATCGACATCATGATCGATCGGATCGCGCGCGCCGGCATGCGGCTGCTGCTCCTCGACATGACGACGGATATCGGCATTCCCGCTTTTCTCGCAGTGATCATGCCTGGAAATCTTTCCGACCGTGTCGATGCGCGCTGGTCGTATGTTTGCGGCGGCTGCGGCTGCCATCCCGATCCCGTTCGCGCCGCGCTGCGCGCCATCACCGAAGCGGCGCAGAGCCGGCTGACCGCGATTGCCGGCAGCCGCGACGATTTCTCGCCGCGGATCTATCAGCGGCTCGACCAAAGTGCGGCGATGCAGCAGGTTGTCGAGCTCTGCGAGGGCGACGGCCGGATGCGCGCCTTCCAGGCCCACCATCGCCGCCCGGCGACGATACAGGACTCCATCCGCCATGTAGCCGACCGGCTGACGGCGAACGGCATCGAGCAGATCGTCGTCGTGCCGTTTGCGCATGCGGCACTGCCGGCCTCGGTCGTCAGGGTGATCGTGCCCGGCCTGGAAGTCGATATTTCAGGCCAGTACATCCAGCTCGGCATGCGTGCGGTCAACACGTTGAGAGGAGCCCAGTCATGAAGGTGATGTTCGTCGGCCCCAGCCTCGGCAGCGATCTCGCCGCGGCAAGAGCGAGATCCCCCCGCATCGATTTCCGCCCGCCGGCCGCCTGCGGCGACATCCTCAAGGCAGTCCGGGACGGCGCAACGGCGATCGGCCTCGTCGACGGTTATTTCGGCGATCTGCCTTCGGTCTGGCACAAGGAAATCCTCTTCGCCCTCGAACGCGACGTCGCGGTTGCCGGCGGCGCCAGCATGGGAGCGCTGCGGGCAGCCGAATGCGCTCCTTTCGGGATGATCGGCCTCGGCTCGATCTTCGAAGATTACGAGACCGGACGGATTATCGACGACGAGGCCGTCGCGCTGGTGCATGCGCCGCAGGAACTTGGCTGGCTGCCGCTGTCCGTGCCCTGGGTCGATTTCGAGCCGACGATCGATGCGCTTCATGCCAATGGCGAGATTTCGCCCGGCGAGCGCAAGAAATTGCTGCTTGCCGGCCGCTTTCTGCATTTTTCGGAGCGTACCTATGCGAAGGTGGTCGACGAGTGCCACTTCGCCCGTAAACCGCGCCGCGACCACATTCTCGCAGCCATCCGCAAGTACCGTGTCGAGCGCAAGCGCAACGATGCGCGGCTGGTGCTGGAGTGGCTGCGCCGGGACGAATTCCTTCCCGTCAACCGTGACTGGCACTTTGCCGCGACTTCCCATTGGGAGCTTCTGCATGCCGAAGTCACGCGCAGCGTGACACCTGTAACGCTAGAATAACGGTCGCGGCAGAAAGATGCACTGGTGATGGAATCGTAGGGTTTCACGACCAAGAGGGCGGGAACGATGTTTGAACAACATGCCGAAGGTACAGGCAGTGAATACGCAAGGATCTTCCGGCTGCTGTCGGCAGCCAAGGAGGAGGCTGAAAAGCTTCAGCTGCGTAATCTGATGCACCTGACGAACATGGCGCTGCTGCAGGTCGTCATCGATTGGGACGGCATAGATCCCGACAGGGAACTAGACGTCAATCTCGAGAAGCTGCTCGGCAGCAAGGCCAAGATCGCAATGAAGGATGCCAGCGAGAATCTGATCCTGATCGATCGCCATTGATCGCGATCAATCGCTATTGATCCTCATGCGGCCCGTTGGGATCGCGTGACGGATAACCGGTTTATTCGGCCGCGTCAGCTTCCAACTGTTCGGTGTGGGCGATCGCCTGAACGAGCTTCAGGATCTTCTTGCGAAGTGCTTCGTTCTTGATCGAGAAGAACGCAGCATTGAGAAGGACGCCCTCACGCGAAATCACGAATTCCTCGCTGGGAGCGGGGTTGTCGTTAGCCGTATCGGGCGTCGATAGATCGTCGAAGAACGTCCTGACGTCGACCTTCAATGCGCCTGCGATTTCAACCAGCATGCTGGCCGAAACGCGGTTTGAGCCCTTTTCATATTTCTGGATTTGCTGGAACGTCACGCCGACGCGATCGCCCAATTCCGTCTGGGAAACTTTCCTCAGCAGACGTTGTATACGGATGGTCTTCCCGACGTGAACATCCACTGCATGCGGTTCTTCTTTCATTTTATTTTCCCTCCTGAGGCCAGTGGACATGATGTTATTCGCCATATCCCTGCCTGACAACTTTTACCCGAGATGAATAAAGCTAGCAATTGTTTGGTTGTAAGTCGTTTCAAACCGAAACATCGCGTCGCTTCATTTAGGAAGCAGCAAAAAACATGCCAAAGTAGCACTTTTGTAAGGCACATCACTTTTTTCGCGATATCGTAGCGTTCCCGCAAAATTGCGGTGCTTCCCGTCAGGAATTGCGTAAAGCGGATCAGAGCGACCAGATGCGCTGCGCATTGGCGAAAAGCAGCCTGGAACGCTCCGCATCGCTGCTGGAGGAAAGCACGGCATGGGTCGCCGCTACCCAGGTGGAAAGCCCGCCGCCGCGCGTGCAGACGGGCCAGTCGCTGCCCCAGACGACACGATCCCAGCCGAAACTTGCTGTGACATGTTCGATATAGGGCCTCAGCGTCTCAGCCGTCCATCTTTCGGCATCGGCATAGGCGACGACGCCGGAGACCTTGCAGATGACGTTCGGCCGCCGGGCTATCTCCGATACGCCGGCCTTCCAGGGCTTGAAGGCATTCGAACGGATATCGGGCACGCCGCAATGGTCGAGCACGAACTGCACATCGGGAGCAAGATCGAGAAGGGCGGTCACGCGGCCTGCCTGATGCGGCAGCGTGCAGAGATCGAAGGTCAGGCCGCTGCCGCCGATCCGCCGGATGTTTTCGCGGAACAGCGCGCCTTCAGACACATTGTCGGGCACGACATGGAGCACGCGGCGGAATCCCTTGACGAATGGATCGGCCTTTTGCCTCTCGAGATAGGCGGCAAAACCTTCCTCTTCCGGCCGGCAGGAAACGATGGCGCCGGCAAGCATGCTGCCTTCTCTTTTAGCAATGCCGGCGACGTGGTCGGTCTCGGCCTGCATGACGGCGGGATCAACGTCGACCTCCATATGCAGCACCTTCGTGATGCCGCAGCGTCGGGCCTCGGCCGCATAAGTCTCGTAGAGGAAATCGTGATCGAGGTCGGGTTCGGCCGAAAGCCAGGGATAGCGCAGCGCCGACCGGTCGACGATATGCAGATGGGTATCGATGAGCACGCTCTTTTCCTCCAGGAGTGGCTTTCCGGCAACCTAACTTTGGTGAATGGATTGTTCAAATAAAAATTATCAGCCGTCAGCAGGGTTGGCGACGTCGGCTCCGGCCAGCAGCGAAAGCTGGGCCGCGGCCTTCTGCACCAGCAGAACTGTCTGGCTGATATCGGGTGACGAAGGCGCATTCACGAGAGCGATGAAGGGACAGGTCAGGGCTGCGATGCAGCGCCGATCCGGCCCGAGAACGGGAGCGGAAAGATTGTAGACCCCTGATGTCTGTGCGCTCGCCATCATCTCGTAGCCACGTTCGCGGATCTGGTCGAGGCGATCGTAAAATTCGGCGCCAAGCTCGATGTCGGCGCGGCTGCGCACATGTTCCGAGATCATCATCTCCCGTTCCTCCTCGCTGCGGAAGGCCAGCAGCACATGACCCGAACCGGTGTCGAAGAGGCTGATATGAGCACCGACGCGGATCGAAAATCCCCAGTAGTCCGGCGCTTCCTGCTGGGCGATGACGACAGCCGCGCCGCGGTCGAAGACGGCGAGGTGATTGGCCTGCCGCGTACGCTGGGCAAGATCGCGCATCAGGGGCGTGGCATAGGAGGCAAGGCGGCGCACCGGCGCGTGCAGCTGGGCGAGGCCGAAGAGCTTCAGCGTCAGCGAGTAGCGATCGCCATCCAGCCGGGTGACGTAACCGCGGCGAACCAGACGGTCGAGCATGCGATAGAATTCATTGGGGCTGCGGTCGAGCCGCTTGGCGATCTCCGCCTGGGTGAGGCCGCTGTCAACGCCGGCAAGCAGCTCCAGAATATCGAGGCCCTTGTCGAGAGCGGGAGCGCGGTAGCGGTCTGACTCGTCGATCTCCATTCCTTCCTCCTGTGAATATCGTCCTGCATATACGCAGAACCGCAGCCGGAAAAGGAAAACTTCGCACTTGACCCTTGGCCAATCGTCTGTTTGTCTATAAACAGACAAATCATACCTGAAGACATGATGGGAAGACAAAGACCCAAGATCCCCGAACCGGGAGATCAGCGGGCTGAGGACAAAGGGAGGAAGACCATGCGGTCCATGGGAACGGCTATCGCCCCGGCG
Source organism: Rhizobium sp. Pop5 (assembly GCF_024721175.1). Lineage (NCBI taxonomy): Bacteria > Pseudomonadati > Pseudomonadota > Alphaproteobacteria > Hyphomicrobiales > Rhizobiaceae > Rhizobium > Rhizobium sp. Pop5. The sequence goes on along the minus strand of NZ_CP099400.1, from coordinate 377,097 downwards.
TTGGCCGGAAGCATGCCGACGTGCTGTGCACACATCTTGCCAGAACCCGGTCGAAGCGCGCAAAGAAAGTAAATGACAGACGGTGACGGGCGAGCTTCATGGCTGCGCCTTACCTGAGACAGAGCCGCACATCGTTCAGCGCAATCAAATCAAGAAAAGGTCCGTGATATGACAAACAGACTTTCCGGCAAGACCGTTCTCATCACCGCCGCCGGTCAGGGCATTGGCCGGGCGACGGCAATGGCCTTTGCCGCGGCCGGGGCCAAGGTCCACGCGACCGACATCAACACCGATGCTCTGGCAACGCTCGCCGCCGAAACCGGCGTTTCCACCCATAAACTGAATGTGCTCGACGGTGATGCGGTCACGGCCCTCGTCGCCGAGATCGGCGCCGTCGACGTGCTCTTCAACTGCGCCGGCTTTGTGCATGCGGGCTCGATCCTCGAAATGCCGGATTCCGATCTCGAATTCGCCTTCGATCTCAACGTCAAGGCGATGATCCGGACGATCCGCGCGGTGCTGCCCGGCATGCTCGAACGCAAGGATGGGGCGATCATCAACATGGCCTCCGTCGCCTCCAGCATCAAGGGCGTGCCGAACCGCTTCGCCTACGGCGTTACCAAAGCGGCGGTCATCGGCCTCACTAAAGCCGTCGCCGCCGATTACGTCGCTCAAGGCATCCGCTGCAACGCCATCTGCCCCGGCACGGTGGAAAGCCCGTCGCTGCAGGACCGCATGCGCGCGCAAGGCGATTATGATGCGGCGCGCGCCGCCTTCATCGCTCGCCAGCCGATGGGCCGGCTCGGCACGCCGGAGGAGATCGCCGATCTCGCCGTGTATCTCGCCGGGGCGACCTACACGTCGGGCCAGGCGATCGCCATCGACGGCGGCTGGACGATCTGATCGGAGCATATCGCGCAAAACCGTGCAGCGGTTGCGATGACGACATGCAGCGGCCGGCAGCCTGCCGGCCGGTTCGGCCACCGCCACCGGCCCAATACAATTACAATCGGGAGGAACAATCATGACCCGCATCACCGACCTTCGCGTCTTCGACCTTCGTTTCCCCACGTCGCAAAGCCTGGACGGCTCCGATGCGATGAACCCCGATCCGGACTATTCGGCCGCCTACGTCATTCTCGATACGGATGCGCCTGATCTTGCCGGCCACGGCCTGACCTTCACCATCGGCCGCGGCAACGACATTTGCTGCATGGCGATCGAAGCGATGCGCCACCTCGTCGTCGGCACTGAGCTTGCCGATGTTCTCGCCCATCCCGGCAAGTTCTGGCGGCATCTCACGAGCGACAGCCAGCTGCGCTGGATCGGCCCGGAGAAGGGCGCCATTCATCTGGCGACCGGCGCCGTCGTCAACGCCGTCTGGGATCTGCTCGCCAAACAGGCCGGCAAGCCCGTCTGGCGGCTCGTTGCCGAAATGTCGCCGGAAGAGATCGCCGATATCGTCGATTACCGCTACCTCACCGATGTGCTGACGCGCGACGAGGCAATCGAGATCCTGAAGCGCGCTGAGGCGGGCAAGGCGGAACGCATCGCCACCCTCGAAAAGGAGGGCTATGCCTGCTACACGACCTCGGCCGGCTGGCTGGGATATGAAGACGAAAAGCTGCGGCGCCTCTGCCAGGAAGCGATCGACGCCGGCTTCAACCATATCAAGATGAAGGTCGGCCGCGACCTGGAAGACGATATCCGCCGCCTCAGGATCGCCCGCGAGGTGATCGGTCCCGATCGCTATCTGATGATCGACGCCAACCAGGTCTGGGATGTCGGCCAGGCGATCGACTGGGTCAAGGCGCTCTCCTTCGCCAAGCCCTTCTTCATCGAAGAGCCCACCAGCCCCGACGACGTCGCCGGTCACCGCAAGATCCGCCAGGCGATCGCGCCGGTGAAAGTCGCGACCGGCGAGATGTGCCAGAACCGCATCATGTTCAAGCAGTTCATCGCCGAAGGCGCGATCGATATCGTTCAGATCGATTCCTGCCGCATGGGCGGTCTGAACGAAGTGCTCGCCGTGCTCCTGATCGCCGCCAAATTCGGCCGACCGGTCTGGCCGCATGCCGGCGGCGTCGGCCTCTGCGAATATGTGCAGCATCTGTCGATGATCGACTATGTCGCGGTCTCGGGGACCAAGGACGGCCGCGTCATCGAATATGTCGACCATCTGCACGAACACTTCCTCGACCCCTGCCGCATCGAGGATGCCGCCTACATGCCGCCGACCCTCCCGGGCTTCTCTATCGAGATGAAACCGGCCTCAATCAGCAACTATACGTTTCGGCGCTAAGAAAACGTCATCGAAGCTGACGTATCCCAGAACGACCGCAGGAAGATTTTCGGACTTTTTACAGTCTTTCTTGCCTGCGGCAGAGCTTCCAATCTGGCGGAGCCGCTCCAATTCTGTTGGAGGCGGCGAAGCTTGCTTTTTAGACCGCCGAGGAATATTTTTGAAACGTGAATGCGGAGGGGGCCAAGCACCAGCAGGCCAGCAAATTTTATTGAACAGAAACAATAGAATGTTTGCGATCCAGCCATGCCCAAGTTTCACGCCGTCAGGAGACTGTATGCCTATCTGCTGATTGCCGCGGCAATACTGCTGTCGCTCGGCACGGCCCATGCCGCCATTACCGAGGAGAGCGGACGCCGCGTGGCCCTCGTCATCGGCAATTCGGTCTACAAGACGCTACCCTCGCTTCCCAATCCCGCCAATGATGTCGAAGAGGTCGCCAATACGTTGCGCGCGGCCGGTTTCGACGTGACGATCGGCGTTAATGTCGACCGCATCGGTCTCGAAGATACCGTGCGTCGCTTCCTGCGTTCGACCAACAATGCCGAAGCCGGCCTTATTTATTACGCGGGCCATGGCATCCAGGTGGGGGGGCAGAACTTCATCGTGCCGGTCGATGCGACGCTTGAGACACCCTACGACGTCGAGACGCAGACCATGCCGCTCGACTTGATCCTGAACCACCTCAAACAGAATTCGCGCGTGCAGCTGATCTTCCTCGATGCCTGCCGCAACAATCCGTTCAACGCGCAGAAATTCTGGATGGCCGAAAAGCTGGAACCGGTCGGCGCGACACGCGGACTTGCGCGCATCGATAGCGATCTTGGCAGCCTGATCGCCTTTTCCACCGAACCCGGCCAGGTGGCGCTCGACGGCAGCGGGGCGCTCAGCCCATATTCAGAATCCTTCATCAAACGCGCCAGCGAGCCCAACAAGGAAATCCGCCAGGTCCTGACTGATGTGCGTCGCGACGTGATCGCGATGACCGACGGCAAGCAGGTCCCCTGGGAAAACTCCTCGCTGACCGACAGCTTCTATTTCATTCCGGCGCCGCCGCCGCCGAGCGTCGAACCAATGCAGCAGGCGAGCGTGCCGGAAGGTGCTGCCGCCACGAAACTTTCCATTGCCCCGCCGCATGACAAGACAGGCTCGGCTCTTATCGTCACCCTTAATCAGCTTCCGCAAACCGGCAAGCTTACCTTCGACGGCAAGCCGGTCGAGCAGGGCGCAAAACTTCCCGCCGCGGCGCTGACGGCGCTGACCTACGATTCCACGGGCGTTGCCGCCGGAACCGTCGGCCTGATCGGCTATACCGTCAGCGACCCTTACGGCCAGGCGACCCAGGGGGTGGTCGCGATCACCGTCTCGGCCGATGCCGGCGCCAAGCTCGCCCAGCTGGAACAGGAGAAACAGACACGGCTTGCCGATGCCGGCGCCTATCTGAAGGAACTGCCGCGCGATATCGACGCAACGATCGGCGTCGGCCCCGTCAAGGCCAGCCTGCCCGTAGTACCCGCTTCGGCGGGAGAAATGACCTTCAAGGTCGCCGCCCTGCCTGATAAAGGCACGCTGCGTGCCGGAGACCGGGTGATCGGGCTCGGCCATGTGCTTGAGGCAGCCGATATTCCCGCCCTTTCCTACGAGCCGCAGATCGGTACGGAAAACCAGACCTTCGCCGTGACGCTGCAAGCCGCAAACGACGACCTGCCGCCCGCGACCGTCAGCTTCAAGCCGACGCTCGACGCTTGTGATACCGCAGCCGCAGCGCCCCTCGACCTGCAGGGAGTGACAGCAGGCAAACTACCGAACGAAATCGACCCAGCCGTTGCCGTGCGTGCCTGCACCGAGGCGATGAAGACCTATCCCGAGGTCGCGCGCTTCATCTACCAGCTCGGCCGCGCCCAGCTTGCCAACCGCGACACGAAGACGGCCTTTGAGACGATCAAGAAGGCGATGGATGCCGGACATGTAAGGGCAATTTCTGAGATCTCTGCCCTCTATCTCATCGGAGCGTCTGTACCGACGAACCTAGAAAAGTCGAGCGAGATAGCCGCCATGGGCGCGAAGAAGGGAGATCCTTTTGCGCTCTACGCCTACGGGAAAAGCCTCTACTATGGCAGAGGTGCCAAAGCCGATACCCAAGAAGGCCTGAAGCTAATGCTGCAGGCCGCCGACTTGGGCCATACCTACGCAATGAACGAACTTGGCTACATCTTCTTAAACGGCGTCAATGTCACAGCCGATGTAGAACGTGGCGTTCGCTTTTACGAGTCAGGTCTCAAGCGAGACGACATATATTCGATGAACAGCCTTGGGATGATTTATCGCGCGGGCAAAGGTGTACCGCAGGATCTTGAGAAGGCCCTTGAGCTTTTTAAAAGGGCAGCAGAAGGCGGCCAGCCTTATGCGCCGCGAAATATAGGCCTTATGTACAGAGATGGCTTGGGAGTGCCCAAAGACGAGACTGAAGCCATCAGATGGCTGGAGATGGGCGCGGAGCGCGGCGACTACTGGAGTGCGTTCGAACGAGCAAAAATGGCTAAGGGCGACGGCTCGAACTCCGAAAGCCTAGTCACCGCTGCACACTATTTCTCACTTGCAAGCGCACTCAACCGGCCCGGAACCGGCGACCCTAAAAAACAGTCGGACAAGGAACTCGCATCTTTAGCTGATGCCGCAAAAAAGAAGGCAGCAGAAGCTTTTTCGGGCGAACTAACTTCGCAAGAACTCAAAGCTCTTCCGAAGACTAAATCGTTGAACGAGAGGCTGGTGCTTCTCGCGAAAGCGACGTGGGTGAAGCGAAATCCGAGGTATGATCTCTTTTAACTGGCGATCGTGGGGACGCTCTATATGACCAGCAAAATCACCATCCGTGTACTCCTTTGCTCTACCTTCATCGCCGGCTCGGGCGCCATCTTGCAGAGCTGTATTTTTGATCCAGGAGCGCAAACGTTATTTGCCACCAAAGAGCCGGTTAGAAAGAATCCGCCGACCGTCACAAGAGTATCAGCCGGGAACGTCGCAAGAAGCGATCAGAGGACTTTCGCCAGTTCCGACAAGGGTTCCAGCTCAGGTAGCTCTTCGAGCTCCGGCGGTTCTTCCGGAATGGGCGGTGGTTCCTCATCCAGCAGTTCCTCATCGAGTAGTTCCTCTTCCGGAGATACTGGCGGGCCTTCCAGCGATCCGGGTTGGTCTGATCGCCGCCTCAAAACTCATATTCGTCGTCTCGGCATATCGCCGACTGGCATTCCAATCTACTCCTTCCGTTACGTCTGGGGAGGGCCTGTTTTCGTTGGGACAATGGCACAGGATCTCCTTTCGATCAGGCCTGATGCCGTTATCGAAACTCGATCAGGTTATTATATGGTGGACTACGGCAAGTTGGATATCGACATGACTTCTCTCAGCGCGGAGGTCTCACTGACCACCGCAGAAGCAGTGTCGGCGGCCGTTGCGCTCGCCCTGGCCTCGGGGTCCGCACAAGCTCGATCCGTCGTTTCGGCGATTTAACGCTTCAATGGGCATCGTGATGGGGAGGTTTCTGTACGCGACCTCAAGATGTTTGAGCTTGCGTATGGGCAGCGCTTACCATCGAGGCGGCGTATCGCTCAGAGTGCTGCCGGTGGAGCAATGTACGTCATCTGTCAACAGTGGCCACTTCTAAGCTCGCCTATCACGATAGCGCCTTACACCTCTTCAAATATCCAGCCCATATTTCGAAGAACATTCCCAATCGGGCGTGAGACGATCCTCTTCAGCCATCCAGCCCCTTGAAACGCACCGGCTGGTATCCGCGCATCAACAGGCTGCCGAGCGAGTAGGTATTGCGGCAGACGCGGCCTTTGCAGGCGTTGGGCGAGGCTTCCATCACCTCCACTTTGCGGTCGTCGGTGAAGCGCATGAACAGGAGCACGTGCGAGCCCGGCTTGTTCAGAGCGTCGCCCGGCTGCATCGACCAGGGGTCGGAGAGTCGCTTGGCGATGCCCGGAATGGCGCGGGTCGATACGTGCATCTTCAGGCCCCAGGCATCGCTGACGAACCCGGAGCAGTCGACGCCGAGGATATTGGATTGCGGCAAGCTCTTGGTGCAGACATTGCCTGCGGTCTGGCCTTTCTCCACACCCTCGACGAAATCCTCCAGCGGCGTCTTGCAGCCCCAGCAGTAGGGAACACCCTTCACCGTCTGCCCGCGTTTGCCGATCAGGTAGATCGGCCGGCGCAACCGGTTCATGTTGGCGCAGCCCGGCCCGGGATCGCCGCCATAGGCGGTCGGCGTCACAAGCCAGTTCAGCGTTTCGAAGCCGATCGCCCGCTCGATGACGTCGCTGCGCGATTTCGGTACGATCGCGACCTTCGGCGTCTTGCCTGGCTTGCCTGTGTTCAACGGCTTGGCAGGCTTGGCGACGGCGAGCTTGCGGCCGGGCTCCCTGCCGTCGAGTTTCAGCACCTGCGCCCGGCTCTCCTGTGATCTTAAATAGAGCACGTCGCCGCGCGGACCGATCGCGACGAAACGCCTCGAGAACACCGTGCCGGCATCGATCGGCAGGTCGTAGACACGGTCCATCGCCCCGTTCGGCGTGAAGCGAACCACCAGCATCCCGGTGCGATCAGGCTGGTCGGCGGGCACGAGCTCGACCAGCGCGTAGGGCCTGCCTGTCGTGTCGATATCGAGAAGTTCGACGGTCCCGATCCGCCCTTCCGATGTCAGCGACAGCGACAGGAAATTCTCTTCCGAGCTGCTGCGCCGCAGCAGGATTTCCGCCTTGTCGTTTGCCGCCGAGACCTCCGCGACGATATCGCCGAGCCCGCGGCTCGGCACGTATTGGACGATCGGTGGGCGGGCTTCCGGCCGGCTGGTACTGCGGCCGATCTCATCGATGATGCTGTTCAAGGGACCTGGCGGCACCGAGCCCATGGAGGCGAAGACGGAGCGGGTGTAATCGTCGGCATCGCCGCCGTCGACGGCGCGCAACGTCTGCGACCGGCCGTCGGCATCGGTGGAGCGCTCGAGCGGCACGACGCCATCCGACCAGAGGTAGAGTTCGTTATGGACGACGGCGAGATCCTCCGGCGCCGCGTTTTCCGGCAGCGGCAGAATTTCGGGATCGGCCTGCGAGCGTTCGGCATCGACGGCGAGCACGCGGCCGTTGTTCTGGTCGAGGATGTAGATGGTACCGTCATCGCCGACAGTGATCGCCGCAGGCCCCGATGCCTCCACTTCCTCGCTCGAGGAAACGATGCCGACAGAACGGCCGCCGTCGCCACTGCGAAGCTCGATCATCACGGTGTCTTTGGCAAAACCTGGCGAGGCGACCGCAAGTGCCGCGGCAAACAGAATATGCGACCCCAAACTACGCATTGCCTCGACCTCAAAAAGGCTGCCAAGTCTTTAAAATGGTAGGCTAGATGCGCCTCGCCAGCAAGCCGTTGCTTTCCAAACGATTTGGAGATCTGCCTCTGCGATAGTACAAGATCATCGTCTCGAAGATTTGCTGGCAGGGAATGCTTATGCTGGAATGGAACGGTGACGAACTGGCGCTCGACGTAAGCCTGCTGGAGCAGGTCCGCGCGGCGCGGATAGGCTTCTCCGATCGCGTCTGCGCGGCCTCGGCCAGCAAGGATGAAAAGCATCTGGCGCAGCTGCGTTCTGAGCCGACCTATCTGATGGCAGAGTTCCTTTATTCGATGAAGGTCTTTGGCATCAGCACGGCGGAAGATATCGAACGCTTCGCCGACCTGCATAATGATTACGTGGTCTCGCTCACCCGCGATCCCGCCAAGCTCCAGCGCCTCGGACTTTCACAGGACCGCGCGCTGGCCTCGATGTTCACCGCCGACACCAAGCCGCGGCTGATCCAGAACTGGGCCGATAAATCAGGCGCGATCGACCAGTCCAATCTCGCCCGTTTCCTTGTCGCGGTGATGTCGAGCGAGACCTGTCGCAAGACGCTGATCGATTTCGAGACGGCGGGCTTCATGCAGCGCACCCGCTCGCCCTACGGCACCATGGTCGTCTGGTCGACTGGCAAGATCGAGGAAATCTTCGGGGAAATGCTGCGCAATCTCCGCCTCGGCCTGCAGGAATTGAAGATCCTCTGATGTATGCCGCCCCGAAATTGCAGCAGTGCGAGGTCAACGACATACATAAAACAAAGAGCCAAAGCGCCGCTGCCAGTCGATTTCAACCCTCCCAATCGATTGGCACTGAGCGCCGTTGCCTTCCTTCCGGCCTCTCCCTATTGTCGTGCTGCCAGCCATAGCGCGGCGCATCGGGTTGATAACGGATTTGACGACGATGACGAAATTCCGGCTCGTAACCTTGTCGATCGGCCTTCTGCTGGCGCTGCAGCTACCTGAGCTTGCCTATTCCGGGCCAGTCGAGGATGCGCTGGCCAAGCGAAATCCCTCGCTTTCGGCACTCCGCCAACATGACGAAAAGGCGTTTGCCGCCGCTGCCGCGATCATTGCCGAACACGAACAGGCCAAGGGACTGACGCCGGGCGAAAGCAAGCTGCCGGATGCGACCTCGCCCGGCCGCGACATGGGCTCAGCCCCCGGCAAGGAATTCACCACAGACAATCCGGATATCCTTTGGCTCTACAATTCCTCGCCCGAGGGAATGAGCGACCTGATCTCGATCCTGAAATCGGCCGGCCAGAAGCCCAAGAACTAACCCTCTCCTGGCAGTCGAACCGAATATATCAGGCGGCGGATATTACCGATCGCGAGTCTTGCTCACGTCTTCGCCTTACCGGTTCTTCGAGGTTCCAAATAATTTGTAACCCTCCCTCAAGCAAGACAGGCACAGCCATCCCAATTTCGCCGGTCAGTGCTATTCTCATCTTCAGCACAGTGTGAGATTGTTCGAAGAGGGAGGTTTCCAATGCTGACCCGCAAAGCCATCCTAGCCGCAGCCACATTTCTTTCGCTTTTCCCGATGGCTCCCGCCGTCGAGGCGCAGAACGAACGCACCTTGACCGAAGCGCCCGCCCAGGCCGGACCCGTCAGCATTACCTTCGATCGCGCTGAGGCGAAATACGCCATCGGCGAAGTCGTCGGCCTCTTCATCCAGTCGACTGAGAATTCCTATGTGACGGTGCTGAACGTCTCGCCGAACGGCTCCGTCGTGAAGCTTTTCCCGAACAAATATCAGACCGACGCTCTCGTTAGCGCCGGCAAGCGCGTGCAGGTGCCGGATCCGGCGAGCGGCGCCAGACTGCAGGTTTCCGGCCCGGTCGGCCAGGAACAGATCAAGGTCTTCTATTCCTCCAAGCCGCTGACCATTTTTGCCGATCTCGGCGGCAGCGGCAGCGGCATGTTCCGCTCGATCGACGGCGGAATGGACGCCGTTTCCCGCAGCCTCGAAGAAGCCCGCAGCCTCGGCACGAAGATCAGCAGCAAGACGCTGATGCTGACGACGGTCGATAGCATGCCCGCCGCCCCGCCCGTCGCAGCCGCCCCCGCGGCAAAGCCCGCGCCGGTCGAACAGGCTGCAAAGCCGCCCGTTGAGCCGCCGAAACCTCCGGCTGCTGCGAAGCCGAAGCCTGTCGTGAAACAGGAAGTCGCCAAGAAGCCGGAACCGGCGATCGAAAAGCCGAAGAAGCCTGCTCCCCAGCCTGTCGAACAGGCCACGTCGCAGCCGCCGAAGAAATACAAGATCGTCACCAATCTGGCGCCCGGCCAGGAGCTTTCCGCCGATGAGCTGGAGCTGATCGGCCCCGCCACCGGCAGCACGTCCAACCGGCCCATGCAGTCGTCGCAATCGTACCAGTCGTCGCAGTCTTCACAGATGAAGATGCCGAAACTGCCGATGCCGCAGATCAAGATGCCGCAATTCAAGTTGCCCGGCGGCTTCGGCATCAAGATGCCGCAGATAAACCTCGGCCGCTCGGCCGAGCCGGAGGCTGCCGGCCAAGGCGAAGAGATCGAGATGGCGAATGCCGATACGCCCGCCTGCAACGCCCTTCTCGACAAGCTGAACACCGCCGTCGCCGCAAAGGATATCAACGCTGCCGCGACGGAGGCCGATGCAATCGCCGTCAGCGCCGATTGCGGGCAATTCCAGATCAATGCCCAACGCCGCGTCGCTGCACTCCGGCTCGCCGCAGCCCAGGAAATGATGGCCGCCGACAAGCCGGTCGCCGATTACGAGCCGCTGCTCGTCGCTGCCGACAGCCCGCAAGTGCTCTGGCAGGCCTCCGCCACACTCGGCGAGATCTATTTCTCCGGCCGCCGCTTCGCCGATGCCGCCGCCGATTACCAGCAAGCGATCGAGATCATCAAGAACGAGACCCGCACGCCGAAAGCGCCGCCGGCCGAGACGATCTCCGATCTCATCCAGCGCGCCGCCCAGGCCCGCATCCTTGCCGCCAATCCGACGAGCGACAACCCGCAAGGTAGCTTCGTGCCAGCCGAGAAGGATCACCGCAGCGGCGTGCTTGGCGGCATCTATTCGGAAAACGTCCGCGGCATCGTGCCGGTCTCGATCCCGGTTCCGATCACCTTCGATTTCGACAAGTCGACCTTTACCTCGATCGGCACGGAGGCGGCGCAGGAATTGCTGGAAGCGCTGAAGGAGCAGAAGCCCGGCCGTGTTATCCTGATCGGCCATACTGACCGGCGAGGCGGCGACGATTATAACCAGAAGCTCTCCGAGCGCCGCGCCAAGGCCGTCGCCGATTTCCTGAAGAGCAAAGGCATCGATGCGACAATTGACGCCGAAGGCCGCGGAGCCTCCGAGCCGGTCGACGTCACGGCGACGGCGAACCTTACCGAAGACGATATCGACGCGCTGAACCGCCGCGTCGAATGGCGGCGCGAATAGCCGGGCGAGGGGAGGTTTGGCCATGTCCGCATCCGTTTCCATGGCCGCAGCACTCGCCCTCTTGGCGATGACGGCCACCGACAGCCTGGCAAGAACGATCGAGGCGCCCGAACGCGGCACGGTCAGGGCAGTCCTGATCGGCATCGACCTCTATCGCAATGTTCCGCCGCTGCACGGCGCGGTCGCCGACGCCGAGGACCTTTCCCTATCGCTGCGCTCGGTCGGCGTCGAAGACATGACGCTCCTGAAAAACGGCGAGGCCGACCGCGAAGGTATCTTCCATGCGATCGAGGCCGTCACGGAAAGGGCCGGCTCCGGCGATCTCGTCGTGCTCGGCATCGCCGGCCACGGATCAAGCGAACCGGAGCGCGTCCGGGGCTCCAAACCGAGCGGCCGCGACGAGGTCTATGTGCTTGCCGGCTTCGACACGCGCCTGCCCGGATCGCGCGAGCGCATCTTCGGCGACGAATTCAAGGTGCTGATCCACAAGCTGGAGGCCAAGGGTGCCGATGTCCTCTTCATCGCCGACACCTGCCATGCTGGCGGCATGACTCGGGATGTCGATCCGCGCGGTGCTGACATCACCTGGCGTCAAGCGCCTTCCTATACGATCGAGGAGGACGACCTCGCGCCGATTTCGACCACGGCGGATGCGCTCTCCACCGGCTTCGATTACAGACGGCTGACCTTCCTCGCCGCCGTCGACGAGAACACCAAATCGCCTGAGATATCAATTCCCGGCATTCCGCAGAAACGCGGCGCACTGAGTTATGCGACGGCCCGCGCCTTCGAAGGCGCCGCCGACCGCAACGGCGACGGTGCCGTCAGCCGCCGCGAACTCTTCGAATATGTGCGCCAGTCGGTCTATCAGTTCACCGACCAGCGGCAGAACATCTTCACGGAGAGCCCGCCCGGAACCGATCTCGACCACGCCGTCGTCTATAACTACGACGGTGCAGGCACCACAACGGGATCGGAGAAATCGAACGTTCCGCCGCCACCGGCCGCGCGCGCGCCGATCAGTATCGCCGCCCTCGGCACCGATCCGGTGCTGCAAGGAATCGATCCGGCCATCACGCCGTTCAAGCTGACGGACGGTGCCAATGCCGAACTCGTCTTCGACCCCGAAAAGCACGAGGCGATCGCTGGTGGCGATGTCGTCTCCTCCAGCATCGGCGCCGGTGATATGCCTTTCGTCGTCGACCGGATGGCCGCGCTCGACACGCTGAAGCGACTGTCAGAGGCAAACCCGCAGACCGTGCGCGTCACGCCTTCCGATGCAGTTCATCGCGAAGGCGAGCGGGTCGGCGTCACGGTTTCGGATTTATCAGGCCGCAAGCTCGTGCTCTTCGATATCACCGGTGATGGAACCGTGCAGTTCCTCTATCCCGGCGAGAGAGAGGTCGATGCAGAGATGTCGGCGAGCTTCGATCTCGATCTTTCCGTCGTAGCCCCCTTCGGCACGGACCTGCTCGTTGCCGTCACCTCTGCAACGCCGATGCCTGATCTCATAGAATTCCTCAAGCAGAACGACAGGCGCCGCACCGCCGGCAATATCGCCAAACGCCTCGGCGAACTCCTGCCCGAAGAGGCGCGCGTCGGATTTACGGTTCTCTATACCTCCGCCGGAGCCAAGCTATGAGCACGCCAATCAGCAGGGTCCTCAACATTGCGGCCGTCCTTCTGCTTCTGGCCTCTCCGGTGCTTGCGCAGCAGGATACGGATTTTGCCGGCGAGGATGGCGGGCGCGTCATCGGCGGCCAGGCGGCGAAAAAGGGTGAATGGCCCTGGCAGGTGAAGATCCTGGCGCCCGATCCCGAACAGCGCGGCCGCTTTGGCGGCCATTGCGGCGGCTCGCTGATCGCGCCGCGCTGGATATTGACGGCCGCCCATTGCGTCACCAGCGGCCGTTCCGGCAAGCAGGACCTCTTCGCCCGAGATCTTTTGATCGTCGAAGGAAAGTCGAAGATCGACAAGGTGATCTCCGTCGACGGCCCCGACAAACCGGGCCTCGCGGTAGAAGACGTGATCATCCATGAGGATTTCGATCGCAAGGTCTTCGCCAACGACATCGCCCTCATCAAGCTCGCCGAACCCGCTGTCTCGAAGCCTGCAATCCTGGCCTCCGCCTCGGATGATGCGGTGGAGGCCGCCGGCCACACCGCCGTCGTCACCGGCTGGGGTTACACCAAGGCCGATCACGGCTGGGATGACAAATACCTGCCGACCGAGCTGCAGGAAGTCGAGCTGCCGATCGTCTCGCGGGAAGACTGCCGCGCCGCCTATCGCGAGAGCTCGATGCGCATGAACCCGATCGATGAGCGCAATGTCTGCGCCGGTTATGCAGAGGGCGGCAAGGACGCCTGCCAGGGCGATAGCGGCGGGCCGCTCGTTGCCCAGCGTCCCGACAAGCGCTGGATCCAGCTGGGCATCGTCAGTTGGGGCGCCGGCTGCGCCGAGGCGGAGCATTATGGCGTCTATACCCGCGTCGCCGCCTTCCGCGACTGGATCGCCACAAAGACCGATGGCGACGTGCCGAATGCGCCCGACACGTCGGGGCCGGCCGCGAGCGACCAGGTCGCAGCGATCGATACCAAGCGCAAGCCTCTTGGAAGCGACATTACCGTCGGGCCGAAGCAGAAACAGCAGCCGGCCGGTCAGCTGGAATCCAATCTTTCGATCACCACTCCGCCCGGTAACACTACCACACCGGATAAGACGCCGGCCGCCGATGCACCCACCGTCAATCAGCCCGAGGTTCAGGCACCAACCGTCGAGACGCCCGCCGTCGAAAGCTCTCCCGGCGACCGCGCGCTTCTGATCGGCATCGACGACTACGAAATGCGCGAGGCGAAGCTGACGGGCTCGGCCGACGATGTGAAGGCGATGCAGCTCTTCCTCGTCAAGACGCTCTCCTACCGCCCGGAACAGATTCATACTTTGACGAACCGCAAGGCGAGCCGTGAAGCGATCCTGGCCGAAATCGATGACTGGCTTGTGCGCCAATCACAATCCGGCAGCCGCATCTTCCTCTATTTCAGCGGCCAGGGTTCGGAAGAAATGGGCGCCGAGGCGACGACGAGCCCGACGCTCGTTGCGGCCGATGCGAAGCTGGTGCGCGACGGCGGCAAAGTGACCGTCACCAACCAGATCCGCGAGACCGAAATCGCCGCGCGACTGAACAGCCTCAAGGATCGCCATGTCACGCTGCTGATCGACGCCTGTCATGTCGGCCCCGGCAGCCGCAGCGCCGTCGCGGCACCGGCCGGCGGCACGGTGCGCTGCCTCGGCCCGGCATTGGCATCGCTGGAACCGCCGAACCGCTCCGGCAAGGAAGCGAAATTCTCATTCGGCGGTGAGACGGCAATGGTCTGGTCGGCCGTCAATTCCGGGCAGTGGGCGCTCGTCGACAAGGAAGCCAAGCCGCCGCTCGGCGTCTTCACCCGCCGCTTCATCGAGGGGGTGCAGGAAGGGGTGGCGCGCGCTGCCGACAAGCCGAATGTCAGCAACGCAGCTTTGCTCGACTACGTCAGGCGCAAATCGGGCGAATATTGCCGGGCGCATGCCGAGGACTGCCGCTTCACGCCGGTACCGCAATTCTACGGCCTGCCGGACGCGCTCGGACGCGATGTCGTCACGGGTGAGGAGGCGAAGACCCCGGTCGCCGCCGTCGAAAATACGCTGAAGACCGACAATGAAGCGGGCGTTGCCGTCGACGTGCTGCCCGGCACCTCGGTCAGCATCGGCGACAAAGTGGCGATGCGCGTCTCCACCAAGAAGGCCGGCTATCTGATCCTGGTCGATATCGACGCCTCGGGCAAGCTGACGCAGCTTTACCCGAACAAGCGCTCGATGGGCCTGAAGCCGAATGCCAAGGGCGGCGACAACCGGCTTGATCCGGCTAGGCCCGTGGTCGTGCCGGACGCACGCAATCCTTATATCGGCTTCGAATATCAGGTGGAGGGGCCGGCCGGCGTCGGCATGGTCGTCGCCATCCTCAGCGACAAGCCGATCGAGGTGCTCGACCTGCCTGATGTGCCGACACCGCTCGTCGGCCAGCGCGCTGCCTTCAACTATGTCTATGACCTAGCCCGAAGCCTGAGGATCGTCGGCGACGACGAGACCGGCGCCCAGGGCAAGTGGTCCTTCGATTCCAAATTCTATCGCATCCGCTAAAGAGGAGCGAACCATGTCGAAATCCATTCTGCTGGCAGGCCTTGCCGTTTCCCTGATGGGAATTGTCCCGGCCCGTGCCGGCGATGCGATCGACAGCAAGGCGATCCTTGCCGCGCAGGCGGGGCTTGCAATCGACCTCATCGACCGCACGCTGGCGAAAGAGGGAGCAGCAAACGTCATGGTGTCGCCGGCGAGCCTCGCCGCCGCTCTCGGTCTGGCGAGCCTCGGCGCGTCAAACGAAGGCAAGGCGGCAATCGCCAAGAGCCTCGGCTTTGCCGGCGCTGTGAAAGGGCCGGAGAAGGTGCTCGACGAGATGACGCCTGAGAAGCCCGCAGCAACCGATGCGCCGCTGGCAGCGGGAGCGGCGATCGTCTTCGACGATAAGCTGGCGCTCGTCCCCGATGCCCTCTCCATGCTCGCCGGCCATCGCATCACGCCCTCGGTCGAGGATCTCGACGGGCCGAAATCGGTCGAGCGCATCAATGGCTGGGTCAAGGACGCCACAAGAGGTGCTATTCCGGCAATTCTCGATACACCGCCCGGCGGCGGCTTCGTCAGCCTCGGCGCGCTCTCCTTCAAGGCTCGATGGAAGACCTCCTTCGATAAGGAAAGCCCGGCAACACCCTTCCGGCGGCCGGACGGCTCCACAGTCTCCGTGCCGATGATGCATCTTGCCAGCGATGGACAGAAATTCCGCTTTGATGACAATTTCGCCGCCGTCGATCTCGCCTATACCGGCGAAGCCTATCGCATGGTGGTGATCGCAGCGCGATCGGGCAAAGGCGTCGGCGGGTCCGACCTGAAGGCGCTTGCCTCCTGGCTTCAGGGCGAAAAATTCGAACCCGCTGCAGGCGAAATTTTCCTTCCCCGCTTTTCGCTGAACGACGGGCGTGATTTGATGCCGATACTCAGTGCGATGGGAGTGGCGCCTGAAAAGGCCAAGGATGCGGCTTTTCCAGGGTTTACCAAGGAAAACATCAGCTTGTCGCGCGTCCTGCAGAAGACGATGATCAAGGTCGACGAAAACGGCACGGAAGCGGCAGCGGCAACAACTGCTATCACCGAGCGAAGCATCGATCCGAAACTCGTCCGCGTCACAGCCGATGCACGTTTCGCCTTTGCGCTCCGGGATACCAAGACCGGCCTGCTCCTGGCCGCGGGCCTGATCGGAGATCCGCTTCTGGCCGGCGAATAGAATTCGGTTTCATTGACATAATGATGGCAGGGGGACAAGTGCATGAGAAGTGATCTGATCGCCCGCTACACGATCGGCGAGCCGATCTACGAGAACGAGTTCATCGTCTATCCCGCTGAGGACAAGCGGATGGACCGTTCGGTCTTCATCGTCGCGCCGGATGTGGCGCTGAAGCTGGACAAAGCCCGTTTCGAGCGCGTCTGGACATCGATCAACGAAGCCAAGTCGCTCACGGCCCGGCGGTTCGTCGAAATCGAGGATCTCATCCCGCCGTCGCCGGAAGATGACAATTTCTACATCGTCGAAAAGCGGCCGTCGAAGACGCTGCATCAATATCTCGACGAAACGGAGATGGTGGCCTACGAACGCGCCGTCGAAATCGGCCGCCACATTCTCGAAGGGCTGGCGACGCTGCATGGTGCCGGTTACGCCCACAATGCGCTGACGGACCAGTGCATCTACGTCTCGGAGGATTATTCCGGCCTCTCGGTCAGGATCGGCAACCTGCATCTGATCTCGAAGATCGGCGAGCACATCATCCCGCCCTATGCGCCGGAATTCGGCGCGCCGGAGATTTACGCGAGCGGCACCTTCTCCGCCTCATCAGCCCTCGACATCTATGCGATGGGCATGATCGCCTACAAGCTCTTCCTGCCGCGCCAGACCTATGCCAGCGTTTTCGATAGCGTCATGGTCTGGGAGGACGAACACCAGCGCGAGCAGAGCTGGAAGAACATCCATCTCGACCCTTCCAATATCTTCCCGCGCCTCGACGTGCTGATCCCCGGCTTTCCCGAGGGGCTCGCAAGCCTGATTGAAAGAATGCTGAGCCGCGACCCAGCGCAACGCCCGCGCATGGGCGCCGATGCGCTCGGCGAATATTCCCGCGTGACGACGGGCATCCAGCCGATGACGTGGGATCCGCGCGGCGGCATGCCGCAGCAGCCGGAAGCGCCGAAACCGAGAAAGTGGACGCCTGCCAAGTTCGTGATGATCGGCGGGCTGATCCTGATCTGCATCGGGGTCGGTGTCGTTACCATTCCGAAACTGCTGGCGCCCGATCCGAAACTCGTCGCCGATGTCGGCACGTGGAAGAAAGAGGCCGAAAGCCGCAAGGAAAAGGCGATCGCCGCCAGGGCGCCGGAACGCCCGGCCAGTGACGAGGCAAAGCTTTCCTATGATACCGGTGCCTCGGCGCTGACCGAGGCCAATGCCCTGCTCAAGGACGAAGACTATAAAAAAGCTCTTCCAGGTTACCAGAAGGCCGCCATCAGCCTCGGCAAGGCGCTGATCGCCATTTCGAAAGAAAATGCCGAGAAGGCGAAAGCCGCCGCCTCCGCCGCAGGCGGCGACAAGGCTCCCGCCTTTGCTGAAGCGGACACGAAGATGAAAGCTGCCGCCGACAGCGCCGCCGCCCAACAGATGCACGGCGCGGTCGACGGTTACGATGGCGCGAAGGCCGCTTTTGATGATCTCGCCAAGGCGCTCACCGCGCTCACGGCGGCTGAAAAGGACGCGGCGACCAAGCGCGACACCGCCAACCGTGTCGGTGCCGGCGACAGTCCCGATTTCACCAAGGCGAAGGGGTTGATGGCGGACGCCAAGACCAAGGGCGAGCAATGGCAGATACCGGCGGCCATGACAGGCTATGGCGACGCGACCAAGCTCTTCGACGCCTTGATCGCCGATGTCATGGCGGCGAAGGACGGAGCGACGGCGCTGAAGCAGAAGGTCGCCGATCTCTATGCTTCGATCGCGAACCGCGCCGGTGCCGCCGATCCGACGCTTGCGGCCATCCAGCCGAAGCTCAGCGAGGCCGACGGCCGCTACGCCGCGGAGGCCTACAAACTTGCGATCGTCGGCTACCAGCCGATCCTTGCCGATCTCGAAGCGCTGTCGGCACGCGGCTTCTGCCCGGTTTCGCAGACTCTCGCCTTCGAGACCGTTCCGGCGGGAAGCTATTCGCTGGAGAATGTCCGGTTGATGACCTCCTCGATGAAGGAGCTCGGCGGCATGCTCGGCGTCGCGAACGGTGCCGTGAAGATCGACAAGTCCTTCTGTATGCAGACGAAGGCCGTCACCCGCGCCGAGATGGCGGAATATTACACCGCCAATTCCGACCCCGCCGCAGCACAGGCCTATGCCGACAATCCGCAGCAGCCGGCCGACGACGTGCCGCTTGCCGTGGCGCAGAACTATACCGCCTGGCTGTCAAAGCAACTGAACGCCCCTGTCCACCTGCCGTCGGCGACGGAGTGGATGGCAAGTGCCGTGAAGATCCCTGCGGAAAAGCTGCCCGATAACGGCGATATCATCCTGCAATGGAGCGCAACCCCCTGCGAGGCCGGCGGCAATGTCGCCTTCATGGCGCAGGAAGGCTCGACCTTCGTCGTCTGCTCCGACGCGTCGGCCGGCGGCATTTTCCGCGTTACCGCTGAGTTGAGGTGAGGCGAAGGGGCTGGACCGGAAAGGGAAGCGCGCGCGGCTGAGGGCCCTGCGGTGGTTGGCGAAAGGCGGAACAGGTCCGTCGGCGCAAGGCTTGACGCTGCAGCGCAGGGCGCTCTGACAAGGTGCGGAGCACCCCTTTTCGTTCATTTCGGAATCCTCCCGCTTAAGCAGCGCCCATCCAAAAATTTCAATTCCAAATTTCTAAATACGCGCGTACATTGAACGTGGGGACTGCAGTATCCGTGCGTTGAGGGGTCGGGGATAATGTGCTGGAATACATCATCAGCATTCACGCCTGTCGGGTTTGCTTTGCGAGGTCGTGCTCCTCGCAAGATTGTGTGGACACTGGGCGACGCGGCGCGTCTCCTGATGAACGACTGGCCTTGCGATGACGGCGAGGAATATGTGGCCGCCGTCAAAGCCTGCGTCGACGCATTGAGCGGGAAAATTGGCCCGGAACAATTCCGGGAAGCACTTTTGCGCGCGGCCGATGAGGCGGGTATCGCAACTCTGTCGCTCGTCCCGCAAGGAATGGCAGAGCGACGACCGGACCTTCCTCCGACGATGCGAAGATAGGGCTTATTTCCAGGGCCATCTGCGACCGTTTGTGGACAGGCAATCCAGAGCGAACGACCGGTATGGGGCGGAAAGCAGCCTTATCCTCCGGCAACGATAGGCCCGCTTAGCGCCGAACTCCGGTCAGGTGCACCAAAGGCAAATTCCCCGGCGAAGTGGGCCGCCTGCAGGCTCGCGGGCGGTGAAGATGCGGCAGCCAGCAAGGTCAACGGTCGCCCGCCCCCGGTCGGCACGGAAGCCGAGTGCCGGCTCCCTGCCCAGACCATGCGGAGGCCTCTCCCGCATATCGAGCCTTGGATGCCGCCGGTCGTCTCTCAGGCCTCGGACTTCAGCTTGCCGCCGACCGCCCAGGAATCCTTGTTGATCTCCGTTATCAGAATTTCCACCGACTCGGGCGGGCACGCCAGAGTTTCCACGGCGGCCTTGGTCGCTTCGCGCACGAAGGCGCGTTTCTGATCGTAGGTGCGGCCGGGATGCATCTGCAGGTGAAGAATGGGCATGTTTACTCCTGGTTCAATTTGGTGATGTCCGTCGTCTTGGCGCCGGGCATAATGACTGTGTTGTAAATCTCTTGGTTGATAAATAAGCTGTTGGTATCGTCATTCGAAACCAATAGGTAGGCAATCGTGGATAAGCTGGCCGGCATGGCGATGTTCGTCAGGGTCATCGACAATGGCAGTTTCGCGGCGGCCGCGGAGATCGCGCAGGTGTCGCCGGCCATGGTTGCCAAGCACATCAAGACGATCGAGAGCCGGCTCGGGGCAAAACTGATCCATCGCACCACGCGACGCCATCAACTGACAGAGGTGGGCCAGCTCTATTACGAGCGCTGCAAGCGCGCACTTTCCGAAGTGGCGCTGGCCGAGGCTTCAGCAAACGAGCTGCGGTCAGCGCCCCGCGGCCGGCTTCGATTGGTGGCGCCGGTCAGCTTCGGCACGCAAGTTCTGGTGCCAGCGCTGATCGACTACCAGAACACCCATCCCGACGTCAGCATCGAGCTATCGCTCGACAACAACGTCCATGACCTCGTCGGCGAGGGTTTCGAGCTCGGTATTCACATCGGCCCGCTCTCGGACAGCAGCCTGGTCGCCCGCCCGCTCACACCCTATCGGCGGATTCTTGCCGCCTCGCCGGACTATCTTGCCCGCCATGGCCGACCGGCCTCGCCTGAGGCCCTGACCAATCATCTCTGCCTCGGCCACTCCTATTGGCGTCTGCGGGACCGCTGGCACCTGGTCGGGCCGGAGGGCGAAATGCGCGAGGTATCGATTTCCGGAAAATTCTCGACCAACCAGGGAGCGGCGCTGCGCATGGCAGCCCTCAGCGGCGCGGGAATCGTGCTTCAGCCGGAACTGCTGCTTGCCGCCGATATCGCCGAAGGACGGCTTGAACAGGTGCTGCCCGAATGGTCCTACCGGCCCGTTCCGATGTTCCTCATCTACCCGCCGAACCGGCGGCCGACCGCGATGCTGCGAACGGTGATCGACTACCTGATAGAACGGTTTGGTTGACGCCGCCAGGCACGTCGCATCGGATCGCCCTTACCGATGATCTGGCCTCGATCTCAGGCGACGGACCATCCACCGTCCACCAGCAGGTTCGTGCCGGTGATCAGGCTGGCAGCCGGCGATGCCAGGAAGACGACGGCGCCCACCACATCATCGGTTTCACCGATCCGGCCGAGGGGAATGTGATCGAGCGTCGCTTTGCGATTGGCGGCGTCGGATAGAAAGGGGGCTGTACCATCCGTGTGGATGAAAGTCGGCGATACGGTGTTTACGGTGACATTATAGGGCGCCCATTCGGCTGCAAGGCAGCGCGTCAGGTGATTGATTGCCGCCTTGCTCATGCAATAGATTGCCTCGCCGCGCAGGGCCACGGTGCCGGCCTGTGAGCTGATGCTGATGATCCGGCCGCCATTGCGCTTGATCATGTGACGCCCGACTGCCTGCGTCATCAAGAAGGTGCCCTTGATGTTGACATCCAGGATCTCATCAAGGTCCTTCTCCTCGACGAGTTCCGCGAGATTGCCTGGGGCCACGCCGACGTTGTTGACGAGGACGTCGATCCGGCCAAATGTCGTCAACGCTGTGTCGACGGCTTGTGCGATTTGGGCTTTATTGGGAATGTCCAGTTCAACAGCGAGGACTTTTCGTCCCGCGCCCTCGAGTTCGGCGATCAGATCCGCCGACGCTGCGATATTGCGGACTCCCAAGACAATATCGGAGCCTGCCGCAGCACAGGCAAGCGCGCAAGCTCGCCCGATGCCACGGCTCGCTCCTGTTACCAGAGTCACTTTGCCCTCAAGGCTGAAGTCCGGCGCATTCCTCTGCATCATGGTGCCTCCTTTATGAACCTCAATTAGACCTCGACAACTGTGCGACTGCCGGAGTGCGAGGCAGGGAAGCCTCTCGGGCAACCATAGCCCGGTGCAACTCCGAGCGGCTCGCCCGGACACGCGAGCCTTTCTCCAGACCTTCGATCACCGACGGGCCGGGGGCTTCATGGCTGCCCGCCGCTGCAGAGCGAAACGCGCCGCGGAGCAGTTGACGTCGGGAACGAGGTCGTAGGTCTGCTGGTAGAGGCTCAGCGCCAGCGTCTTGTTGCCGCGGTTTTCCGAGGTGAGTGCTGCGAGCGCCGTGCGCTTATAGGCCTCGACGATCGGCTCGGCGGCTTTTGCCAGCGCGGCGTCATCGGAAGGCTCCGTCGCCAGAGAAAGGGCGGCATAGGTCACGTCGCCGTCCCGCCCGACACGGCCGCCGACGGCACCGTTGAAGCTTTGCTCGGAAACCTGGCGCATGCGCCTTGCGTTCTTGATGCATGTCGGGATGCGGGCGGCTTCCGCATTGATGCGCTCCGCCGTCGGGCCGCTCTCAGCGCTCCCGCCGCCGGAGAGGATCACGTAACCGATGATGCCGACGATGGCGAGATAGACGACGCCCATGCCGGCGAGGAAGGCCGGCTGCTTGAAGAGAGGCTTTTTCGGCTTCTCGCCGCTTGTCTTGGACGCCTCCTTTTTCGGCACCTCCTTGGCAGGCGCCTTCTCGACGAATTGGAATTCGACATCCTTGCCGAGGCGAAAGCTGTCGCCAGCCTTCAGCGAAGCCGTCTGCAGCAGCGCCTCGCCGCGCAGCATGATCGGGTTCAGCCCCATGCGGCGGATGATGAAACCGCCGTCGCTCTGCTTTTCGATGCGCGCATGGATCGGCGCCAGAAAGGGATCGTCGACGACGATGTCGGCATTGGCCGCCCGCCCGATCGACATTTCGGGGCGGTCGAGCACGTGGCTGCGGCTCTGGCCGCCGGGACCGGTCTGCAGAAGGCTTGGTTTGTTTCCGCGAAAAAAGGAAAAGGCCATGGTCAGAACATCCCACTCGACATCATCTCGACAATTGCCGGCGCCAGCACCAGAAGCAGGATCGACACGACGATCATCATCGCCGGCATGACGATCTTGGCTTTCAGCTTTTCACTCGCCCTGTCCGCCTTTTCCCAGCGGCGGAAGCGCAGATCGCGCGCATGTTCGCGCAGCAACTCGACGCGGTTACTGCCTTCGACCTCGCCCTGGATGACAGCGCGGATGACGCGCACGACCTCCTCGGCGGTCATGCGCCGCTCCAGGCGCTGAAGCGCCTCGATCATGCCGGTGCCGAGCGCCACGTCCTTCAGCGTCTGTTCGATCTCCTCGCTCATGACGGTGCCGGGCGCGGCCTCGGCATAAAGCCTCAGGCTTTCCGGCAAGGTCGCCTGCGCCTGCTGCGTCATGACGACAAGATCGAGAAAGTAGGGAAATTCGCGGGAGATGCGCTCCTTGCGGTCCTGCATCTTGTCGTCGGCGACGACCCAAAAATAGATGGCGGGAATAAAGCCGAGGATCAGGCCCGCCGCGAGCCCGCCGAACGCGCTGCCGCTCGCAATGCCGAACAGCACGCCGAGCAGCACGAAGCCGAAGAGGCTGAGAACGACGAGAAGCGCGATATATTCCCGGCCCGTCACGCCACCGAAGGGCCGGCCGCCATAGATCAGCTTCTGCTCGAGCTGCGCGCCGAAATCGGCGAGAAGCGGCTCGAAATGCCGCAGCACGAATTCAACCGGCGTGCGCATCCCGATGCTGTCGACGACATTCGGCGGCGGCCCGTCGCCGCCTGCCGTGCGGCGAACGACCTGGATGCTGCCGAGGAGATCGCCGATCCACCAGACGAACAGCGCCGCGGTGATGCCGGCAAGGACGATGACGATGGGGCCAAGAGGGATCTCGGACATCATACCGACACCTTCATCATCGAGCGCATCCAGAAGAAGCCGGTGGCATAAAGGATGGCGCCAACGATCGCGATGACGATGCCGATGGCATTGCCGAACACCTTGTCGATCAGCTCCGGCTGGCCGAAGAAGATCATCAGGATCATGAAGAGCGCGCCGCCGTTGACGACTCGGAAATTCATACGCGCCTGAGACGACGAGGTCGTGATCTTCTGGTCGAGCTTCCATATTTCCTTGAAGGATTTCGACATTTCCGTCAGCGGCTCGGAAATGTCACCGCCCTGGCGGGCAAAGAGGCCAAGGGCCGCATCAACCATCTTGAAGTGCAGGCTCGGCACGTTGCGGCCGTGCCGGTCCAGCGCCTCGACCAGTCCGATGCCAAGCTTCTGTTCGCGGGCGATGCGCTCGAACTCGCGCGAGGCCGGCATCTGGCCGGTATCGGCCACCGCATTGACGGCGACGGCGAGCGGTTTACCTGTGCGCACCGCCGAGACGATCTGGTCGACCGCATAGGGGAGCTGGGATTCGATTTGCAGCCAGCGGCGCTGCAGGAAATAGCGGATCGTCGCCTTCGGCAGGAAGAACGCGACCGGGATTGCGACGACGATGCCGAAGATCGGGCCGAAGATCAGCCAAATGATCAGGAAGACGACGACCGCCGTGATGAGGTAGGCGAGGATCATCGTATAGGGCGGAACGGCGTCGCGCCCGAAGACCTGTGCCGCCTCGCTGGCGAGCGCGATATCCCGCTCGGTCGCCCGCAGCAGCGGCGCCGGCCAGCGCACCGGCGCTCCCCAGACGAGCAGCCCCGCCGTCGCCGCGCCGAGGACGACCGTAAAGATCTGCAGGATGCTGATATTCATGGCTTCCCCCTAAAAACAAAAGCTTAGAGCGGTTCTGCGCTTCAGCGAAAACCTGAGCCGCTCTAAACGAACATATCGAGTTTCTCGATCTCGCCGTCTTCGCCGAACTCCACGAGTTCGGCGACGAAGCTCGGCAGATAACCGGTAAAGGCATGCACCGCCTGTCCGCCGGCGCGGCCGACGAGATTGAAGATCGGCTCGACGATGACGAGGCCGGTATCCGGATCGATGCCGATCACCTCCGAGATTTCGGTGACGGCGCGCCGGCCGTTCTCCAGGCGGTTCAATTGCACGACGAGCTCGACGGCGGCGACGATCTGCTGGCGGATCGCCATGACGGGCAGTGAGCTCTGACCCTGCAGCACCATCACTTCCAGACGGGTCATCATATCCTGCGGCGTGTTCGCATGCGCCGTCGTCATCGAGCCGGCGTGGCCGGTGTTCATCGCCTGCAGCATGTCGATCGCCTCGGCACCGCGGCATTCGCCGACAATGATGCGGTCGGGGCGCATGCGCAGCGCATTGCGCACGAGGTCGCGGATGGTGACGCTTGTTTCCGACTCCGCCGTCTTCGGCCGCGATTGCAGATAGACGACATGGATGCCGTCGAGCTGCAGTTCGGATGTATCTTCGACGGCGACGACGCGCTCGCCGACGGGGATGAACTGCGAGAGGCTGTTCAGCAGCGTCGTCTTGCCGGAGCCGGTGCCGCCAGAAACGACGATGTTCTTGCGAGCCCGAACGGCAGCCTCCAGGAAGGCGCGCATCGGTTCGCTGAGCGCGCCTGCGGTGACCAACTTGCTGATGTCGAGCCGCGACTTGCCGCCGAATTTGCGGATGGTCAGGCAGGCGCCTCTCACCGCCAGCGGCGGAATGACGGCGTTGACGCGCGAGCCGTCAGGCATGCGGAAGTCGGCCATCGCCTCGCTCTCGTTGATCGAGCGGTTGGAATCGACGGCGATGCGCTCGATCACCTTCATCAACTGCCGCTCATTGGCGAAGGCGAAGGGATAGCGCTCCAGCAGGCCGAATTTTTCCACATAGATCTCGTCGTAGCGCGTCACCATGATTTCCGAGATGACATCGAGATCCATGAGTTCGGAAATCGTGCCCCAGCGGTACATCAGCTCCTCGATATTGGAGCGCAGGTGCGCATGGGCAATCTCGTACCGGTCGCCGGCGTTGAACAGGGCCTGCCTCGCCTGGAAGGCAGCGCTGAAACGCGAGTCGAGCTGGGCGAAATCGGAGCGGGTGGATTCGAAATTGAGCTTCAATTGCAGGGCCGAGATCAGCGCCTTGCCGACATCGAAGAGGCGGCGGTTCTCCTGCTCTTCGCGGATCAGCGCCGCCGCATTCGACGAGGCGTCGCGCCGCGTCGTGCGGGCGATGCGTTTTGCGAGCCAACGATAGACAGCGTTTCTGATGACGAGGATGACGAGGTCCTGCGGCGCGGCGTCGAGCGCTTCCTTGATGAACATGTCGAGGCGTTCGCGAATGCGGCTTCGCGTCTCCTCGCGACCGAAATCGGAGGATTTCACCAACCGGTCATATTGCGTATCCTTCAGCAGCCGCTCGTGGATTTCCATCTGCAGGGCGAGCACGCGTTCCTGATCGGGAAACTGCGTGACGGCCTCGGGAGCGGCGGTCGGCTCGACCAGTTCGATCGTGACGTTCGGCACCCAGATCGACATGCCGGCCGATACCGCGACCGGCGTGCCGGCGCGAAGCGGCTGGTCGTCGACGCGCGTCGGGTTGCGGCCGTGATGCTGCACCGACCATCCCTGGCCGGACTTGCGCAGCACGAATTGCGGCGAGGAGACATGGCTGCCGCGCAGTCGCACGACGCCGGCGCCGGCGGGAAGCGAAAGCGTACTGCTTTCGCCGACGAAATAGGTCTCGTTCGAAGAAAGCGGGATTACCTCCCGCCCGCTGCCGTCCTCATAGGAAATCTTCAACAGCATGGCTCACTCCCTCGGCGATCGTCACATGCGCGTCCAGTTGATGCTCGGCAGATCCTGAACCGTATTGTCGGCGGGATTGCGCAGCACGAGGTTGAGGCTGCCGTTCGACTGGCCCATGGCGAAAATCAGCATTTCGGCTTCCGCCGGCGTCACTTCGACGGTCACGTTGTTGTAGGTGCTATTGGCCTTGGTAACGGCACCCTCGGCCGTCGTTGCCGCGCCGACGGCCAGCACTTTGACGTTCTGCAGGAAGGTGCGGGTGACGACGCGCGTGCGCGAACTGATACCGAGCTTATAATCCTGCGCCTGTTTGCGGTAAGCGTTGACGTCATTCTCATCGGCCCCGGGATATTGGGTCAGATAGTTCTTCAGCATCTGCTCGACCGGCGACTGCGGCTGGGCCGGAGCCTGCGGCTGCCCGGCTGCAACGGGCGCTTGTCCGGGAGCGGCGGGAGGCTGGCCGGGAGCTCCAGGCTGGGTCGCGGCGACAGGCGCCACGGGCTCGACCGGCTCATCGACCGTGCCGAGGATATCGACATAGCTGCCCGGCTCGACGAAGTGGCCGACCGCCGCGGCCGCATTGACGGGAAGGGTCAACGCACGCTTGCCGGGCGCGATCATGGTCGTCAGGCGTCCGCCGTCGGTATCGTCGAAATATTGAAAGAGCAGCACCGAGCCTGCGGGAATGTCGGCCGCCGCCGTCCGGTCCTTCAGCCATTCCTGATAGGCGCTCGCCGCAGGCACGGCGAGCTTGGCCAAGGCCCCGAAGCTTTCCGGCAGCATGACCGGTTCGGCGAGCATGTCGGGCGTGATCGCCTGTCCTCTCGTCACCTTCCGGTCGGGCTGGAGGCGCATGAAGGCATAGGCCACCTGCTCGTTCTTGACGCTCTCGGTCCAGAAGTAAAGCAGAACGCCCGTGATGAGCCCGACGATGACTGCCGCGATGAGCTTCCAGTTCATGGTGTAGTTCCTTCGACGAAGGGTTGCCTGATTTGAACGACCTCGACGGTCCTGCCGTCGCTCTTGCTTCTGGTGTAGAGAACATTGGCCTCGACGCTGCCGCGCCGACCATAAAGGGCGGTGACGCCGCCGCGCTGCGCCGGTGGGGTCTCGATGGTGAAGCCGTCGCGGGTGAGAAGATCGGCCCGCGTATCCGACCAGCGCGCCGC
Source organism: Rhizobium sp. Pop5 (assembly GCF_024721175.1). Lineage (NCBI taxonomy): Bacteria > Pseudomonadati > Pseudomonadota > Alphaproteobacteria > Hyphomicrobiales > Rhizobiaceae > Rhizobium > Rhizobium sp. Pop5. The sequence goes on along the minus strand of NZ_CP099400.1, from coordinate 349,320 downwards.
AGACAGCGTGCCCTTCGACACAACCGTGCGCGACATGTGGCCCTCGTCATGGTCGCCGATATCGCTCAGCACCTCTACGCCGGCCGGCGGGCGCAGCGACATCGGCAGTTTACTGACATCGGCGGGAGCCGCGAATGCCGGCAATGTCGCAGCGACGTCGTCAAAGCGGGTCATCAGCACCTCGGTCGTCGGCGCATCGGTGGCCCGGCGGATCATGATCGACACGCCGGGAATGGGCGCCCGTGCCGACGGGTTCGCAGGGTCCTGCCGTCTGAGATAGTCAAGCGCGGCCTCACCATCGCCATCGAAGAAACGCACGACCACGGCGAGATCGTCGCGGATGCGGCTCGTCTTCGGAACAATCAGCATGTTGGCGGCGATGACGGCGGTCAGTTCTTCCTTGTCGTTGCTCCTCGGCATGGCGGGCCGGGTATTGGCAGCCAGCACCCGCAGCCATTCGTCGGTAATGTCGGAAATGCTGCGATCGCTCTGATAGGGCGTGAACTGCAACGGCTGGCCGTTGATGATGAGGTCGCGCGGCGAGCGTTCGGGTGCGCCGAGAATGCCTGCCAACATTGAATTCAGCGTCGCCTTGAAATCCTTGTAGACCTCGGCATGGCCGGGTTTGGCCATGATCGCGGCCGCGCACCCGACAACCAAAATCAAGCCGACGAGATGGCCGATGAGGCGAAGAGAGATGCGCGCACCTTTTCCCATCTTATTTCGCTCCCGGAAAGACGCCGTCGAAGAGATCGCCGGAATCGCTGGCCACGTCGCGGATCTCCCGGCGGAGCGTCGGATCGTAGCCTCGGCGGGTGGTGTCGTTGTTGTGGGAGGCAAAGAGCGTCGAGTCGTTCACCGTGAATGCATCCTTCCAGCGGATGCTCCGGATGGTATCGAGATCGTCGGAATCCCTGAACTTGTAGACGCGGTCGGCCGTTGCGGTGACCAACTGCGGCTTCTCGTTGGCGAGGTCGCCGACCATGTCGCCGAAGTCGCGGCCATTGCTCTTGAGAGTGTTCTGCACATCGTCCCAGACAAAGGTGCGCTGCGGATCGCCATCGCCTTCATGCGACGGCGTGCGCGAGCAGTTCATGGCGTCGCCCCCCGGCAGGGCTGGCAAGGCCGGGATCGGAAAGACGTTCGAGAAGTCGGAGGTGCAGTTGAGCCCATTGGCTTCGGCAAAGGCGGCGTTGCGCATGGCGAGCATGGTTGCGACCTTCTTGGTGGAAATCCGGTTCGCGTGAATGACGAAAATCACGATCAGCAGGATAACAGGCGCGGCGAGCACGAATTCGATCGAGGCAAGACCGCGTCTGTCGCGGTGCAGCCGCATCAACAGCCCGCCAGCCGGAGCGCGGCCTGCATGTTCAGTGTGTGTTGACGGCAGCCCAGGCATTGGCCCCTCCCTGGTCGAAGACGCGCGTCAGGCCGGTGAAACTATCGGCGGCCGGGCTTTGCTTGATGGTGTTGGAAACCGCGCCGATATCGTCGGCAAGGGTCGCGGGCGCAAGCGATGCGAGCCAATCCTGCGTGTAGAGATCGAAGGCCGTGTAGTTATGGACCCAGCTCTGGGCCAGCGCATAGGCGGACGGCGTCTTGTCCTTGAACAGGCGGACCTGGAGCCTGGCGCGAGGCGCACGCGAAACGATCGCCAGCGTCTGGTAATCGGTGAGTTGATCGCCACCGAAGGGCGTGAAGTTGAAGGGGATGCGCCCTTTCAGCCAGTAGGGCTTCGGGAAAGAGACGACGGGCAGGCTCGCACCGGCCACGGAGATCGCACCGCCCGCCGGGCCGCAGACCTGGTTCCAGATCATGTCGAACTTGCGAGTGAAGTCGTTTTTGTTCTTCGTCTGCGAGTCGGAATAGCGTGGCGGCACGTCGATTGGCAGCTGGAAGGGGTTGGTGATGCCGAAGCCGACGCCGAAGACCTTGTCCGCGATCCAGAAGCTGGCATCGAGCGCCAGCTCCTGCCACCAACTCAGATCGCCGGCATACTGCTCGACGATCGCCTTGAATGGAACCTTGCTCAGATAGGCCGGGCCGAAGGCTTCATAGAAGATGTAGAATTCCACCAGCTGATTGTCGATGCCGCTCTCGTGATTGACCCAGTCGCGGATATGGCTGCCGTCGACGCCGCCCGCCGTCAGCGGACCTTTGCCGTTGGGGAAGCCGCGATTGGCGAACTCGCCGCGCATGAGGAGCGGGTCCTGCCCCTGGGTGCCATAGGTCATGGCGAGGCACATTTCGGTATAGGCAGCGGCTGGATTGACGCCATCCCGGTCCACCGGCAGGTTGCCGCCGGCACCTTCTCCAGCCTGGCCGCAGGATTCGCACGGCGGATGGAAAATGACGTGGTCCGATTTATTGAGACGCACCAGATGCAGGGCCTCGTTGCCGACGCGCTCGGGGAAGCTTTCCACGAGGTAATCGTTCAGGTCGTTCATCGCATCGATGATGTCACTGGACTTGTTGATGAGCCCCCAGGGATCGTATTTGATTTGCGCCGCCACGGTATATGCGATCGCTTTGGTGGCTTCAGTCGCGCGGAACCCCTGAAACGCCAGGCAAGCGCCATAGATGATGCCGCCGACGATCGGGACCTTTTGCCAGCCGGGGCAATAGGGCATCGGCGGAAGCGGCGGCAGCAGAGATGCCGGCCCGAAGCCTTCCGTGAAGGAATATTCGGCGAGTTTCGCCAGAATGACACCCGAGCGCAGGGCCAGTTCCGCCGTCGTGAGCTGGTAGGCGACCGAGGTTGCCATGACCACGGTGGCCTGGGACGAGGCGACGTTGTTCATCGCCATGATGTTGAGATAGCGTGCTTCCCAGTCGGCATGGACGAGAGCGGCGGCGTCGGCAGTGTCCTGCGTGCGCTGCTTGTCATAGATCATCTGTCCGGTGTTCAGGATCCAGACGATCATCAGCGCGAGCGCGATCGTCATGTAGAGGATGATCGGCGAAAGAAAGCCGCGCTGGTCGCGATGCAGGCGCTTGATGAAGGTCGGGGTCATAGCAGGTTCACCTCCGCCGTCGAAATCGTGTAGTAGCGTCCGTCCTTCCTCTGGCCGCGGGCAAAGACCCAGCCGGCATATTCGAGCAGCAGGAAACGCGCTTCCACCTTGGCGGTGACGGGCACGTGCGGCGTGCGGTTGATGGCGGCGTAGAGCGCCATCGGCGCGCGATCGACGGTGACGGTGACGTTCTGTGGGTCGAACATGTAGCGGGCCTGGTTGCGCATCGCGCGCCAGTTCTTCGAGAGCCCCGAGGCATCGGCAAGCGCCTTCAGCGCCTCTTCCGGCGGCTGGCAGGCGCCGACGCATTTCAGCTGGTCGTAGGGTGCGGCCGGGATCAGCGCCAGGCGGGCGGCAAGATCGGCCTTGCCGGCGGCTGCATCGTCATCGCAAGTCTTGGCGTCGATGAGGCTCCGGATGGTGATCGGCAGGGCCGGGCAAAAATAGACGCGGGCGCTGCGCGCCGCCGCATAGGCGGCATAATGGGTGAAGAGATGGTTTTTCGCCAGGATCGTGAACTGGAAGACCACGAACATGAAGAAGACGAAGACCGGTGTGACGAGCACGAAATCCATCATCGTGGTGCTGCCCGAGCTATCGCCGTGCAGTTCCGATATCCGGCGTCGGCGGGCAGAAAGCCGCGGCAGCAGCAGCATCGAGGCGAAGAGAATGAGGGCGATGGTAAAGGTACCGAGAAGAGCGCCATGATCCTGCGGGATCCAGAAGGTCCGCGAGTGCAGGATTGAACTCCAGAAGGCACCGTCGAAAGTGGGGCGTTCGAGTTCGGGGCGCATTGCCGTTACCTCACGAGGGCAAGAGGGGTGAAATCCGGTATGAATAGGCACCACAGAAGTCCGAGAGCGGCGGCAACGCCGAAGCGGACGGTATGGTGAGTTTCGCGTGGTTTCAGCACCGAAGCGGCGTCGCGGAAACCTGCAGGCAGGAGCAGGGCGAACAGTCCGACCGTGCGTGCCAGCACGCTCCACTGAACCCGCCGCGCCATCGAGAAGACGGCGATCATGCCGCCGACCATCAGCGATGCAAGGGTGACGTCGATGGCGGGCCAGAGGCCGAGAATGGCGCCGAGCGCCGCCATCAGCTTGACATCACCGCCGCCGCAGCCTCCGGCTGCGAAGGCGATGATGAAGATTAGGCCTGAAGCAAGCAGGCCGGCGAAAGCCAGGCCGATCCCCGCCAAACCGCCGCTGATGGCTGCCAGCATGAAGCCGGTAAGCAAGCAGGGATAGGTCACGGCGTTCGGGATGTGACCATGGCGGTGATCAAGCACCGCCGCGGTCGTGGCGCAGGCGACGGCAAGAGCCGCCGCCGCAGGCATCTGGGTCAGATCGTAGGTCGTATCCATGACACGGATCCGCTTATTGGCCCGGCTCAGGAATTCTCTCGGCGTCCGAGAGAGCCGTGTTCTTTTCGTTGAACCATTCGCCGATCTGTTTGCCGAATGCGAGCAGGAGCAGCATCAGCGGAATGACGATCAGCGCGACGGCCAGGACGATCTGGGCCATGTCGCCGCGCTCGTCCTTGTGAAGTGCAATTGCGAGAGTCTTGAGTTTTTCAAACATCTGCGTATTCCTCGTTCCTAGGTTTGTTTCGGATCGAAGACCTTGGTGAAGATGAAGCAAGAATACGATATCGTTTCGAACCGGCACGTTGCTCGTTTCAACGATATTTTCTGCTTCGGTTTATCTTCCCCGGCGGCCAACGCTTGTTGAGCAACACCATTAAGACCCAAGAGTGCGCCCAAGGCCAGCCCTCCGTCAAGCAAACGAAACGAAGGGTTCCAATTGCTTTGGAGGCGTCGCCCGTTGAGCCGGAATCGATCAGGGCAATTTCCGGACAACATTATGAAATCGCTGAATTTTTACCTTGAAGATGCGCTGCGCCACGAGCTGGTCCGGAATTGTCTACTGCCCCATAATTGGCCAATCCTTTCAAAGCGATAGAATATCCGGATCGACGCAGCCATATCGCTCGCCCGTGCGGGCCGCACCCATAGCGTTGCTTGGCGATCTGGATTAAGCTTATCCGACACATTGGGCATGACCCTTCAGTCGTTCCGGAGAAAGAGCCATGGAAACGATGAGCAGCGTCTTGATACTTGCATTGGTCCTCATTCCACTGATGATGTTCTTCCCGACGGCGGTTCAGATGATGGTAACGCTGTTCGGCATGAGCACTGTTCTTGTCGGGATGCCGCTCTGATGAAGGCCGTTTCCGACGATGCCGCCGAACAGGCGACCTTCCAGGTCCTGACCCGGGCGCTGGACAAACTCTTGGGACCGATCCGTTTCCTTCTCGAGGACCCGAGCGTTTCCGAAATCCTGATCAACGGAACCTCCGACATCTTCGTCGAAAGGCGGGGAAAGCTCGAACGCGCCGATACGCGTTTTGCCAGCCGCGAGGATCTGGAATCGGCTGCGCGCAGCATTGCGCAGTTCTCAGGCAAGCGGCTGACGCCGGAGGAGCCGAGCGTGGAAGCCCGTCTGCCGGATGGCTCGCGCGTGCAGATGATCCAGCCGCCGGCCGCCCGCACCGGGCTCTGCATCTCCATCCGCCGCTTTCTGAAAGAGCATCGCAGCATTCGCGATCTCGTCACTCAGGGCAGCCTGACCGAGGAGTCGCTGTCGCTGCTGCAGGCGGCCGTCGGGCTGCAGAAGAACGTCATCATCTCCGGCGGCACCGGCACCGGCAAGACGACGATGCTGAACGCGCTATCGGAAGCCTTCGCCGATCACGAGCGCATCATCGTCATCGAAGACACCTCGGAACTGCAGATCCGTAAGGAGCACGTGGTCTATCTCGAAGTGACCAAACCCGACCGCTTCGGCCGCGGCGGCGCCAGCATCCGCGACCTGTTCCGATCGTCGCTGCGTATGCGGCCAGACCGCATCATCGTCGGCGAGTGCCGCGGCGGCGAGGCGCTCGACATGATCCAGGCGATGACCTCGGGCCATAGCGGCAGCCTCTCGACGGTGCACGCGAACACGCCTTACGACGCTCTGCACCGGCTGGAGACCTTAGCGCTGATGTCTGATATCGACATGCCGCTCCGGCCGCTGCGCGCCCAGATCGCGTCGGCCGTCGACGTCGTCGTGCAGATCGCCCGCTTCAAGCGCACTGGCAGACGCCGGGTGATCGAGATTTCCGAGATCAAGGGCCTGAACGACGACGGCCAGTATATCGTCGAGAGCATCTACAAGCTGGAAGGCGACGGCCATTCCAATTCCGATGGGGCTCTGCTCTGGACTGGTGTCGTGCCGAGCTTCGCCACCGATGCCATCGAAGAGCTGCAAGGCGCCGAGCGCTCGGAGTGGATGAAGGCCGAAGCCGCCGCGCGGGCAACGGCTTGAAACCTGTTGGCGGACGCGGCCTGGGAACTGTCTGCCCGGCATGGTTCGAGGGAAGGCAAGCCTAGTTGCCTTCCCCGTGTTTACTGCCGCTTTTTGCGCCAGGGTGCGTTCTTCTGCCAGTCGCCGGCCATGATGCTCCCGTAGGGGATCACTTCGTCGACCACTTCGGCCAAGCCGTAATGCTCGATCTGTGCCCGCACGTTCGCAGCATTCTTGTAGGCACTCGGCAGTTCCGACACATCGGCGAAACCAGAGAAAAACTGCGCGTCGAGACCGCTTGTTTCCTTCTCCATAATGGCCGCGATGTTGTTCGGGCTGAGCCCTCGTGAATCCGCTCCATACTCCGCAGACAGCTGCCTCATATGCGCGCTGCGCGAAAAGTTGCGACCGGCACCATGCGGCGAGAAGCCGAGACCATGGGCAGCGTTCGAGCCCCGAACGATCAGGATCGGTTCCGCCATATTGAGCGGAATGATGGTCAGATCGGTCGCGTCATGCGCCCAGTTGTCGAAGGCAGGGGTCGCACCCTTTCCGTGGTAGAACAGCCCATCCGACTTCCGGAAGACGAAATTGTGTTCGTTCCAGAAGCGGTCCGCGACCTTGGCTGAGAGCTTTTCCGCCGCCATGTCGTGAAGGATATAGTGGTTTTCCCTGGTCCACTGGCGGATCGTCTGCAGCGCCGACCAGTAGAAGTCACCTTCCTCGGTATCCGCTGGAATCCAGGCATTTTCCCTATGCGTCTCAGGCGAGATGCGTTCCCGAAACCGGTTGGCGACCTTCATGCCCCTGTCGTAGAGCCGTGCCCCCGGTGCTCGCGATCCATGATGGGTCACAAGCGCGGTTTCGCCGGTCGACTTCATCGTCCCGACATAGGCGAAATGATTGCCGTCGCCCTGGGTCGCGAAATGCTCGATCCCAGCGCTCAGCACACCCTCGCGCAGATAAGGATTCTGCTGGAAGGCCGAAAGCGTTGCCTCAGAAGGCTTGAGTTGTGCGCCGCGCGGACGGCCGCCGGGACCGAAATGCGTCACGGCATGCACAGCGTCCAGAAGCGACTTCGGATCCACGCTGGGAAAGATCGAGATCGCCATGGAGCAGCAGATATCGGCCGAATGCATGCCCGGATGGATCGCTTCGGACGCAACCACACCACCGACCGGGATCGTTCCGACAGGACCTGCCGGGCAAGCGTCCGGCATGATCGCAGCGGCCCGGACGACGGGTGTGCGCACCAGCGCGCGCATCGTCGCGTTGACCTTCTCGACATTATCCTGCTCAAAGGCATTCTCGGCACGGATGTTGGAATAGATCTCGATGTCGTTATCGGCCCTCAAGGCAAGCGTCGGCCCGGGCTGGAAAGCTTTTGCCGCTTCCAGCGCATCCGTTACCGAGCCACCCTTGCTCAAAACCGCGTTGGCCGCGTCGAGAGCCGGGCGAAACCATTTCCCCTGGCTCATTCCGGCGTCGATCAAATCCTGTCCGCTCATTACCGCTATCATTGTCTTTTCTGCGTCTGCAGTCCTTCTTGTTCAGTTGCTTTTCTTCACACCGCCTGGGCGACGAGCATTGCCGGAGATCTATCTCACCGCACGCATTCCATGATCATGGCGCGATGCGGCCCCTGTAGTCACCGGCGGCATTCGCCCAGGGCTTTCTTCATCATCCCGGCGACGAGACATGGCAGGACAGTTTACTGAGCTACGTGTGCCCGACCTGAGACATAGGTGACGTTTTGTACCGGAGACATGGGTAACACTTTTCGGTTTTGGCGGGAGGTGTTGATGCCGTGGAAAGAGACTTCGGTGATGGAGGAACGTCTACGTTTTGTCGCCCGGCTGCTTGAGGGCGAAGGCATGAGCGATGTGTGCCGGGAGTTCGGCATCTCGCGCAAGACCGGTTACAAGATCTTCAACCGCTACAAGGATGATGGCCTGGAGGCGCTGACGGATCGGTCTCGCCGGCCGGTGCGTTACGCCAATCAACTGCCTGAGCCGGTCGAGGCGATGATCATCTCGTGCAAGAAGAACAAGCCGCATTGGGGTGCCAGGAAGATCAGAGAACTGCTGGTCAAGCGCCTGGCCGGCGATGTGCGCATTCCCGCCAAGAGCACGGTGCACGCGGTGCTCGACCGGCACGGGCTGGTCGCTCATGCCCGCAGGCGACACCGCTTTCGGGCTGAGGGAACGGCCCTATCGCAAGCATTGCTGCCGAACGATCTGTGGTGTGCCGACTTCAAGGGCGAGTTCAAGCTCGGTGACGGCCGATACTGTTACCCGCTGACGGTCACCGACCAGATGTCACGCTTCCTGCTCGCCTGCGAGGCCTTCGAATCGACAAAGGAGGTGGGTGTGTTCGAGGCGTTCCGCCGATTGTTTGCCGAACGCGGTCTGCCGGATGCCATCCGCAGCGACAACGGCCTGCCATTCGCCAGTCCCAACGGCCTCTACAATCTGTCGAAGCTGTCGGTCTGGTGGCTGCGGCTCGGCATCGGCCTCGAGCGCATCAGGCCGGGCCATCCGCAAGAGAATGGCCGGCATGAGCGCATGCACCTGACGCTGAAGAAAGAGGCGACGCGTCCACCCGGCAAAAATATCCTACAGCAGCAGGCCCGCTTCGATGCATTCGTCAGCGAATTCAATACCGAACGGCCGCATGAAGCCCTGGCGATGAAGGTGCCGGTCGATCTCTACACGCCATCGGCGCGCCGATATAACGGGCTACCGGAGATCGATTATCCGTTCCACGACCGTGACGCACTGGTGACCAATTGCGGCCGCATCTGCATGCACCGCAAGAAGATCAATATCTCCACCGTGCTGGCCGGACAGAAACTCGGCATCAAGGAAGTCGACGACGGTATTTGGCTCGTCAGCTTCATGCACTATGATCTCGGATATATCGACCTGGAGCAGAGGACCTTACAAACCATCGACAACCCGTTCGGCACGAGGTTGTCACCCATGTCTTAGGTACGATCTGTTACCTATGTCTCCGGGCTGGACAGTCCATGAACTGGAGGACCCGACGGGATTCGAACCCGCGACCAGGAGATTAACGATCTGTAGTTTCATCCGGCATTCGTCACGGCTCCCCGCGCCGTTCACGGCGGCGCGAGGATATTGCTTCCTGTGAGCCCGTCAGAGCTCGATTGCCTCGATCGCTTTGACCCAGCCATCCGCTCCCTTGCTATTGGCCGCGAAAGCCGTGATCACCCCATAGACGGCATCCGAGAAGCCACCGATATTGAGCACGTCTTCCCGCGTCGGCGCCTGCGTCGTCGCGTGGGGCTGGATGTCGAGGCAGACCAGCTTTGCAGCCGGGTTGACCCGCTTGATCCTTGCCCATTCCGTCATCACGGCCGTCGGCTGGCCGCTCCCGCGCGCATCCACCCAGGACTCATTGTCCGAGATGAACACCACCAGATCGACCTTGGCCCTCTCGTTTGCCAGCTTCTTCAGCGGTGCGGAGCAGTTGGTTCCGCCGCCGCCGATTTTCGCCAGCTTACCGGCATTGGTCATCACCGAATCCCGCTTGTTGAGGCTGACGCGCACCACGTCATTCTCGAACGGCAGCACCCGCGCCTTGGGGTTGCGCTGCAGGAATGCCGCGGTCATCAGGCCGGCGACATCAATGCAACGAACCGAGGACGTCGCCCCCTTCCGGTAACCGGTCACGGGCGAGCCCATGGAGCCCGACACGTCGGGGCACAGCACCACGTTGCCCGTCAGGGACGGTACGTTGGCGATGGCGATGTCCATCGCGTCCTGAAGCGCATCCCGCACGACATCCGGAACCTGGCCATCGACCATCTTCCACGCCATCATCAACTGATAGGGGAAGACCTTTGCCTTGCGGATTTCGTCCGGATCGGCAAGCCGCGCCGCCAGCGCCTCGGCAAAACCCTCAACCTCGAACACGCCGTTGCGTGCAAAGGTATTGAGGTTCTGCCGCACCATCTGCCAGCCGCCCTTGCGGGCGATGTCGACCCAATGCTCCCGCGTCAGCGGCAGCGAGGTCAGCATCTGGAACGGGACATCGGGCACCGGCGCCCTCTGGTCACGGCGGAACGCTTCCAAAACCTTGACGAGCTCAGGCAGTGCCGCGTAGTCGTACGGCTTGCCGATCGCCCAGGCATAAAGCGCCTTGCGCTCCTCCGTCGCCGGCTTCGGATGCACCATGCGGATGACGTCGGCGAGCGAGGGATCGTTTCCGACCATTGCACGCAGGATCTGCTCGGTGCTGGCCCGTTCGAGCCACGCCTGCACCACCTTTTTCGGGCGTGTGCCGAGCGACTTCCGACCCGTGGCGCCGGAGCGCATGACCTGGACGAAGCCGCGCAGCATCTTGCCGCTCTTTACCGCCCGCGGGAATGCGCGGGCGAAGGCATCGCTCTGAAGTCCGGAGAGCATGGCGAGCAGCGTCACCGGCATGTCCTTCATGTGACCTTTTTCAGCGGCATAAACAGCCACCTTGGCGAGAAATTCCGGCTCGACCTGAAGGGCAAGGGACTTTATCGCGTCGAGCTGCTCAGCTCCTTCAGCATAGAAGGTGCCGTTGAAGGTGCCGGTCACAGCATATTGCGCCAGCGCCTCGCGCGGCGTCAGCCGGTAGGCCGGGGCCGCTTCATGATTTTTTGTATCCGTTCCCGGGAGCAGCTTCCCGAGGTAGGTTTTGAAGATTGCCTTGTTGACCATGACAGCACCTGTTGTTTGGTTCGTGCCAGATACATTTCAAGACGCGTGCCAGTTTGGAGAAAAGAGCGGGAGATACGCGAGATTTTCCTTCATCTATCTGCTTTTAAAAGAGAAATTTTTATGCCTTTGCCGAACGCAATCATGAATTGCGAAAATCCGATCCCGATTATATTATCGCAAACTATCATGCTTTATAATTTTGGATAAGAGTGATGAAGCGCCGCGTCGCCATCAGCATATTGGGAACCACCTTAGATGCAGGGAAATGGGAAAATCGCTGGAGCCGCTGGCGGCCCAATATCGCGCTTTGCCAGCAACCGGGCCTGTTCATCGACCGACTGGAACTGATCCTCGACAACCACTCGCAAGCTCTCTGTCACCGCATCGTTGCCGACATCGAAGCCGTGGCGCCGGCAACGGAGGTGCGGAGCAACGTCATCAACTTCAAGGACCCCTGGGATTTTTCGGAGGTCTATACGAACCTCAGGGACTTTGCCCGCAACTACAACTTCGATCCCGAAACGGAAGACTATCTCGTCAACATCACCACCGGCACTCATGTCGCACAGATCTGCTGGTTCTTGCTGACCGAAGCCCGTATCATTCCCGGCCAGCTGTTGCAGCTCTCGCCGCCGCGGGACCGCGAACCGGAGCAGAATTTCGCCGGCACGCATCGGATCATCGACCTCGACCTTTCCCGCTATGACGAGATCGCCAAGCGCTTCGCTTCCGAGCGGGAAGACGCCGCCTCTTTTCTGAAATCGGGGATTTCGACCCGCAACGCCGCCTTCAACAGAATGATCGACGAGATCGAACGGGTGGTGATCCGCTCGACGGCGCCCGTTCTCCTGACCGGGCCGACCGGTGCCGGCAAGTCGCAGCTCGCCCGCAGGATCTACGAATTGAAGAAGAGCCAGCGCAAGGTCAGCGGTCCGTTCATCGAGGTCAACTGCGCGACCCTGCGCGGCGACCAGGCCATGTCCACCCTGTTCGGCCACGTAAAAGGAGCGTTTACCGGCGCTGCCGGCGAGCGTGCCGGCTTGCTCAAGTCCGCTGACAAAGGCGTGCTGTTCCTCGACGAGATTGGCGAACTCGGCCTCGACGAACAGGCCATGTGCCTGAGCGCGATCGAGGAAAAGAAGTTTCTGCCTGTGGGCGCTGATCGGGAGGCGTCCGCGGACTTTCAGCTGCTTGCCGGCACCAATCGCGATCTTGGCGAGGATGTCCGAAAAGGCAGGTTCCGCGAAGATCTCTATGCCCGCCTGAACCTTTGGACTTTCCAGCTGCCGGCCCTGCGCGAGCGCAAAGAGGACATAGAGCCCAATCTCGACTTCGAGCTCAGGCGCTATCTGGAACGAGAAGGCGAAAATGTTACTTTCAACAAGGAAGCTCGCGACCGCTATCTTACTTTCGCAACTGGCTCAAATGCCGTCTGGAGCGCCAACTTTCGCGACCTGTCGGCTTCGGTTACCCGCATGGCGACCCTCGCGCCGCATGGACGCATCACGACCGACGTCGTTGACGATGAAGTCCGACGGTTGAATGCGTTTTGGCGCAGCTCAAGTGACGACGGCAGAGTGGATCTGATCATTGAAGAAGTGCTGGGCGCGGAGGCTGCTGCTCGCCTCGATCGCTTCGACACAGCACAGCTTGCCACTGTTCTTCATACCTGCCGTCAACATGCCACGGCAAGCGCGGCGGGCAGAGCCTTGTTTGCGATCTCGCGACTGGAGAAAAAGAGCAGCAACGACGCCGATCGCCTGAGTAAATATCTCGCGCGCTTCAGCCTCAGATTCGAGGACATCAAGAAACCCGGATGAGGGCTTGTGTTGGGAATGACGCCAATCATCTCTTTCGCTCATGGGACAAATTGGCCGTTGCCGGGCCAAAGCTTCCAACCGAGAAGACCGAGCCTCCAACCTGAGTCATAGGTGAATACATATCAACCTAGACAGTGGCTCCGTTGCCGATTTCCCACTGCACCTGTGCGTCTTGTCGTCCAAAACTCGTCAGCGGGTTTGTTTTCGAACCTGATCCCATTATTTCTCGCCCCTTGATAGATCCGTAAATTCAACTTGTCCGCGAACACCGAAAGCCACTGAGAGAGCAATAGGGTCTGCCGAAAGCGGTTTCTTAATCTCGCACCCCATAAAGAAGCTCACATTTGGAAGCCGATCGCTTTCTGTCACCTCTATTCTGGAGCAATTCGCAAATTGCATCCGATCAACTTCTCCGGATTCAACAAGGTATTTTTTTAATACATCCATCGTCTGTTCCTCCGGACTCTTATGTGATTGGAGAGTTTCTCCATATACATATAAAGCCATCATAACGAATACGAAGGACACTATTATCCAGCGATACTTTCGAGACGGAAATTTTTACCTGCAGATGCGACGGTTTACGAGGGCGCATATTTTCCGCAAGCTCCGGTTTAATCCTCAAGTCAACTTGCTTAAAGCTGCCAAACAACAAAACGGGCTCGCTAGCATAGCGGCTATATTCACTGTGGCCTAACATCTTCCGCTCTGAACGGACCTTTGCCGAAACAGCAGGCTTTTTGCCGGTGATCCCGTGAACTCGGTCTTCACAGCCCAAATTTTAGTTTCTGCAAAAAAGCCCTAGCCCCCATCCTCTTCCGATGTAGCGAATTTCTCGTGTTGGCTCAATCGTTGACGGCTGTATGTCCCCGCCAGAAAATTGAACCTTCTAGCTAATTTCGGACAATCGTCGATCTTTGTGCCGGCAAGGCTGCCCTCTTATGCGCCGCCGTCCTTTTCAGCGCTCGCCGCCATATGCCTGAGTTCGTCCCACAGGCTTTCGGCGAAGCTGCGCAGAACCGTGAGCTCGAAGCTGTCGTCGCCGGTACGGGCGATCTGCACGGAGATATGACCGACCATCGTCATCACTGAGCGGCCCTGCGGGAAGACGGCGGCATCGAGATCGACGGCTGTGCCCCTGGCAAGGAGCGCGCGGGAATATCGGCCGGAAACGCGGATGCGCACGCGCCCGTGGCTCTGATCCATGACGAAGGCTTTTCCGGCGAGCGCGGTGGCCAGGGCGTAGATACTTGCCGGCGGAAGTGGCTCGTCGCCGGCGACGAACCATTGCCGGAAGCCGGCCTCACGGATCGCGCTTTTCGCAAAGCCCGCTTTCGCCAATTCCTGGCCAAGTTCGGCGGGCACGATGGCGCCGAGCACATGCAGCAGATGGCCTTCCGGCAGGGCTTCCAGCCGGATGCCTGCTCCGAGGATGCCGTTATGTGCCGTCCCGACAAGAACCGGTCTGTGCTGGGGAAGATCAGGCATGGAGCTTCTCGTTTTCAGGGTCGATGAAGACGGGATGGCAGAGCACCGCCTCGGTGAATTCGTTGCGCAGCCCATTCCAGACAGTCACCTTTTCGCCGATGCGTTCCGGCCCGCGCTTCACGAGCGCCAGGCCGATCGTATGGCCGAGCGTCGGCGAAAAGGCGCTTGATGTGATGTAGCCCTGGTCGTTTTCGAGCGTCGCCGCAGCGCCGTCGGCAAGGATATGCGAGCCGGTGCGGAAACCGCTTGCCGGATTAAGCGGCTTGACGCCGACGAGGCGCGGGCGCTCGGGATCCTGCAGCCCCTCGCGGGCCAGCATCGCCTTGCCGATGAAATCCGGCTTGGTGGATGAAACCATTCGACCGAAGCCGAGATCGCCTGGTGTGACCGTGCCGTTGATCTCGGCGTGGGTGACATGGCCCTTCTCGATGCGCATGACGCCGAGCGCTTCAACGCCATAGGCTGAGATGCCGTGCTTTTCACCTGCCGCCATGATGGCGTCGGCAACGCCTTCGCCGTAACCGGCCGGCACCGCCAGCTCATAGGCAAGTTCGCCGGAGAAGGAGATCCGGAAAAGCCGGCCTTCGAGGCTGCCGCCGAAGAGAGACACCTTGCGGGCGCTCATGAAGGGGAAGGCGGAGTCCGATATGTCCTCGTCGACGATTTCCGAGAGGATGGCGCGTGACTTCGGACCGGCAACCGCCATCTGCGCCCATTGATCGGTCGAGGAGGCGAAGCAGACATCGAGTTCCGGCCAGAGCGTCTGGGCGCAGAATTCGAGATGGGTGAGTACGCCGGCGGCAAGGGCTGTCGTCGTCGTCATGAAGAAATGATCGTCGCTGAACCGGCTGGTGGTGCCGTCATCATAGATGAAGCCGTCTTCGCGCAGCATGATGCCGTAACGCGCCTTGCCCGGAGCAAGCTTGGCGAAGCCGTTACAATAGATCCGGTCGAGGAAGGCCGCGGCATCCCTGCCGAAGATCTCAATCTTGCCGAGCGTGGAGACATCGCAGAGGCCGGCATTCTTCCGGATATTCAGCACCTCGCGGTCGACGCTTTCGCGCCACGTCGTCTCGCCGGCGCGCGGGAACCAGGAGGAGCGGTACCAAAGGCCGGTTTCGACGAAGACGGCGCCATTCTTCTGAGCCCAGCCATGCAGCGGCGATTTGCGCGCCGGCTGAAAATGTTTGCCGCGCGATGCCCCGGTCAAAGCGCCGAAGGAAACCGGCGTATAGAAGGGCCGGAAGGTCGTCGTTCCCACCTCGGCGGGCGACACACCGCGCGCCTCGGCGAGAATGCCGATGGCGTTGATGTTGGAAAGCTTGCCCTGGTCGGTCGCCATGCCTGATGTGGTGTAGCGCTTGGCAAGCTCGACATGGCCGTAGCCTTCACGTACCGCAAGGCCCAGATCCTTGAGGTGCACGTCGTTCTGATAATCGACAAAAGCCTTGCCCTTCGAGCCTTTGATCGACCAGAGCGGCTTTGCAGTCTGGGTCGTCTCGGTGACTGAGGCAAAGGCCGGTTTCGCGGCAAAACCGATCGCCTGCAACACGGCGGCAGCCTTTGCCGCACCATTGCCGAGGCAGGTCGCGATTTGCGCAAGGCCGGCCGCCGCGCCCGCCACGGCAAGGCCTTCCTGTGCATCCGGCGCCAGAAATGCCGAGGCCTCCTCCGACCATTGCGGTTTGCCGCCACGATGGCAGGCGAGATGGATGACCGGGCTCCAGCCGCCCGACATGGCGAGCGCATCCGCATCGATCCGGCGAATGCCGCCTGCGGTCTGGACGCTGACGCCGCGCAGGCGCTTACCCCCCTCTGCATCGATGACCCGGGCGCCCCGCAGAACCTCGGCGCGGCCCTGCCAACTCTTGCCGCCATCGGCGCGGCTGTCGACGATCGCTGCAACTTGAAGGCCGGCGGCTTCAAGATCGGCGGCGGTGTCATAGCCGGTATCGTTGGTGGTAAAGATCACCGTGCTTTGGCCCGGCGCGACCGCCTGCCGATTCAGATAGCTGCGCATGGCGCCTGCCATCATCACGCCGGGAATATCGTTGCCGCCGAAGACGAGCGGCCGCTCCTCCGCCCCCGTCGCCAGGATCGCCTGGCGGGCGACGATGCGCCACAGCCGTTCGACCGGACGATCCGGATCGGGCATCGCCACATGCTTCTGCACGCGTTCAACCGCGCCGAAAACATTGTCGTCATACCAGCCGAAAACAGTCGTGCGCGGCAGGCGACGTACATTTTCCAGCTTTTCGAGTTCGGCAAGCAACTCGCCGAGAAGGCTACCCGCCAGCACGCCTTCGATGGCACCGCTTTCCGAAAGTAGGCTGCCGCCGAGTTCGGTCCCCTCGTCGGCGAGGATGACACGAGCCCCAGCACGGCCGGCCGTCAGCGCTGCGGCAAGACCGGCAGGGCCGGCGCCGATCACCAGCAGATCGCAATGCGCCCAGCATTTCTCATAGGAATCGGGATCAGCGTCGTAGGAGGCCCGCCCGAGACCCGCCGCCTTGCGGATCACCGGCTCGTAGAGCTTTTCCCACAGCGCCGCCGGCCACATGAAGGTTTTGTAGTAGAAGCCGGCGCTGAGGAAGGGCGAGAGCAGCCCGTTAACGGCGCCGACATCGAAGCCGAGCGAAGGCCAGCGGTTCTGGCTCTTCGCCGTCAGCCCCTCATGAAGCTCGATCATCGTGGCGCGCGTGTTCGGTTCGGTGCGCCCGCCGCCACCTGTCGTCACCAGCGCGTTCGGTTCGGCAGCGCCCGCCGTCAGGATGCCGCGTGGGCGGTGATACTTGAAGCTGCGGCCGACGAGCTTGATACCGTTGGCAAGCAGCGCCGAGGCGAGCGTGTCGCCCGGATGGCCCGCGAGTGCCTTGCCGTCGAAGGTGAAGCCGAGCGAAGTGGCGCGGTCGATGCGGCCGCCGGAGGAAAGACGGAAGCTCGTCATGCTATTTCTCCGCCAAGCTTGGAAAGCGCGGCATCCCGCACGTCATGGACGGCATGGGTGATGGTATCGCGTTCGACGATCAGCCAGCGGCGGCATCCCGAGGAATGGTGCCAGTATTCGCTGTGCCGGCCCCTCGGATTGTCACGGAGATAGACGTAGTCGAACCAGGCGTCTTGACCGGCATCCGGCGCCGGCCTGACAAGCCCGGCATCGCCGCGGATCGAGAACTCTTCCTTGGGCCGGACGCCGCAATGGGGACAGGAAATCAGGCTTGCCATCGTCGAATGTCCTCAGTGCAGATTGGGCTGGGCGCCGACGCCCTTTTCGTCGATCTGATAGCCGCGCGCGAAACGGTCGAGCCGGAAGGCGCGGGCCGTCTGGTGCGGCGTATTGCGGGCAATCAGATGGGCGTAACAGAAGCCGGAGGCGGGGGTGGCTTTAAAGCCGCCATAACACCAGCCGGCGTTGAGATAGAGATTGTCGATATGGGTGCGGTCGATGATCGGCGAACCGTCCATGCTCATATCCATGACGCCGCCCCAGGAGCGGAGGTAGCGCACGCGCGATAGCGACGGGATCATTGCGAGCCCAGCCTCCGCGACGTGTTCGACGGTCGCCAGATTGCCGCGCTGGGCATAGGAATTATAGCCGTCGATATCGCCGCCGAAGACGAGGCCGCCTTTGTCGGACTGGGACACGTAGAAATGTCCGGCGCCGAATGTGACGACATTGTCGATGAAGGGTTTCAGCCCTTCGGAGACGAAGGCCTGCAGCACATGGCTTTCGATCGGGAGGCGAAGGCCGGCCATATCGGCGACGACGGTGGAATTGCCGGCCGCCGCAAGCGCCAGCTTGCCGCAGCCGATGAAGCCCCTGCTGGTTTCGACACCGGTGACCTCACCGTTTTCAGTGCGGATGCCGGTTACCTCGCACTGGGTGATGATGTCGACGCCGCGGCTGTCCGCGCCGCGGGCATAACCCCATGCGACCGCATCGTGGCGCACCGTCCCGCCGCGCTGTTGGAGCAGGCCGCCCATGACCGGGAAACGAGCATTGTCGAAATCGAGGAAAGGCAACTTTTTGCGCACTGCCTGCCGGTCGAGAAGCTCGGCGTCGACGCCGTGCAGCCGCATAGCATTGCCGCGGCGGGTATAGGCATCGCGCTGCGCGTCCGAATGGAAGAGGTTGAGGACGCCGCGCTGCGAGACCATGGCGTTGAAATTGAAGTCCTGCTCCAGCCCCTCCCAGAGTTTCATCGACAGTTCGTAGAAGGGATTATTGCCCGGCAGCAGGTAGTTCGAGCGAATGATCGTCGTATTCCTGCCGATATTGCCGGAGCCGAGATAGCCCTTTTCGAGGACGGCGACATTGGTAACGCCGAACTCCTTGGCAAGATAGTAGGCGGTGGCAAGGCCATGACCGCCGCCGCCGACGATGACGACATCGTAGTGCGGCTTCGGCGCGGGATCGCGCCAGGCGGGTGCCCAGCCTTTGTTGCCGCGAAGGCCGTTCAGGAAAATCGAAAGAGCGGAATAGCGCATGGGTCAACCCGAAAAGAACAGGTGCATGATGCCAGAACAGTCGCAATCGACTTGCACAATTGGGACATTAGCGATTAGAAAAGAGACATGTCCGCAACCGATACCAGACCCGATAGCAGAAATGCCCAGGAGATCGGCTTCATCCTGATCCCGGGATTCGCGCTGATGTCTTACGCCTCGGCGACGGAGCCGCTCAGGGCAGCCAATCTTCTGGCCGGACGCGAGATCTATCGGCTGTCAACCTTTTCACCGGACGGCGAGCCGGCGCTTTCCTCCTCCGGCGTCAGCGTTCCGGCCGAACCTCTTCCCGTCAGAGGGGCAGGCCTCGGCACGGCTTTCGTCTGCGCCGGCGGCTCACCGCGCGACTGGCGATATCCCGGCGTGCTTGCATGCCTGAGGCAATTGTCGCGCGAAGGTGTCAGGATCGGCGGCATATCGGGCGGTCCCTATCTGATGGCCGCCGCCGGTCTGCTTGGCGGTCGCGACTTCACCATCCATTGGGAGCATGCGGCCACCCTCCTCGAAGCTTTCCCGGATCTCACGCCGCGCCAGGCCCGCTTCGTGATCGACGGCAACCGCATTACCTGCGGCGGCGGCATTGCGCCGCTCGATATGATGCACGTGCTGATCGCCGAACGCATGGGACCGGATTTCGCGCGCAGGGTCAGCGACTGGTATCTTCACACAGAGGTCAACGAACCCACCGCCCCACAGCGCGCCTCGCTCGCCGAGCGTTACGGCGCCCATCATCCCGGCCTGCTCAGCGTTCTCGAGCGGATGGAAGAGACGATCGAGATGCCGCTCGACCGCGCCGCCATGGCGCGCATTGCCGGCGTCACCCCCCGCCATCTCGACCGGCTCTTTGCGGTTCACCTCGGCACGACCTTTCTCGACCAGTATCATGGGATCAGGCTTCAGCATGCCCATCGCCTGCTGAAGCAGAGCCCGCTTTCCGTCTCGGAAATCGCGGTCGCCACCGGGTTTTCCAGTTTGAGCCATTTTTCCCGCATGTTCCGAGCCGTTTACGGCATGGCTCCGCGTGAGGCGCGTCGGGATTGAGTTTTCTTCAAGGTTGAGGAAATTTCACTACCACGATAGGATTGCCTTCGAACGAAAGAGAAGGCGACAGCGGAAAATCCATGAAATCCAAACATGAAGCGGAAAAGCAACCGGAACCGGCGCATGGCGGACGCGCTCCTTTTTCGCAGGATCCGCATGCCGTCCGTGAGCCGAAAGAAAACAACCTCGAAATGGCGATCGGCCATGAGGTGCGCGCCTACCGCAAGAAACTCGGCATCACGGTCACCGATCTGGCGGCCGCGACCGGCATTTCGCTCGGAATGCTATCGAAGATCGAGAACGGCAATATTTCGCCGTCGCTGACGACGCTGCAATCGCTGTCGCGGGCGCTCGGCGTGCCGCTGACGGCCTTCTTCCGCCGATTTGAGGAACCGCGCAATGCCGTCTTCGTCAAGGCGGGGCAGGGGGTCGAGCTCGAACGGCGCGGCACGCGCGCCGGCCATCAATATAATCTGCTCGGCCATATCGACAACAATACCAGCGGCGTCATCGTGGAGCCCTATCTCATCACGCTGACGGCCGATTCCGACACGTTCCCAACCTTCCAGCACGAGGGAATGGAGTTTCTCTATATGCTCGAAGGCGAGGTCATCTACCGGCACGGCGACCAGCTTTTCCAGATGCAGCCGGGCGACAGCCTGTTCTTCGACGCCGACGCGCCGCATGGGCCGGAGCAGTTGATGAAGCTGCCCAGCAGATATCTCTCGATCATCAGCTATCCCCAGCAGAACTCCAAGAGCTGACTTGCCTTAGAAGAAAAGTTTATTCCTCCCAGTTGATGTACTGATATAGACCTGCTAGTCCTTTCTCAACATGAAAGGAGGCACAGGCTATGTGCGGCATTGTTGGATTGTTCCTCAAGGACAAGAGCCTTGAGCCTCAGCTCGGAAACCTGCTTTCGGATATGCTGATAACCATGACGGATCGCGGACCGGACTCGGCCGGTATTGCGATCTATGGCGGCTCTGCAGAGGGCAAGGCGAAAATCACCATCCAGTCCGGCAATCCGGGCGTGGACTTCGAAGGCCTAGCCGGCGACCTCGAAAATGCGGGCATCAAAGCCCACGTTTGGATCAAGAGCACGCACGCGGTCATCGAGCTGGATGCGTCCAAGCTTGGAGACGTGCGCGAAGCGCTCGAACGGATCCGCCCGGCAGTCCGCCTCATGGGCTCGGGCGAAAGCGTGGAAATCTACAAAGAAATCGGCCTCCCGAAAGACGTCGTTGCCCGGTTCGGCGTCCGCTCGATGAGCGGAACCCATGGCATCGGCCATACCCGCATGGCGACCGAATCCGCCGTCACCACGCTCGGCGCCCATCCGTTCTCGACCGGCGCCGACCAGTGCCTCGTGCACAACGGCTCGCTCTCCAACCACAACAACCTGCGCCGCGAACTGGTCCGCGAAGGCATGACCTTCGAGACGCAGAATGATTCCGAAGTCGCCGCCGCCTATCTGACGGCCGAAATGGCCAAGGGCAAGGATCTCGGCCAGGCGCTGACGGGGGCGCTGGACGATCTCGACGGTTTCTTCACCTTCGTTGTCGGCACCAAGTCCGGCTTCGGCGTGGTGCGCGATCCGATCGCCTGCAAGCCCGCCGTCATGGCCGAGACGGAGCAATATGTCGCCTTCGGTTCCGAATATCGCGCGCTGGTCAACCTTCCGGGCATTGAGAATGCCCGCGTCTGGGAGCCGGAGCCGGCAACCGTCTACTTCTGGGATCACGACAAGGCCGCCTGAGCGATGCCGGAAAAGCAGGAGGCGGCTCAGCCGTCTCCCGACCAACGAGGATTAAATGCCGACATTCGATCTTTCCAACACCCCTCTCCGCGAACTGAACAGCGCGCTGCACGCCCTTTCCAAAGGTGCCAACGACACTGAATTCGAAGTCATCAACCCGCGCGGCAGCCATGCTGTCGCCGTTGGTATCGACAGCCCCGTGACGGTCGCTGTCCGAGGATCTGTCGGCTATTACTGCGCCGGCATGAATGATGGCGGCAGGGTTACCGTTCATGGCTCGGCCGGCCCGGGCGTCGCCGAAAACATGATGTCCGGCACCGTCGTCATCGAGGGCGACGCGAGCCAATATGCCGGCGCCACGGGCCGAGGCGGCCTGCTCGTCATCAAGGGCAATGCGGCCTCGCGCTGCGGCATCTCGATGAAGGGCATCGACATCGTCGTTCATGGCAGCATCGGCCACATGTCGGCCTTCATGGGCCAGTCCGGCCATCTCGTCGTCCTTGGCGACGCCGGCGACGCGCTGGGAGATTCGCTCTACGAAGCCAAGCTGTTCGTCCGCGGCGAGGTCAAGAGCCTCGGCTCCGACTGCATCGAGAAAGAGATGCGGCCGGAACACCTGGAGAAGCTGGCCGAGCTGCTCGAGAGCGCTGGGGTCACGGGCGTCAGGCCGGAAGAGTTCAAACGCTACGGTTCTGCGCGCAAACTCTACAGTTTCAACATCGACAACGCCGACGCGTACTGAGGCGAGGGACACCCATGAGCTATCACAACCCTTACACCCCGCCCCGCAAGTCCGCGACGTTCGACGACTATACGCTCGCCGAAATCCGCCGCGCGGCCGCGACCGGGATCTATGACATCCGCGGCGCCGGCACCAAGCGCAAGGTCCCGCATTTCGACGACCTGCTGTTTCTCGGCGCCTCCATCTCGCGCTACCCGCTCGAAGGCTATCGCGAGAAGTGCGACACCACGGTGGTGCTCGGCTCACGTTTCGCCAAGAAACCGATCACGCTCAAGACGCCGATCACCATTGCCGGCATGAGCTTCGGCGCGCTTTCCGGCAATGCCAAGGAAGCACTCGGCCGCGGTGCGACGATATCTGGCACGTCGACCACGACGGGCGACGGCGGCATGACCGATGAGGAACGCGGCCATTCGCAGACGCTCGTCTACCAATATCTGCCGTCGCGCTACGGCATGAATCCTAGGGATTTGCGCCGCGCCGATGCGATCGAAGTGGTCGTCGGCCAGGGCGCCAAGCCCGGCGGCGGCGGCATGCTGCTCGGCCAGAAGATCTCCGATCGCGTCGCCAATATGCGCAATCTGCCGAAGGGCATCGATCAGCGCTCGGCCTGCCGCCATCCTGATTGGACCGGGCCCGACGATCTCGAAATCAAGATCATGGAGCTGCGCGAGATCACCGATTGGGAAAAGCCGATCTACGTCAAGGTCGGCGGCGCGCGCCCGTATTACGACACCGCTCTTGCCGTGAAGGCGGGCGCCGATGTCGTCGTGCTCGACGGCATGCAGGGCGGCACGGCGGCGACGCAGGATGTCTTCATCGAGAATGTCGGCATGCCGACGCTCGCCTGCATTCGTCCTGCTGTTCAGGCGCTGCAAGATCTCGGCATGCACCGAAAGGTGCAGCTCATCATTTCCGGCGGCATCCGCTCGGGTGCCGACGTGGCGAAGGCGCTGGCGCTCGGCGCTGACGCAGTCGCGATCGGCACGGCGGCGCTGGTCGCCATCGGCGACAACGATCCGCACTGGGAAGAGGAATATCAAAAGCTCGGCACGACGGCCGGCGCCTATGACGACTGGCATGAAGGCAAGGATCCGGCTGGCATCACCACTCAGGATCCGGAGCTTTCAAAACGCCTTGACCCGGTTGTGGCCGGCCGCCGCCTCGCCAACTACCTCAAGGTCATGACGCTCGAGGCCCAGACCATCGCGCGGGCCTGCGGCAAGAACCACCTGCACAATCTCGAGCCGGAAGACCTCGTCGCACTGACGATCGAGGCATCGGCCATGGCGCAGGTGCCGCTTGCCGGCACCAACTGGATTCCCGGCAAGGGAGGCTTTTGATTTCTACCGGCCGGGCAGCGTCCCGGCCGTTTCATATCCATAACCAAAGTGTCTCCAAGAAATCCAAAGGGGAACAAGAATGACACTGGACCTTGCTGCTTTTGCCAGAGACAAAGGCATCAAATATTTCATGATCAGCTATACGGACCTGTTCGGCGGTCAACGCGCCAAGCTGGTCCCGGCAGAAGCCATCGCCGACATGCAGAAGGATGGCGCCGGTTTTGCGGGCTTCGCAACCTGGCTCGATCTGACGCCCGCACATCCTGACCTGTTCGCGGTTCCCGATGCTTCCTCCGTCATCCAGTTGCCCTGGAAGAAAGACGTCGCATGGGTCGCTGCCGACTGCGTCATGGACGATCGGCCTGTCGAACAGGCGCCGCGTGTTGTGCTGAAACGACTGGTGGCTGAAGCTGCGAAGGAAGGGCTCCGGGTAAAGACCGGCGTGGAGCCGGAGTTCTTTCTCATCTCTACAGACGGCTCGGTGATTTCAGACCAGTTCGATACGGCCGAGAAGCCTTGCTATGACCAGCAGGCCGTGATGCGTCGGTACGATGTCATCGCCGAGATCTGCGACTACATGCTGGAGCTCGGCTGGAAGCCCTATCAGAACGACCACGAGGATGCGAACGGCCAGTTCGAGATGAACTGGGAATATGACGATGTCCTGAAGACCGCGGACAAGCACTCTTTCTTCAAGTTCATGGTCAAGTCGGTCGCCGAAAAGCACGGCCTTCGCGCCACCTTCATGCCGAAGCCCTTCATGGGCCTGACCGGAAATGGGTGCCATGCCCACATCTCGGTCTGGGACGTCGACGGCAGGGTAAACGCCTTCGCGGACAAGGAAATGGCCTTCGGGCTCTCGGCTCAGGGTAAAACCTTCCTCGGCGGCATTATGAAGCACGCCTCCGCGCTGGCTGCGATCACCAATCCGACGGTCAATTCCTACAAGCGCATCAACGCGCCGCGTACGACCTCGGGCGCGACATGGTCGCCGAACACCGTGACGTGGACGGGCAACAACCGCACTCATATGGTGCGCGTGCCGGGACCTGGACGCTTCGAGCTGCGCCTGCCGGACGGCGCGGTCAACCCATACCTCTTGCAGGCGATCATCATCGCGGCTGGCCTCGACGGCATCCGCAGCCAGGCAGACCCCGGCCCGCACTACGATATCGACATGTATGCCGAGGGGCACCTGGTGAAGGACGCGCCGCGCCTGCCGCTCAACCTGCTCGATGCGCTGCGCGCCTTTGATGCCGACGAAGGCTTGAAGGCGGCAATCGGGGCTGAGTTTTCCTCCGCCTATCTCAAGCTCAAGCACCGGGAATGGAATGCCTACTGCTCGCATTTCACCCAGTGGGAACGCGACAGCACGCTCGATATCTGAGCGGCCGGACCGATGTCTTCCGCCATGCCGGGTTGGAGAACTCGGCATGGCCGGATTCTCACCACCTGAAAGGCGAAGGGGCATGAAGAGCTTCGTACTCACCGTATCCTGCAAATCGACACGCGGTATCGTGGCGGCGATTTCGAGCTATCTGGCCGAGAAGGGCTGCAACATCATCGACTCCAGCCAGTTCGACGATCTCGATACCGGCAAGTTCTTCATGCGCGTCAGCTTCATTTCCGAGGAGGGACTGTCGGGCGCCGAGATCAGCGCCGATTTTTCAGCCGTCGCCGCACCCTTCGAGATGGACTACGAATTCCACGACAGCGAGAAGCGCATGAAGGTGCTCTTGATGGTGTCGCGCTTCGGCCATTGTCTCAACGACCTGCTCTACCGCTGGAAGATCGGCGCCCTGCCGATCGACATCGTCGGCGTCGTCTCCAACCATTTCGACTACCAGAAGGTCGTCGTCAATCACGACATTCCCTTCCACCATATTCCCGTCACCAAGGCCAACAAGGTGCAGGCCGAGGCGCGGATCATGGAGGTGGCCGAGCAGACCGGCACCGAGCTGATCGTGCTTGCCCGCTACATGCAGATCCTGTCGGACGAAATGTGCCAGAAGATGTCGGGCAAGATCATCAACATCCACCACTCCTTCCTGCCGTCCTTCAAGGGCGCCAACCCTTACAAGCAGGCCTATGGCCGCGGCGTCAAGCTGATCGGGGCGACGGCCCATTACGTTACCGCCGATCTCGACGAGGGTCCGATCATCGAGCAGGACACGGCGCGCATCACCCATGCGCAGTCGCCCGACGACTATGTCTCGATCGGCCGCGATGTCGAAAGCCAGGTGCTGGCGCGCGCCATCCACGCCCATATCCATCACCGCACCTTCATCAACGGCAACCGCACCGTGGTCTTCCCGGCAAGCCCCGGAAGCTACGCATCCGAACGCATGGGCTGAGAAATGGTCGAGATCATCGACGGCAAGCTTGTTGCTGCATCCGTAGTCGCGACGGTAAAGAGTGCGACGGCGGCGCTGGAAAAGGTAAGCGGCGTCACCGCCGGTCTTGCGGTCATCATCGTCGGCGACGATCCGGCAAGCCATGCCTATGTCGGCTCCAAGAGCCGCATGGCCAGGGAATGCGGTTTCAAATCGGTCCAGCACACGTTGCCGGCAGACACCCGCCAGGCGGAGCTGGCAGCCCTCGTCGCCACCCTCAACGCCGATCCGTCGATCCACGGTATTCTGGTGCAGCTGCCGCTGCCGAAGCCGCTCGACAGCGAACCGATCATCCAGTCGATCCTGCCGGAAAAGGATGTCGACGGATTGAGTGTCGTCAATGCCGGCAAGCTTGCCACCGGCGACCTGAAGACCGGGCTGGTCTCCTGCACCCCAGCCGGCGCCATGGTCTTCGTCCGCCGCACCCATGGCGAGGATCTCTCCGGCCTCAACGCCGTCGTCATCGGCCGCTCCAATCTGTTCGGCAAGCCGATGGCGCAATTGCTGCTCAATGCCAATGCGACGGTGACGATCGCTCACTCCAGGACCAAGAACCTCGCCGAGGTCTGCCGCAATGCCGATATCCTGGTGGCCGCCGTCGGCCGGCCGGAGATGGTGAAGGCCGATTGGGTCAAGCCGGGTGCGACTGTTATCGACGTCGGCATCAACCGCGTACCGGCTCCCGACAAGGGCGAGGGCAAGACCCGGCTGGTCGGCGACGTCGCCTTCCGCGAAGTCTGCGAAGTCGCCAGCACCATTACCCCGGTTCCCGGCGGCGTCGGCCCGATGACCATCGCCATGCTGATGGCCAATACCGTCATCGCCGCCCATCGCACCGCCGGGCAGACCCCACCGAAGTTTTGATTGGAATGCAGCTGGGCGGGCTTGCCACGGCGCGAAAGACTTATATAGTCAGGAAATAAATATTCCGTAGAGGAAATAAGAGGGAACGGAAATGGCTTTATCATGGCGTTTCTCCGCCTTGGCGGATCGGCATCGCGCTCTGGGATCGAAGCTTGAGGACTGGAGCGGCATGGGAACCGCCTGGACCTACGACAAGGACATGTCGGAAGAGCATGTCGCGGTCCGCACCAAAGCCGGCATCATGGATGTCTCGGGCCTGAAGAAGGTGCATCTGGTCGGCCCGCACGCCATCGCCGTCCTCGACTACATCACCACCCGCGACCTGACGAAGATCTATCCCGGCCGCTCGGTCTATGCAACCATGCTGAATGAGCGCGGCCACTTCACCGACGATTGCATCGTCTATCGCACCGGCCCGAATTCGTGGATGCTGGTACATGGTTCCGGCTCCGGCCACGAGGAGGTCGTCAAACAGGCGGCCGGCCGCAATTGCGCGGTGCTCTTCGACGACGACCTGCACGACCTGTCGCTGCAGGGTCCGCTTGCCGTTGATTACCTCGCCAAATATGTGCCCAGCATTCGCGACCTCAAATATTTCCACCACATGCAGACGACGCTGTTCGGCGCGCCCGTGATGATCTCGCGCACCGGCTATACCGGCGAGCGCGGCTACGAGATCTTCGTGCGCGGCCAGGACGCCGTCATGGTCTGGGACCGGATCGTCGAAGAAGGCAAGGAGATGGGCATCATCCCCTGCTGCTTTTCGGTTCTCGACATGCTGCGCGTCGAAAGCTACCTGCTGTTCTACCCCTACGACAATTCGCAGATGTACCCGTTCGCAGACCAGCCGCCCGGCGACAGCCTCTGGGAACTCGGCCTCGACTTCACCGTCAGCCCCGGCAAGACCGGCTTCCGCGGCGCCGAGGAGCATGCGCGCCTGAAGGGCAAGGAACGCTTCAAGATCTTCGGCATGCTGATCGATGCCGACGGCCCGGCCGATCTCGGCGACGAGGTCTTTGCCGATGGAAAGAAAGTCGGCGTCATCACCTGCCCGAGCTATTCGGCGCTGACGAAGAAATCCATGGCGATTGCCCGTCTCGACGTTGACAAGGCGGTGCACGGGGCGAAACTCGAAGTGCGCGGCAAGACCGTCAAGGCAAGCGCCACCGCCCACACGCTTCCCTTCGACGATCCGGAGAAGAAAAAGAGGATTGCCGTAGGTTAAGGAGCACGCGAATGCTCGTTGCAGGCATCAAGAGCCGACCAGTCTACAAGGGCCTGACCATCCAGCCGACCGCCCGGCGGCACGTTTTCGCGCTTGAAGGGGAGGGCGCCAAGGCTCTCCTCGACCAGCGTGCAGCCCTTGACGAGGCTGCTCTTTCCCGCAGCGAAATCCTCTATGTCGCCCGTGGCTCTCAAGGGTCCGGCCTGGACGAAGCACTCCGCCATCTTGGCGCCGACATGTTCTTCACGGCGCCGACAATCGCGACGCTGCTTTTCCGATTGAAGGGTTCGCTCGCCACCGCCCATATGGGCACCCGGCTTTACATATCGGGCACGGAAGGCTTCATCGGCCAGGCGATGCTGGTGGCGCTCGAATACGGCATGGACCATGCCTCTCTCATCACCGAGCATCGCGGCTCGCTGGCCAGGCGCGTGCAATGCGTCCATTGCAAGGGCATCACGGATGACGTCACCACCAGCCCCTTTGCCTGCAGCCATTGCGGGCTGACGCTTCTGGTGCGTGACCATTATTCGCGCCGGCTCGCCGCCTTCCAGGGCGTCAACATCGACGCGGAAGACCCCGGCAGCGCGCCTGAGCCAGAGGAGTTGTTCCTTTGAGCGGCGGCACTGAAATTCCCGTTCGCGTGACGCGGATCACGCCGATTGCCGAGCGCGTCAAGCGCTTCCGCTTCGAGCGCCTTGATGGCAAGCCGATGCCCTATTTTTCCGGTGGTGCCCATATCATCGTCTCGATGAACGATGGCGGCCATGTCAGACGCAACGCCTATTCGCTGATGTCACCGCCGCATGATTGCGCCGCCTATGAGATCAGTGTGCTGCATGTCGAAGATTCGCGCGGCGGCTCCACCTTCATGCATGAGAAAGTGAGCGAAGGCGACGAGCTGAAGGTCAGCTATCCCGTCAACCTCTTCCAGCCGGACTGGCGCGGGCGCAAGCACCTTCTGATCGCCGGCGGCATCGGCATTACGCCCTTCATCGCGATGATGGAGCAGTTTTCCCGCGAAGGCGCCAATTTCGAACTGCATTATGCCATACGCACGCGCGACCGCGGCGCCTACTGGCGGGAACTCCAGGAGCGTTACGGCCAGCATCGCATCAAGATCCATTGCGATGTCGAAGGCGGGGCCATTCCCCTGACGCGCCTGCTCGACAGCCAGCCGCTCGGCACGCATCTCTACGTCTGCGGCCCCTCCGGCATGATCGACGGCGTGCTGAAAACAGGGCTTAACGCGGGCTGGCCGGAACAGAACCTGCATTCGGAACGGTTCCTGTCGTCGCTGCCCGGCAAGCCCTTCGCGATCGAACTCCTGCGGTCCGGCAAGACCGTGAAGGTCGGGCATCACGAAAGCATGCTGGAGGCGATCGAGGCGGCGGGCGTCGATGCGCCCTTCCTCTGTCGCGGCGGGGCCTGCGGTCAATGCGAAACCGGGGTCGTCACCTGCGACGGCAAGCTGCTGCACAATGACGTCTATCTAACGAGCGAAGAAAAGGCATCCGGCCGCAAAGTGATGATCTGCGTTTCCCGTTTCGAGGGAAACACGCTGCATCTTGATCTCTAGCGGCGCCGGGAAAAGCGGAACAAGGAGACCGGATATGGCAATCGTCTTCAAACAGGAAACCTTCCGGAACGATTTCAGCTACCGGAACAGCCCGGAAAACATCCGGCGTTTCCCGTTTCCCTTCGACCGCGACGAATACATGTATTCGGTCAATATGGAGCCGCATGTGCACGGCCGGGCGGGAACGGTCTACGAAAGCCTGATCGATGTCGACGAACACTACGTCGCCGAGATGCACGACCGGGCGCTGGTGCTGAAGGAAGATCCGCTGCGCTACCAGGCGCTGCCGCACATGATGAGCGCGCAATGGGATACGCTCGAACTTTTGATGGAAGAGCAGGCGGCGGGTTATCCCGATCACTTCACGCTGATCCGCAACGGCGACCAGTGGCGCTGGATCAATCGCCCGCTCGGCATCGACGACAGCTTCACCTTCGGCGACGCTTCGACGCTGCCCTATGAGCCGTTCGAATATATTACCCGCCAGGCCCAGGGCGATTTCTGCATCGTCGACCAGCGCGACGGAAATCTGTGGATGGATGCCGGCATGGTGACGACGCAGGCCGACTGGTCGCTCGATTTCGACATCGGCATGAATTTCATGGAATGGCACGGGCCGGTGCCGCTCGCCCATCAGATCGGCGTCTTCGACCGAGCGCTGAAATTCCTCCTGAACCTGCAGCAGGGCAAGCCGACGCGGCGCTTCAACTGGACGATGACGATCAATCCGCGGCTCGACACCAGCCCGGAGAATTATCACAAATGGGGCCCCGACCGCACGACGGTGACATCAGACAATGTCGGCGAGAAAGTGCATCTGCGGGTCGAGCTGCAAAGCCTTTGGCGGCTGCCGCGTTCCAACGCGATCCTCTTCGTCATCCGCTGCTACCTGATGAACATGGAAGAACTCGCCACCGTGCCGAAATGGGCGCGGCGCTTCCCACGCGTGCTGAAGACGCTGCCGCCGGAGCTCATTGACTACAAGGGCCTCACCCGCTTCCGCGAGACCACGATCGACTGGCTTTCCAAATACGACGATGGGGCGCCGACCAGCCCCGGCATCTATCCGGACTGAGGCGCGGGGATGCGCACCAGCCGTGCGTCTTCTCACACGCCCAAACCAAGCAATGACATATAATCAAGAGGGGAATGCTTCATGACAAGAGTAGCCGTCATCGGTGCCGGTCCTTCCGGGTTGGCGCAGCTGCGCGCCTTTCAATCGGCCGCCCAGAAGGGCGCCGAAATCCCGGAGATCGTCTGCTTCGAAAAGCAATCGGACTGGGGCGGGCTCTGGAACTATACCTGGCGTACCGGCCTCGACGAATATGGCGAGCCGGTCCACGGCAGCATGTATCGCTATCTCTGGTCGAACGGCCCGAAGGAATGCCTCGAATTCGCCGACTATTCCTTCGAGGAGCATTTCGGCAAGCCGATCGCCTCTTATCCGCCACGCGCCGTGCTCTGGGACTATATCAAGGGCCGCGTCGAGAAGGCGAATGTCCGCCACTGGGTGCGCTTCAGCACGCCGGTGCGCATGGTCCGCTTCGACGAGGCCACGAAGAAATTCACGGTGACGGCGCACAACCGCGTCGAGGACCGGATGTATGACGAGGAATTCGACTATGTCGTCGTCGCCTCCGGTCATTTCTCGACGCCGAACGTGCCCTATTTCGAGGGTGTCAGGACCTTCAACGGCCGTGTGCTGCACGCCCACGACTTCCGCGACGCACTGGAGTTCAAGGGCAAGGACATCCTGCTCGTCGGTCGCAGCTATTCGGCCGAGGACATCGGTTCGCAATGCTGGAAATATGGCGCAAAATCGGTGACGACGAGCTACCGTTCAAAGCCGATGGGCTTCAACTGGCCAGAGAATTTCGAAGAACGGCCGCTGCTGACCCGGCTCGAAAACCGCACAGCGCATTTTCTCGATGGCTCGAGCAAGGAAGTCGACGCCCTGATCCTTTGCACCGGATACCAGCACCATTTTCCTTTCCTGCCCGACGAACTCCGGCTGAAGACGGCCAACCGTCTATGGGCCGACAGCCTCTACAAGGGCGTGATCTTCGACAAGAATCCGCAACTCTTCTATATCGGCATGCAGGACCAGTTCTACACCTTCAACATGTTCGACGTGCAGGCATGGTGGGCGCGCGACGTCATGATGGGCCGCATCACGCTGCCGCCGGAAGACGAGCTGAAGGCGAATTTCGACATGTGGCGCGCCCGCGAGGAGACGCTCGAAGATGCCGAGCAGATGATCTGGTATCAGGGCGACTATGTGAAGGAACTGCTCGTCGAGACCGACTATCCCTCCTTCGACATCGAGGGCACCAACCGGACCTTCATGGAGTGGGAACATCACAAGGCCCACAATATCATGGGCTTCCGCGACCATGCATACCGTTCGCTGATGACCGGCAACATGTCGCCGACGCATCACACGCCCTGGGTCGAGGCCCTCGATGACTCCATGGAGGAATATCTGCGCAACTGACGGTCGGCTGCTGCATAATTCCTTAAATTCGAATCGGATTGCAGGATAGAATTACTGCAATTCAAAGTGCAGCGTCCTTTGCGGCTCTGGAAAAGACCCGCGGCGCTGCAGGTTCCACGTATCAAGAAGAGAGCCGTTCGTCGCGGCTCCTTCCAGCGTAAAAGTGAAGCGAGTAATCCGATCTCGCAACTCCTCTTCTCGAGCGAGGCCTTCATGGATTTTCAAACGAGCATTCTCGGGCGCATGAGCGGTTTTCTCTATCGCTGCCGCGCCGATGAAAACTACACAATGCTTGAGATGACAGACGGCATCGAGCGCATCTTCGGTTATCCCGCCGACGAAATCATCGGCAACCGTACGCGGACCTTCACCTCGATCATGTACGAGGAAGACGTGCCTCTGATGGACGAGATCGTCGGGCAGGCGCTGGAGAAGCGCACGGACTGGACGATGGAATATCGCATCCGCCACGCCATGGGTCATCTCATCTGGGTAACAGAGACCGGCGGCGGCATCTGGGATCAGAAGGGTGAGCTTCTCTATCTCGAAGGAAGCATCATCAATATCGAATCGCTCTATCAGCGAATCGACGAACAGACCGCCGACATGCGCGTCACCGCTTCGAAGACCAACGAGATCCTGCAGTCGCTTCGCTATCTCAAGCTGCTCGCCGTCAATGCCGGTATTGAGGCCGCGCGCGCCGGCACCGCCGGATCGGGCTTTGCCGTGCTTGCCGCCGAAATGCGGACGCTCGCCAATTCCTCTGAAGAGGCCGCACGTGCCATTTCCGAGGCCCAGCGCAAGGCGCAAGGCTGAGCATTACCCAAGCGCCAGTTGATTTGCGGCTCACGATGAAAGCCGCACGATTAACTGTGCAGGGCATCTTCTAATTGCGATGCATTTACAATGACTTGTTGTGATTTCGGCCGCGAAGAATCTCGTGCAGCTGCAGGTAATGTTAGGGCCACGTTAACCATTTGTTAACCATACCGGCGGTAGACATGGTCAACGATTTCTTCACATAGATGACCAAAGTGCTAACAGACGCTCGCTCTATCCGCATCAAGGGCCGCTCTTTCCTGGCGGTCATGCTGTCCCCAGATCTGCCGATCGATGATTGGCTGAACAGACTGGACGATCTGGCTGCTCGTTCGGCCGGCTTCTTCCTTGGACGGCCTGTCGTGCTCGATTTGACGGACTTGCAAATCGACCGGCCGCAGCTGAAGGACCTCATCGCCGAACTTGCCAAGCGCAATGTCAGCATCATGGGCATCGAAGGCGCCCGGCCGTCTATCCTCGGCGCGGGCATGCCTCCGGCGCTCAAAGGCGGCCGCTCCGCTTCCGATATCGAGGTTCAGTCGAATGAGGCTGCAGATCCGGTGGCCAAGCCGGCAGCGCCCGAGACCCGCCCGGCAACGACAACACAATCCATCGTCATCAGGGAACCGGTGCGCTCGGGGCAGTCGGTGATCTTCCCGGAAGGCGACGTCACCGTCATAGGATCTGTCGCATCGGGCGCCGAGGTCATCGCCGGAGGGTCGGTCCATATCTACGGCGCGTTGCGCGGCCGGGCGATGGCAGGCTCCATCGGCAACGCATCGGCGCGGATCTTTTGCCGCAAGCTCGAAGCCGAGCTGGTGGCGATCGACGGCATCTACAAAATGGCGGAAGACATGGCCCCCAATCTTCGCGGACAGGCTGTTCAGCTCTGGCTCGAAGAGGACGCGATCATGGCGGAAAAACTGATCTGACCCGGCTGCGGCCACGGCAAAGGAGAGAGAAATGGGGAAAGTGATCGTCGTCACGTCAGGTAAGGGCGGGGTCGGAAAGACGACCTCTACCGCCGCTTTGGGAGCGGCGCTGGCGCAACGCAATGAAAAAGTAGTCGTCGTAGATTTCGACGTCGGTTTGCGCAATCTCGACCTCGTGATGGGCGCCGAACGCAGGGTCGTCTACGACCTGATCAATGTCATCCAGGGCGACGCTAAGCTCACGCAGGCCCTGATCCGCGACAAGCGCCTGGAGACGCTGTTCCTGCTGCCGGCTTCTCAAACCCGCGACAAGGACAATCTGACGGCCGAGGGCGTCGAGCGCGTCATCAACGACCTGAAGCGCTACTTCGACTGGATCATCTGCGACAGCCCCGCCGGGATCGAGCGCGGCGCAACGCTTGCCATGCGCCATGCCGACGTTGCCGTCGTCGTCACCAATCCGGAAGTTTCGTCGGTGCGCGATTCCGACCGCATCATCGGCCTGCTGGACGCCAAGACCGCCAAGGCCGAACGCGGCGAGCGGATGGAAAAGCATCTGCTGCTCACCCGTTACGACGCCAACCGTGCCGAACGCGGCGATATGCTGAAGGTCGACGACGTCCTGGAAATCCTGTCCATCCCGCTGCTCGGCATCGTGCCTGAGAGCATGGATGTGCTCCGGGCCTCCAATATCGGTGCGCCGGTTACGCTGGCGGAAAGCCGCAGCGCGGCTGCGATGGCTTATTTCGACGCCGCCCGCCGGCTCGCCGGCGAGTCTTTGCCGATCGCGATCCCTGAGGAAAAGCGGAATATCTTCGGCAAGATCTTCGGAAGGAGAGCGGCATGAATATTTTCCGTCTCTTCAACAAGCAGCGCACAGCGCCGGCCGCCCGCGAACGCCTCCAGGTACTCCTCGCCCACGAGCGCTCCTCGGCGGGATCGGACCTCGTCTCCCTGCTGCGTGAGGAAATCCTTGCGGTGATCGCAAAGCATGTCGAACTCGACCACGACAAGGTGCAGGTGACGATCGATCGCAACGAATATGTCTCGACGCTCGAGATCGATGTCGAAATCCCCTTGAACGCAGCCGTACAGGCCGCTTGAGGGCAACATCCAGGAGACGACGACGGAACCGATCGCCGTCTCCTGAACGAAAAACGGGTTACGAGCGCGGCCGTGTCTTCTGCGGATCGTAATGCGAAAGCGGCACGATCGTCGCCGGCAGGCGCTTCTGGTGGCCGTCGAGCTTGCCGATCTCGACCTCGGTGCCCGGGTTTGCATGCATCACGTCGATGCGGGCGAGCGCGATCGTCTTGCCGAGAACAGGCGAGCGCGTGGCGCTGGTGACGACGCCGACCTGGGCGCGGCCGATATGGATGCAGTCGCCATGGCCGACCGCCTCGTTGGCCTTGATGTCGAGGCCGACGAGCAGATGGCGCGGATGTTCCTTGCGCCGGATCAGCGCTTCGCGACCGATGAAATCGTCCTGTTTGGATTTCAGCGGCACGGTAAAGCCGACGCCGGCCTCGAAAGGGTCCGTCTGGTCGGTGAATTCGTGATGGGCAAAGATAAGGCCCGCCTCGATGCGGACCATGTCGAGCGCCTCCAGCCCCATCGGCTTCAGCCCGTGCGGTTGGCCTGCCTCCCAGACGGCGTCGAACACCGTCAACGCATCCTTCGGATGACAGAAGATCTCGTAGCCGAGCTCGCCGGTGTAGCCGGTGCGCGAGACGACGACCGGGGCGCCCTCGAAGCCGCCGATGCGACCGACGGTGAAGCGGAACCATTCGAGCTCGCCGATCGCGGGCTGGCGCGGCGCCGTCCAGATGATCTCCTTCAGGATGTCGCGGCTCTTGGGGCCTTGCAGCGCGATATTGTGCAGTTGATCGGTCGATGAGCGGACCCAGGCCTTGAAGCCCTTCTTCTCGGCCTGTTGACGCAGCCATATGCCGCTGAAATCATCGCCGCCAATCCAGCGGAAGTTCTTGTCGCCGAGCCTGAAGAGCGTGCCGTCATCGATCATTCCGCCATTTTCGTAGCACATCGCGGAATAGACGACCTGGCCGGTCGAGAGTTTACGCACGTCGCGCGTCAGGCAATATTGCAGCAGTTCCTCGGCATCCGGACCCGTCACTTCGAACTTCCGCAGCGGCGAGAGATCGATCACGGCGGCGCGCTCGCGGCAGGCCCAGTACTCCTCGACCGGACCTTCGGACGAGAAGCGGTTCGGCAGCCAGTAGCCGCGATATTCCGTATAATCTCGCGTCAACGCCGAAAGGCGGGGATGGAAGGCGGTTTCGCGCGTCAGTTCGGCTTCTGCATCTGGTGTCATGCGATAGGCTACCGCTCGTGAGAATTTCTCTTTTCCGGAAAAGGTGCGGACGTGGATATCCGTCGGATCCCAGCCGTTCGCCGCATCGATATCGTCAGGGCAAGACGATGAGACGCAGACGAGATCGGTCAGCGCCCGCATCAGCACGTAATCGCCGGGACGCGACCAGGGCTCGTCGAGATAGAGCTGGTTGTTGTGGTCGATATTGGTGTTGTAGAAATAATTCAGCGCTTCCCAGCCCTTGCGCCCGGCAATGCCGTAAGGCGCCAGCGCCGCATTGAAATTGTCCGTGCAGTTGACATGACCGGGATAACCCATGTCGTCGTAATAGCGCGAATTACAGGCGGTCGCGAAAGCGTCGTGGCGGCCGACCGTATCCTGGACGATCTCGACCAGCGGCTCGAAGTCGCGGTCGAAGGCCTTGGACGGCAGGCCGGGCGTGGGATAGCTGCGACCGAGCAGCGTGCGGGTGACGGTCGAATCGAGCGCGAGATCGAGACCCTTGTCGACCTTGCGGGCGGCAAAGGCCTGGAAATCGGTGCACTGGCGCCCATAGACGTCGATGATCTGAATGAATTCGCCGGCGCGTACGAAATAGGCGGCGGCACTCGCCGCCCGAATGCGGATATCCTCGATCGGATCGGCGACCGGCTCCGGCAGGGCCGAAGCGTAATCGCGGATGAGGAGGCTGCGCTTGATCCTGATCTCGATCGGCGTCGCCGTATCCTGCGCCTCAGGCGACATGGCGCCGGCGGGTGCCGCGACGATCAGCAGGCCCTTCATGGCGATCGTGAACTCTGCCCGGCTGCCCGGGCTCGACCCCGCCCCGAAGATACTCAGCGCTCCGGCCGCCGCAAGATCGGCGCCGCGCCGCTGAAGCGCCACGCGCATGCGGGCCGCACTCTCATCGTCCATCTGAAGAATGGTCTTCAAACCCTCGGCCGAATTGGTGAATGCCGTTCCGAGACCGGCTGCCTGGAAGCGACCTTTTTCGTCAAGGAAGGAGAGTTCGCAAATCTGCCCGCCTTCGCTGTCGATGACGCTCACGCGGTCGCCCGCCTCGACGCGCACGACGACCGACCCGCCGCCCTTTGCCCGGTAGCGTTCAGTGCCCTCAGGCAGGGCTGGAATACCGGGATAATGGACGAGGCTCGGAACGACCGTACGCAGGCTCGGCATGGCAGGATGAAGTTCTCGCATTCTACCCTCATGGGGGATCTGCACGCCCTTCGGCACACACCCATACAGGTTACAAAATGCCTGGGGAAAGTAAAGTCATGTTGACTAAAAAGAAAATATCTTCACTATGCATAAAGAGTTCAGACTCGGAGAATCCGTCGGGAGCGCGGATCGCCAAAATCATCCGAGCGGGCTTGAGACTGTCAGGGAGACACGTTCAGGGAGACGTACAGAGATACGTCCGGAACAATCGAATGGGGAATTTCACCGATGACAGATGTTGTGGAGGCCGGAATTGCATCCGGCACCGAAGGTAAGCTTATACGCGCGCTCGACTGGAAGGGCGCATTCTGGGTGGCCGCGGGCGTGCCGCCTCTCGTTCTTTTCTCCATTGGCGGCATCGCAGGCACGACGGGCAAACTCGCCTTCGTCGTCTGGATCATCTCGATGGTGATGGGTTTCCTGCAATCCTTCACCTATGCAGAGATCGCCGGCATGTTCGGCAATAAATCCGGCGGGGCCTCCGTCTACGGTGCCACCGCCTGGCTGCGCTATTCGAAATTCATCGCGCCGCTGTCGGTCTGGTGCAACTGGTTTGCATGGTCGCCGGTGCTTTCGCTCGGCTGCGCCATCGCCGCCGGCTATATCCTCAATGCATTCTTCCCGATTCCGGCAGCGGATCTCGCAAATGGTCCTCGACTGGATCGCAGCGCATGCCGCTTCCGTTACGGCCGATAGCCCCCGCGTCGCCGAATATATTGCAGCCCATGCCGGCACGACGCCTGATGATGCCGTCAAGGCGCTGCTCGGCGCCGACGGCGTCGCGGCGCTGACGCCGGCGATCCGCAGCTGGTCTCTCGCAAGCTTCAGCATCCCCTTCCTCGCCACTGCCAACATCAACGCCACCTTCTTCATCGGCGGCATCCTGATGCTGATCATCTTCGCGATCCAGCATCGCGGCATCTCGGAAACGGCAAGCGTGCAGAAATGGCTGGCGATCATCGTGCTGGTCCCGCTGCTGATCATCGGCCTCTACCCGATCATCAGCGGCCAGGTCGTCGCCGCCAACGTCACTGGCCTCGTGCCGCCGACGGCCGCCTATACCGCCTCCGACGGCACCTGGAGCAACGGCGGCTGGACGCTCTTCCTCGGCGGCCTCTATATCGCCGCCTGGTCGACCTACGGCTTTGAGACAGCCGTCTGCTACACCCGGGAACTGAAGAACCCGAAGACCGACACATTCAAGGCGATCTTCTATTCCGGCCTTGCCTGCTGCCTGTTCTTCTTCCTCGTACCCTTCGCTTTCCAGGGCGTTCTCGGCCATGCGGGCATGCTCGCGCCCGGCATCGTCGACGGCACGGGTGTCGCCGAAGCGCTCGGCGGCCTGATCGGCGCCGGCCGGGTCATCACCCAGCTCCTCGTCGTCCTCATGATCATGGCGCTCTTCCTTGCCATCATGACGGCGATGGCCGGCTCCTCGCGCACGCTCTATCAGGGTTCGAAGGACGGCTGGCTGCCGAAATATCTCGACCATGCCAACGAGCACGGCGCCCCGACGCGGGCCATGTGGACCGATTTCGCCTTCAACCTCTTCCTTCTGGCGATCGCCTCGGACACCGGCGGCTATTTCTTTGTGCTGGCCGTCTCGAATGTCGGCTACATCATCTTCAATTTCCTGAACCTCAATTCCGGCTGGATCCACCGGATGGATTCCGGCCATATCGAACGCCCGTGGAAGGCGCCGCGCTGGCTGATCGGCCTCAACACCGTGCTCGCTTTTGTCAACGCGCTCTTCCTCGGCGCCGGCGCCAAGGTCTGGGGTTACTCCAATGCGCTCTGGGTCGGTTTCATCTTCGCAGCCCTCATCCTGCCGGTCTTCGCCTATCGCCACTATGTGCGTGACGGCGGCAAGTTCCCGGCAGGCGCGATGGAGGATCTCGGCCTCATCGGCCAGGATCTCGGCGTCAAGAAAGCCGGCATGCTCCCCTATCTCGCACTTGTCGGCGGCCTGGCAATCGTCCTGATCGCCAACTGGATCTTCCAGCTTCCAGCCTGAAGTGCCTCCCAAGGCCAAAGAGCCGCCATGGAAACATGGCGGCTCTTTGCGTTGTTGGCGAAGATCAGCGGCCACCCTCGATCTTGCGGTGGCGCTGGTTGATGCCGCCCTTGCCATAGGGATAGTCTAGAGGTTGCGGGGCGCTGACCTCGTTGAGCCTCGCCATCTCCTCCTTGGAGAGTTCGACCTTCATCGCGCCGAGATTGTCGGCGAGTTGTTCGGGCGTGCGGGCGCCGAGGATGACCGAGGTCACGGCCGGCTGCGCCGCCGTCCAGGCGAGCGCCACCTGAGCCATGCTGACGCCGCGGATTTTGGCGATTTCCTCGACGGCCGCGATGATCGCCCAGGTCCGTTCCTGCGCATTGCGCGGCGCATAGGATTCACTGCCGCGATTGGGGTTTTCGCCGAGGCGGGTGGCGCCGGTCGGCATCTCGTCGCGCTTGTACTTGCCGGTCAGCCAGCCGCCGCCGAGCGGCGACCAGGGCAGCAGGCCCATGCCGGCATCCTGGCAGGCCGCGACGATTTCAAGCTCGATGTCCCGCGCCAGAAGACTGTATTGCGGCTGCAGCGTCACCGGGCGTGTATAGCCGCACGCCTTGGCGATCTCCGAAGCCTTGGCGATATGCCAGCCGACATAGTTGGAGAAGCCGTAATAGCCGATCTTGCCGGATGAAACCGCATCGTCGAGGAAGCGCAGCGTCTCTTCGATCGGCGTCAGAGCATCCCAGGCATGCATCTGGTAGAGATCGATCTGCTCGAGGCCGAGACGGCGCAACGAATCGTCGAGCGCCTGGCCGAGATGGCGGCGCGACAGGCCGATATCGTTGGGTCCATTGCCCATCGGAAAACGCCCCTTGGTCGCGACGATCGCCTGGCGGGCCTCGGTCGGGCGGGCCTTCAGCCAGCGCCCGATGATCTCTTCCGACTTGCCGGAACTATAGACATCGGCGGTATCGATGAAATTGCCGCCCCAGGCGAAATAATCGTCGAGCAGTTTGTGCGAGGCGGCCTCGTCGGCCTCCGCGCCGAAGGTCATGGTGCCAAGGCAATAAGCGGTGACGACGGTCCCGCTGGGACCGAGCTTGCGATAATCCATTTCTTCCTCCTGATGCGGATACCCGCAGCCGACGCAGAAAGCCGTCGGGGTAGAAGCCGGGGCTCCTGCAATCGATGACAATATCGTGCTTGAGGCGGCCGCTTGCCGCCGGATGACGTATGGCGCTCTGTGCTCTCAGCACAGGGGCCGAGAGGGAAGATAGCCAATCCGGCCCGCGCGACAAGTGAGAAAAAAATATTCCTGCCGACCGTCGCAGTCCGCGACGATCACGAAATTTGCGGAAACGATCCGGCGATCAGATCGGCTGCGGCGACGCCGGTCTCATAGGCGCCGTGCGCCGTCGAATAACGCGAGCGCGAGCAGGCTTCGCCCGCAAAGAAGATCCGTCCGTCATGCGGCGCGGCGAGACGGCCGCGCAGATCGGAGGCACCCGGTTCGGCGTAGGAATAGGAGCCACCGATATGAGGTATGGCCGCCCAGGCCGACATCGCCGCCACTGATAATCCTTTTTTGATATCCGCGCCGAAATGCGCCGCCAGTTCATCTCCCGCTAGGGAAAAGGCGGCATCTCTGCCTTCCCGCTCAAGATCATGCGCGAGGTCGCCGGCAAAATAGGCCTCGACGACAGGTGCGCTGAACGGCCGGAGCTGATAGGTGCCGGTCGCACCGCGGCTGGTGGAGCCGAGCATATGCGTATCCGCCGGCAACGCCTCCGGATGCGCGAGCCTCAGGAAGAGCTTGTCGGCAAGCCCGAGCGGCAAACGGGCGGCCGCCTCGGCCTTCTCGGGCAGGGGAGGGTCGAAGGTAATCTTCTCTAAAGCAAGCACGTTCGTCGATACGGTGACGAGCACGGCGCGGGCGCTGAGCGTCCCCTGGTTTGTCTCGATGTCGATACGGCCGGCACGGCGATGGTCGATGCGCCGGACTTCGGCGCCGAGCCTTGCCGGAACCGGCTTGCCGTAAAGGGAGACCAGTGTTCCGTAGCCCTCGCGCACCCGCCAATCCGGACCGGGGCCGGGATCATATCTCTTATAGTCGACGACCGAAGAGCGTTCCAGTTCGGCGCCGGTGATGTAAGTACCGATCGCCCGGATCTGACCGTTCCAGGGATTGCCCGGCTCCAGCATCCCGGCCATGTCGATGTCGCCGCCCTCGTGGCTTTCGAGCCGTTCGAAATAGGCGCCGATCGCCTCCTGCGCGGCATGGACATCCGCCTCATCCCGCTTAATCTGACGCCCGCCGTTCCAAGGTGCTGGCGTACGGTCGACCGTCAGCCCGACGTCTCCGGCGATATCAGTCCAGGCATTGGTCCGCGCGCCATGCAGCCAACCGCAGCCGAGATCGAGCGCGACATCGACAGTTCCCGCCAGCCCGACCGTCCAGGCCCTGCCACCGAGGCGATCGCCGGCTTCAAGCAGGAGGATGGAAAGATCCGGACGAAGCGTCTGCAGGCCGCGGGCGGCGGCAATGCCGGCAGCACCGGCGCCGATGATAACGACATCCTTATCGACGACCTTTCCGGTATCACCTGACATGCATTCTCCTTCGTCCGCCCATTCGCTTGGCACGGGATGCTATGCTGAAGCCATCTCCTTCTGCCAGGCGGAAAGCCTGTCCTTCAAATCCGGAACGAACCGTTGAATGCTATCGTCCGGCACGCTGAATTCCTCGATCTGCCGGAACATCGCCCAGCGCTGTTCGGCATCGGCCGGGAGTTGCGGTCCGCGCGCATTGGATCCGTTGACCTTCGCGGAAAACTCCTCACGCGAGCGCGTGTAATAATGATTGAACCGCACGGTATCGGCCTTGAGCTTCAAGGGATCTTCCCTTGGGAAACGCGGCAGCGGGTCGCCATCCTCGTTCACGCCAATCTTGTTCGTGCCCTTGAGGTTGAACCAGTGTACGCTCTCGATCGATCTGATCTGAGCCGGCTGAACGATCGACTTGACGTTCAGAAGCTTCGGATGTTCGCGCTGGAGGTCCATGGGAACCGCCTGCCGGTAATTCTCCGTAACCAACCCCTCGGGCCTGACGGCGTGGCCGCTCGTTCCAAAATTGACCCCAGTGACGCAGATCGCCTGCTGCTGCTCTCGCGCCTGCAAAAGCTCGGTCAATGAAGCGGCATGCACCGGAAACATGAATTCATCGAGATCAAAGAAGGCCATCCATCGGCTGCCCGCCCCAAAATTGCTGACGGCATGGGCATAGGCCATATTCTGTGTGTTCGCCCAAACGCTGAAGGGACGCCAAGGTACCACGGTCACGATACCTGCCTTCTCATAGGCTCTCAGCACCGATAGGGACTGATCCGTCGATCCGTTGTCATAAATATAAAAATGCGAAATGCCGACCAGCAGATGAAACTGAATCCACTCGTCGAGATAGGCGCCCTCGTTCTTTGCGATGGCAACACAGGTCAAATAATGATCGGGCTGCGTTGCCGCCGCGGATTGCGGGACAACGATCGGCTCCCTGACGAGAATTTTTTCGTTACGGGCCTGCCGGCGTTTTCTCAGCGCGGCCTTAAACCCGTGCCATACATGCATTTTTCTCTCCTGACAGGCGGGCCACGCGCGGAGCATCGAGCCTGAAATCAAACAGCTAAGCTCCATATCCGTTAAACGCAAGAGGTGCGCGACTTGCCGTTCCGCATTGACAGCCACGCCGGTCAGCAGGCCGCCTGCATTGGAAAAACAAGCGGTGAACTAACCACCTGTCAGGGTCGGCTGCGATGGATTCGACCGCCTCTCCGTGACATATAGATCCGATGAGCGTGCACAGAGATTCGCAACTCGATATGTTTGCCAAGGCATCGCCCGCGAGCGCCAAGACGCATGCTCCCTCGCGCCGGCGACCGTCGCAGCCGGCCGCACGCTCCGATGAAGAGATGGCGCGGACGCTCGAAGAGAGCGGCAACTATCGTATCCTCAGAAGATTGGCGCCCCGGCCGATTGCGGCAGTCCGACGGCCTGGATTTTCGCAGATCGGCGTCATTCTCGATACGGAGACGACAGGCCTCAGCCATCGGAGCGACGAAATCATCGAAATCGGCGCCGTCGCTTTCACGTTCAGCGATGACGGCGCAATCGGCGATGTCGTCGGCATCTATGGCGGCCTGCAACAGCCGTCCCGGCCGATCCCGCCCGAGATCACCCGACTGACGGGAATTACCGACGAGATGGTCGAGGGACAGATCATCGACATCCGGGCACTGAACGCCTTGATCGAACCGGCTAGTCTGATCATTGCCCACAATGCCGGTTTCGACCGGCCATTCTGCGAGGCATTCTCGAAAATCTTCGCCGGCAAGG
Source organism: Rhizobium sp. Pop5 (assembly GCF_024721175.1). Classification (NCBI taxonomy): domain Bacteria; kingdom Pseudomonadati; phylum Pseudomonadota; class Alphaproteobacteria; order Hyphomicrobiales; family Rhizobiaceae; genus Rhizobium; species Rhizobium sp. Pop5. The sequence continues at coordinate 305,304 of NZ_CP099400.1, read as the reverse complement.
CCTGGGCCTGCTCGGTTTCGGAGATCGACTGGGGCTCGCGCGGCTTCGAGGGCACCAAGCTCGGCTATCTCGTCGGTCAGGCCGGCTATTTTCATGAGGGCCATCGCGCCATCGACGATTGCCATGCGCTGCTTGAAATCCTCGACCGAGAGCAGCGCGACGGCGAAAGCCCGTTCGCGGAACTCTACCGCGCCAGTCAGCGCTCCCGCATCCGCATCTTCGCGGAACACAGCCCATTCGAGATGAAGGACCATCTGAAGGCGAGGGGCTATCGCTGGTCGGATGGAAGCGACGGCCGCCTGAAGTCCTGGTGGATCGAAATCGGCGAGGAGGATCTCGGCGATGAGCTTTCCTATCTGCGCGCGGAAATCTACCGGTGGAAAGAGGCCGATCCGCCGATTGTGCGGCTGACGGCCTTCGACCGGTTCAAAGCTTGAATCCTTCTTCTTTTATAAGGATCTATGCATGCGCTGCATAGGTGCACTGACGCATTGGCGCTGCAACAATCGCGAGTCCCGTATTATATGAAGCTCATCGAAGCGAACGAAGCGCCACGGACTGGCAGCTAAGCTTCGAAAGCCCACGGAAAGGGGATCATTATGAACGTAGCACGCTCTTTTAACAACTGGCGCAAGTATCGTCAGACGGTCGCTGAACTGGGCCGTATGTCCTCTCGCGAACTGGACGATCTCGGCATCGGCCGCGGCGATATCCACGCTATCGCCCGCGCGGCCATCGCCCGCTAACGGCCATACAGACCAGCCATCTCAGATGATTTTGCCGGCGCCTGCTTCCTCCCAAGCGGGCGCTTTGCTTTTGGGCTAGCGGCCGCTGCATCGCCATCGCAGAGCCCTCAGCTTTTCGCATAACGCATAGCTGCCCTGCAAAGAAATGCCTATCAACTGAGCAGGAAATAAGTATGATTATTTCAATCGAAGCGATGCACCTCCTCCCGCATCCCTTCGAGCATGCAGGCGCCCATCCTCCTCCCAGGGCCGCTTGCGGGAACGACAGCACTCCTCCTCCCAGCTGTCGTTCGGTTTTATCGAAAGCCTGCCGCACCTCCTCCCGCGGCAGGCTTTTTTTCGTTTTGGCCAATGAAAAGCTAGGCGCACCGAGAGTGGCCCGCGATTATCGCTTGGCTGTGAATACCCTCACAATCTCTCCATTTCTCCCGATCCGCCTCCGCGCTTCAACGGCCTCGCGTTCCCTCAAAGCGGACACCGGATAAAGCTGTTGACACCCAACTTGTCGTACAACTATGTAACTGGTCGGATACCACCGCAGCGGAGGATGGCCGCCGAGACCGGCTTCCGCGATAGCGTCAATGCTTGATGACAACGAAGCTGAAGGAAAATTGACATGCAGATCGACGTGAGGCACGCCTCCCACCCCGAGGCCGTGCGTGCTTTCGACACGGAGACGCTGCGGCGTCACTTTCTGGTGGAAACCATCTTCGAAGGCGGCAATATCCGGCTCACCTACTCCCATTACGATCGCATGGTCATTGGCGGAGCAATGCCGCTCGGCGCTGGGCTGACGCTGACGGCGCCGACGGCGATCGGGCAGGAAACCTTCCTTGCCGAGCGTGAACTCGGCGCGCTGAACATCGGCGGTGCCGGACGCATCGTCGTCGACGGCGCGAGCTACGATCTTGCCAAATATGATTGCCTCTATGTCGGCAAGGGTGCGCGCGACATCCGCTTCGAAAGCAGCGACGCCGCCGATCCGGCGAAATTCTACCTCGTCTCGACCCCGGCGCATGCCACGCATCCCACAGTGCTGCTCGCCCGCGACAAGGCAAGGCATCTGAGCCCCGGCGACCCTGCAACCTCCAACAAGCGCTCGATCTACCAGTATCTCCATCCGGAGATCTGCCAGTCCTGCCAGCTGACCATGGGCCTGACCATGCTTGAGACCGGCAGCGTCTGGAACACCATGCCGGCCCACACGCACGACCGGCGCATGGAGGCCTATCTCTATTTCGATCTCGAGGCCGACCAGCGCGTCTTCCACTTCATGGGCGAGCCGCAGCAGACCCGTCATATGGTCGTGGCCAGCGAGCAGGCGGTCATCTCGCCGCCGTGGTCGATCCATTCCGGCGCCGGCACCCGCAACTACAGCTTCATCTGGGCGATGGCCGGCGACAATAAGAGCTTTACCGACATGGATCACATCGCCGTTGCGGATCTGAGGTAAGCGCCGTGGCCAATCCCTTCGACCTTTCCGGCAGGACTGCCGTCGTCACCGGCGCCAACACTGGTATCGGCCAGGCCATATCAGCCGCGCTGGCGGAGGCCGGTGCGGCGATCGTCGCCGTCGGGCGTTCCTCGATGGACGAAACCGAAGCGCTGGTGAAGCAGGCGGGAAGCCGCTTTCATGTCATCAAGGCCGATCTTTCCACCATCGAACCGGTCAAGGGGATCGTCGATGAGACGATCCGCACCTTCGGCGGCCTGGATATCCTCGTCAACAATGCCGGCATCATCCGCCGCGCCGATGCGCTCGACTTCACCGAAGAAGACTGGGACGCCGTGATCGACGTCAACCTGAAGACCGCCTTCTTCCTGTCGCAGGCGGCCGGCCGTCACATGGTCGAGAAGGGCAGGGGCAAGATCATCAACATCGCCTCGCTGCTCTCCTTCCAGGGCGGCATCCGCATTCCGTCCTACACTGCCTCGAAAAGCGGGCTTGCCGGACTGACCAAGCTGCTCGCCTGCGAATGGGCCGGCAAGGGCGTCAACGTCAACGCCATCGCGCCCGGTTATTTCGTCACCAACAACACCACGGCGCTGCGCGAGGACCCGGACCGCAATGCCGCCATCCTTGCCCGCATTCCAGCCGGGCGCTGGGGAAAGCCGGCCGAACTCGGCGGTGCCGCCGTGTTCCTGGCGTCGTCGGCATCCGACTACGTGCACGGAACTGTACTGCCTGTCGACGGCGGCTGGCTGGCGCGATGATCCTTCCCGGTCGGCTGACCGGGCACGGAGCCGTTGTGGCTTACGCCGCTTTTGCCTTTCCCGCCGGCATGCGCTAGCAACAGGAGAACAGCCGGCGCAGCCGCATCGACACGCAGGACTTTGGGGATGACGGACAGGGACAAGGCGGTCTTCAACACCATTCGACAGCCGGCGAACCTGCGCAGCGGTCTGGCAGATACGTTGACGGCACAGATCGAGTCCGGCGACCTGCAGCCGGGCCAGCGCCTGCCAACCGAACAGGCGATCATGGCGGCGAGCGGGGTCAGCCGGACGATCGTGCGCGAGGCGCTCGCCACGCTGCGGGCGAAGGGGCTGATCACCACCCGCCAGGGCCTGGGGGCGTTCGTCTCGAACGACCCGAAGCCGAGATCCTTCTCCATCATTCCGAACGACCTGCAGTCGATCGACGAGGTTCTGCGCGTGCTGGAGCTGCGCATGGGCATCGAATACGAAGCCGCCGGCCTTGCCGCTTTGCGGCGCACGCAGGAAGACTTAGACCGGATGCAGGATCGCCTCGACGCCCTCGACAAGGCGCTCGAAGACGGCGGATATGGTGCGCAGGAGGACTACGCTTTTCACCGGTCCATTCTGGTCGCGACGCAGAATTCCTACTATGGCCGCCTCTTCGATACCTTTGGTAACATCATGGTGCCGCGACAATGGGCGCGCCTGGACAAGATGACATCAGCCGAGCGCAAGCGTCATGCGGCGCGCATGCGCAGGGAACACCACGCCATATTCGCAGCGATCCGCGATGGCAACGAGTCCGCCGCGCGCCGCGCCATCCGAACCCACCTGTCGAAGAGCACCGCGCGCTTTGAAGAGCTGCGCGACGCCAGCGCCTCGTCCTGAACCTCTCCTTATCGCTTCATCATCCGCCGCCAGGCGGCATGATCCGTTTGCAGATCGATAGCGGCATGAGCTTCGGGAAGAAGCGGTATGTGCCTGCGCCGGCCGAAGCGCCGTTTGAACCCGAGGATATTTTCGACGAAGCTTCGGGTATAGAGCCCTGGGCCGCTCGAATAGATGCGCCATCCACCATCGACGGCGATCTTGCCCGCCTTGACGCGCTCCCATTTCGCCGCCGCCTGATAGCGGTCATGGAAAGCGGCATCGCTGCTGCTGAAATAGGTATTGCGCTGGCGCAGCGAGGCATGCGGCAAGGACGTCGTGACGGCAATCGGATTGACGATCGCAATTGCCTTCCAGAGTTCGCCCGCCTCAGCTTCCAGCGCGAGGGTCTCGCAGTAGCGCAGATGCGCATGCACATACATCAGCCCAATCTCACGGCCAACGAAAGAGGAAGATTCAGCCCGGCGAAACAGCGTCTCAGGCCCGCCGGCATAGGTCGCCGGCTTCTCCATCAGCCGCACGCCGTCGGGGAACAGCAGGTGCTCTTCGATCAGCTTCATATGATCCCGCCTCTGGGCCGGCGTGAAGAGCTTGCCGAGCATCGCCTGCGTCATCGAGATCAGCGAGAAGTGCAGGCCCGTGCGCCGGTCGCTCGGATGCAGCAGCAATTCGACGCCGTCATGCTCGGGATCGAAGATGCCGTAGCCGGCGACAACACCGTCACGGATGAGATGGCGGTTGAAATCCCGACGCATCGCCGTGGCGATCTTCCTGAGCGCCTTGCCCTTTTTATCGTGGCCGAGGCGGCGCAGGATGGCGGAATAGCGCACGACTTGCTCGTAAAGCAGGGCAACGGTCCAGCTGCTCACCATCCAGTCGCGCAGGTGCGGATCGGCCGGCTGCAGGGAATCGTTCCAGTCTCCCTCGCCGTAGCGGATCAGATGCGTTCCCGGAATGAACTGTTGGCGAACGGTATCGAGCAGCTTCTCGACATGGATGGCGATGCTGTCGGTCTCGGGCGCCTTCTGCATGGTCTTTTCATCGCGCCAGGAGACCTTCTCGTCCAGAATGGCGAGATCGCCGGTCGCCTCGATATAATCGCAGAGCGCCTTCAGCGGCCAGACCACGATGTCGCCGTGGCTGTCGCCGGCCCGGATGTTGGAATAGGGCTCCAGCATGAACCATTGCGGCCAATCGCCTTTTTCCAGGTACTGTTCGCTGAAGATGGTCTTCAGCACCTCCTTGGCCTCGCGATCATGCTCGTAGGCGAGCATGAATTCGATCGGGCCCTGACAGGCATCGCGTGTGCCCCAGGCCGCACCCGTATATTGCTCGAGCCCGTGCGGCACGCTCAGGTGCACGATGGCGTCATGCGCGAGCCACGGCAGGAGGGTCGCCTGTGCGGCAAGATCGGGCGACGTGCTGCTGTCGATCGTCATGCCGCGTACGGTGTTTCGCCAGAATTTCGATG